>JAGPVT010000163.1 GCA_018066865.1 Marinobacter sp. | reverse complement strand
CACTATATTGGTGCATAAGTCGCTGATTAAAAAGCATTTGCATGCGAGAGAGCGCTTATGAAGTCAGGTATGTATCATCCCGACGAATTCAAAGATAACTGCGGATTTGGACTGATTGCCCACATGAAAGGCGAGGTCTCTCACAAGCTGTTGCAGACGGCCATTGAGTCGCTCACCTGCATGACTCACCGGGGTGGTATCGCCGCAGATGGAAAAACCGGAGATGGTTGCGGTCTGCTTATTCAAAGCCCCGAAGCGTTCCTTAAAAAAGCTGCCGAAACAGCATTTGGAAAAGCACCCGATGGGCTATTAGCGGTGGGCCAGGTGTTCCTGAGCCCGGAGCCAGAAAAGGCCGCCAATGGGCGCGCCGCACTCGAAAAACGACTGGTTGAACAAGGGCTGGAAGTCATGGGCTGGCGAGAAGTGCCGGTAGATGACAGCTGCCTGGGCCCAATGGCGCTGGACTGCATGCCCCGCATTGAACAGGTGTTTGTAACACCGGCGGCCAAGTCGGAACAGGAATTTGCCATCAGTCTGTTTGTCGGTCGCCGCCATGCAGAGCGGGATATGGCAGATGATCCCGAGTTCTATATCTGCAGTCTTTCCCACCGCACGCTGGCCTACAAGGGCCTGATGATGCCGGCGGATCTGGCGAACTTCTACAAAGATCTGGGCGATCCTGATTTCGCCACTGCCATTTGCGTTTTCCACCAGCGCTTTTCCACCAATACCATGCCCCTCTGGCCTTTGGCCCAACCGTTCCGCTATCTGGCGCATAATGGCGAAATCAACACCATTGATGGCAACCGTAACTGGGCCATTGCCCGGGCGGCGAAATTCAACGCTCCGGATCTGCCTGACCTGCAAACCTTGCAGCCCCTCGTTAACCTGGCAGGCTCTGACTCTTCAAGCATGGATAACATGCTGGAAATCCTGTTGGCCGGCGGCGTGGATCTGTTCCGCGCTGCGCGGATGATGATTCCGCCGGCTTGGCAGAATGTCGACACCATGGATCCCGAGCTTCGAGCATTCTACGAATACAATTCCATGCACATGGAACCCTGGGATGGTCCCGCAGGCCTGGTTATGTCGGATGGCCGTTACGCGGTCTGCATGCTGGACCGCAACGGCTTGCGGCCGGCGCGCTGGGTGGTTACCAAGGATGATTTCATTACTTTGGCGTCCGAGATAGGCACCTACAGCTATCAGCCGGCGGACGTGGTCGCAAAGGGCCGTGTCGGGCCGGGGCAAATGCTGGCTATTGATACTGAAACCGGAGAGGTGTTGCACACCCGGGACATCGATCAGCGTCTCAAGACAGCAAAGCCCTACAAACGTTGGCTGCGTGAAAATGCGTTGCGAGTGGAAACAACGCTGAATCAGGATACGCCCGAATTCCGGCTGATGGATGCGGATGAGCTGCTGGTGCACCAGAAGATGTTCATGGTGTCCTACGAGGAGCGTGACCAGATCCTGCGCCCCCTCGCGGAAAATGCCCAGGAGGCTGTAGGCTCAATGGGCGACGACACGCCCATGGCTGTGCTGTCCAGCAAGGTGCGACATGTGGCGGACTATTTCCGTCAGAAGTTTGCTCAGGTAACCAATCCACCGATCGACCCGCTGCGGGAAGCGATTGTGATGTCGCTGGAAACCTGCCTGGGAGCGGAGCGTAACGTCTTCGAGGAAACCGCAGAGCACGCCGACAGGATCATCTTGACCACACCGGTTCTGTCGCCAGCAAAATTCCTCCGGATTTCCAACAATGAACGTCCAGGGTTTTCTGCAGCGCGAATTTCCATGAGCTACCTTCCGGAGCAGGGGCTTGAGCAAGCCGTTCGTCGGGTTTGTGATGAGGCCGAGCAAGCCGTTCGCAACGGTAAAGTACTGCTGATCCTCTCAGACAAGGACTTGAAACAGGGTGAGCTACCTGTGAGCTCGCTGATGGCGACCGGAGCCGTTCACCATCATTTGGTGGCAAAAGGTTTACGTTGCGATTCCAACATTATCGTGGAGACAGGCTGGGCCAGGGATCCTCACCATTTTGCAGTGCTGTTTGGCTTTGGCGCGACGGCGGTCTACCCTTATCTGGCCTATCAGGTGTTGAATGATCTGATTCGGACGGGCGAATTGCTGATAGACCCTATCGAAGCGAAGAATAACTATCGCAAGGGGATCAATAAGGGGCTGCTGAAAATTCTGTCCAAAATGGGCATCGCGACTATCGCCTCTTATCGTGGCGCTCAGCTTTTCGAGGCCATTGGCCTTGCCGATGATGTTGCGAACCTGTGCTTCAAGGGTGTGCCTTGTCGCATACAGGGTGCAGGCTTTTTCGATTTCCAGCAGGATCAGGAACAACTGGCGGCCACTGCCTGGAAACCACGCAAGCCGATTACCCCGGGCGGCTTGCTGAAATATATCCATGGCCAGGAATACCATGCCTTTAATCCGGATGTGGTTGGCAAGCTGCAAGAGGCAGTGACCTCGGGTGATTATGGCCATTACAAGGAATACGCGGCACTGGTCAACGAACGCCCGGTGGCCACGCTCAGGGATTTGTTTGGTTTCCGTGAAGGTATAGAAGCCATAGGGATTTCCGAGGTTGAGCCAGTCGAGCAGATCTTTACCCGCTTCGATTCGGCGGCCATGTCTCTTGGCGCTCTGTCGCCGGAGGCTCATGAGGCGCTGGCCGTAGCGATGAACACGCTTGGTGGCCGCTCCAACTCCGGCGAGGGTGGTGAAGACCCGGCCCGTCATGGAACCGAAAAACGATCCAAAATCAAACAGATCGCCTCGGGCCGCTTTGGTGTAACCGCTGAGTACCTGCGCAGTGCCGATGTCATGCAGATCAAGGTTGCCCAGGGTGCCAAACCAGGTGAGGGTGGCCAGCTACCCGGTGGCAAGGTAAATGAGCTGATCGCTCGCCTGCGTTACTCGGTGCCGGGTGTCACTCTGATTTCGCCGCCGCCGCACCACGATATCTACTCGATTGAAGATCTGGCGCAGCTGATCTTTGATCTCAAACAGGTTAACCCGCAAGCGCTGGTTTCGGTAAAGTTGGTCTCTGAGCCCGGTGTCGGCACGATTGCGGCGGGTGTCGCAAAGGCTTATGCCGATCTGATTACCGTCTCCGGCTACGATGGCGGCACAGCGGCAAGCCCGCTGGCATCCATTCGCTACGCAGGCTCGCCCTGGGAGCTCGGATTGACCGAAACACAGCAGGCGTTGCGCGCAAATGACTTGCGTGGAAAGATCCGCCTGCAAACGGATGGCGGCATCAAAACCGGTCTGGATGTAGTGAAAGCCGCTATTCTTGGTGCCGAGAGTTTTGGTTTTGGCACCACCCCCATGGTAGCGCTGGGCTGTAAGTACCTGCGTATTTGCCATCTGAACAACTGCGCAACCGGTATCGCAACCCAGAACGAGCACCTCCGTGAAGAGCACTTTAAAGGCACGGTGGAAATGGCCATGAACTTCTTCCGTTTTGTGGCGGAAGAAACCCGGGAATGGATGGCCAAGTTGGGGGTCCGCAGCCTGGAAGAGCTCGTCGGGCGTGTCGACCTTCTCGTTCGCCTGCCGGGTGACACGGAGCGCCAGAAAAAACTGGATCTGACGCGGCTGTTGTCTAACGATCATATTCCGGCTGACAAGCCTCAGACCTGTCAGGTTGAGCGCAATCTGCCGTTCGATAAAGGTTTGCTGGCGGAAGAAATGCTCAAGGCAATTGCGCCTGCGATTGAGGGCAAGACCGGAGGTGCGTGGAATTACAGGGTGACCAACTGTGATCGCTCAATCGGTGCCCGTCTCTCTGGTGAAATTGCCGCGAAGCATGGAAACCAGGGCATGGCCGATGCACCAATCACGCTGGGCCTGGTAGGCACTGCCGGCCAGAGTTTTGGTGTCTGGAACGTCGGTGGGCTGAACCTTATTCTCGAAGGCGATGCCAACGACTATGTCGGCAAGGGCATGACTGGTGGCAAGCTGGTAGTCAGGCCGCCCCGTGGCAGTGCCTTCAAAACCCAGGAAACCGCGATTATCGGCAACACCTGCCTTTACGGAGCCACCGGCGGCAAGTTGTTTGCGGCCGGCACGGCCGGCGAGCGCTTCGCTGTTCGCAACTCCGGCGCCCATTCGGTTGTTGAAGGCGCTGGCGATCACTGTTGTGAGTACATGACAGGCGGGCTGGTGACTGTGCTGGGTTCTACTGGTCCCAACTTTGGGGCCGGTATGACCGGAGGGTTCGCCTATGTGCTGGATATGGACAATACGTTTGTTGATAAATACAACCACGAATTGGTGGAAATCCAGCGTATTTCCCGTGAAGAAATGGAGGCTTATCGCAACCTTCTGCGTAGCGTGATTCGAGAGCATATCTCGGAAACCGGCAGTGCCTGGGCTGAGCATATTCTTGAAGATTTCGACGATTACATCAGCCGCTTCTGGTTGGTGAAACCCAAAGCTGCGAATTTGCGCAGCCTGTTGGCAAGTACCCGTGCGCGCCCTGAATAAGCTCAGGGCGTTGAGTCTGGTTACTTGTGAGGGTTCAGGGTTGCCGAAAGGAGCAGCCCGTGTCGATATTGAGCTGATGAGAGTGTCAACATGAAAGAACGACTTGGTAACGATTTCCAGTTTGTGGAAGTAGGGCGGGTAGACCCAAAGAAAGTCCCCGCGAAAAAGCGTAAAAAAGAGTTTGGTGAGATCTATCAGCCGTATACCGCGGATAGCGCAGCGTCCCAGTCGCATCGCTGCCTGGAGTGCGGTAACCCCTATTGTGAATGGAAGTGTCCGGTACATAACTATATCCCCAACTGGCTGAAGCTGGTTTCTGAAGGCAACATCATGAAAGCCGTAGAGTTGTGTCACCAGACCAACTCGCTGCCTGAAGTGTGTGGCCGGGTTTGCCCACAGGACCGCTTGTGTGAGGGTGCCTGTACGCTGAACGACGGCTTCGGCGCGGTTACCATTGGCTCGGTTGAGAAATACATTACGGATACGGCCTTCGCCCTCGGCTGGAAGCCGGACATGTCAGCGGTAAAATGGACGGATAAAAAAGTGGCGGTTATCGGCGCCGGCCCTGCGGGCTTGGGCTGTGCCGATGTATTGGTTCGCAACGGCGTTAAGCCGGTGGTGTTTGATATCTATCCGGAGATCGGCGGTCTGCTCACGTTCGGCATTCCGGAATTCAAGCTGGAAAAATCTGTGATGGCCCGGCGGCGCCAGGTGTTCGAGGAAATGGGCGTTGAATTCCGTTTGTCCACCGAGGTGGGTAAAGACGTCCTGTTAGAGGATATTCTCGAAGAGTACGATGCCGTGTTCATGGGCATGGGAACCTATACCTACATGAGGGGCGGTTTCCCGGGTGAAGATCTGCCGGGGGTTTACGATGCACTGCCGTTCCTGGTGTCCAACGTGAACCGACGTCTTGGCTTTGAGAAAGATGCAGCGGATTTCATTGATATGAAAGGCAAGCGCGTCGTAGTGCTGGGTGGCGGTGATACCGCCATGGATTGCAATCGCACCTCCATTCGCCAGCAGGCAGAAAGTGTGAGTTGCGCCTATCGCCGTGACCAGGCCAACATGCCGGGCTCGCGCCGCGAGGTGTCGAATGCCAAGGAAGAGGGCGTGACATTCCTGTTCAACCGGCAGCCCATAGCCATCATCGGTGAGGATCAGGTTGAAGGTGTGAAAGTGGTGTCAACTCAGCTTGGTGAGCCAGATGAAAACGGGCGTCGCCGGCCAGAGGTGGTGCCTGGCAGCGAGGAAGTCATACCCGCCGATGCCGTGTTGGTTGCCTTTGGTTTCCGCCCGAGCCCGGCCGACTGGTTTGACGAGCTTTCGATCAACACCGACGATTCTGGCCGGGTAACTGCACCGGAAAACGCGGAATACGGCTTCCAGACCAGCAACCCGAAGATCTTTGCGGGTGGCGATATGGTTCGGGGCTCGGATCTCGTAGTAACCGCCATCTGGGAAGGCCGCCAGGCTGCCGAGGGCATTATGGATTATCTGGATATCTGACAAACCCTTTGACCCGGATCAGAAGGCCGGCTTACTAAGGGTATGCCGGCCTTTTTTATTATGGCAAACGGGGTATCATTGCTCCCGTTCCGTTTAGACCATTTGAAAGAGACAACGTTGGAATCCTTATGACCGAGTTGAAGAATGACCGCTTCCTGCGCGCCCTGATGCGCCAGCCTGTTGATCGTACCCCGGTATGGATGATGCGCCAGGCCGGCCGTTATCTGCCCGAGTATCGCGCTAGCCGGGAGAAAGCAGGTGACTTCCTCAGCTTGTGCAAAAACACGCCTCTGGCGTGTGAGGTAACCCTCCAGCCGCTTGAGCGTTTTCCGCTGGATGCCGCGATTCTGTTCTCGGATATCCTCACCATTCCGGATGCCCTGGGTCTCGGGTTGTATTTTGAAACCGGCGAAGGCCCCAAGTTCAAACACACCATTCGCTCCAAGGCGGATGTTGACGCGCTGCCCAACATCAAGGCAGAAGTCGATCTCGATTACGTGATGAACGCCGTTTCCACCATCCGGGGCGCGCTCAATGGTCGTGTTCCCCTGATTGGCTTCTCCGGCAGCCCCTGGACGCTGGCAACCTATATGGTTGAAGGCGGCTCCTCCAAGGACTTCCGCGAAGCCAAAAAACTCATGTACAGCCAGCCAGAGGTCATGCACCAACTGCTGGATCACCTCGCGGATGCGGTCATCGATTACCTCAACGGCCAGATCAAAGCCGGTGCCCAGGCGGTTCAGATTTTCGATACCTGGGGCGGCGTGCTGAGCAGCTGGGCGTACGAGGAGTTTTCTCTGCGCTACATGAAGAAGATCGTTGATAACCTGATTCGCGAAAATGACGGGCGCTATATTCCGGTGATTCTGTTCACCAAAAACGGTGGCCAGTGGCTTGAATCCATTGCAGATTCAGGGGCTGATGCCGTTGGTCTGGATTGGACCACGGACATCGGCGACGCTCGTACTCGCGTGGGCGATCGTGTGGCTCTGCAGGGCAATATGGATCCCACCATGCTCTATGCGCCTAAAAAGCGTATTCGTGAGGAAGTAGGCGATATCCTGCGTCGCTACGGCTCCGGCCCTGGTCACATATTCAACCTCGGCCACGGCATTACGCCGGATGTAGATCCCGAGCACGCCAGGGCGTTCATCGAGGCGGTTGTTGAATTGAGTCCTGAGTACCACCGCTGATTGTTGTCCTTGCTTTCTGGCCTGTTAGCGCCGGGAAGCGGGGGTTGAGTCACCGATTCCAAAAACCGCTACAAGCACATCCCTGTGGCTTGTCTCCGGCCGTCCATGGCCGCCGACATTTTTGGAATCGGTGACTCAACCCCCGCATCTATGTTCTCAGCACGTCTTCTCTTAGTGCCCCCCCCTGAAGTAGAACTCCTCTGGATCGGCAACCCCACCCGGTCTATAGTCGTATCAGATGATATCGACAATAAAGGAGCAGCCCCTTGCCCACCAAAACGTCCGAAAAACGGAAGTTTCACCGCATCAGCTTTGACGCCCCTTGTGAACTGCATGCCCTTGAGAGCGTGTGGACAACGGAGGTACTGGATATTTCCCTGAAAGGTGTTCTGGTCAAGCGGCCAGAGGGTTGGGACATACCCTTGAGTCAGCCCTGTGAGGTGATCGTTCACCTTGATGGACAACAGGCCGGGATAGTTATGGCTGTCGAGTTAAAACATGTAGAGCCGCATAGACTTGGTTTTAAGTGCCAGTACATCGATCTGGAAAGCGCCACCCATCTGAAGCGTTTGGTTGAGTTGAACCTTGGCGATCAGGTTCTTCTTGAGCGGGAGTTTTCTCACCTCATTGATTAGTTAATTATCGAGTTTTTGTTGGAGGGCGAATTGCGAATTTTGCAGGCGGAAGTGGGGAAGCCTTTCCAAAAATGTCGTAGGCCAAGGACGGCCGGAGACAAGCGCACATGGATGTGCTCGTAGCGGTTTTTGGAAAGGCTTCCC
>JAGPVT010000160.1 GCA_018066865.1 Marinobacter sp. | reverse complement strand
AAACAGACCGCGAATCTTACTTGCAATTATCCCGGCAGGCAAGCCTTACCATCAGGGAGCACTCAGTGCCATCCACAGCTCGCATTGCACTGAACCGGCCGCTCAGAAGGCTTTTTGACTATATCGTGCCTGAGGGGCTCGCCGTAACTCCCGGCCAGCGCGTGAAAATTCCTTTCGGGCGTCAACAGGCGATTGGCCTGGTCGTGGAAACCAACATTGAGCCACCGGAAGGTATCACTCTCAAGCCTCTCCACAATGCATTGGAAGAATGGCCCGCACTTCCGGACGAAACATTTCAGCTTTTGAGCTGGGCCAGCGACTACTACCAGCACCCACTGGGAGAATGTCTGTTCACAGCGTTGCCACCCGCGTTGCGAAAGGGCCGACCCGCCATGGAGAAGACCGAGGACTGGTGGCAAGCCTGCGGCAGCAGCGCCGCACTACCAGCAAACGCGCACAAGCAAAAAATCCTGCTGGACTGGATCGCACAACACAAACAGGGCACCAAAACCAGCGACATCATAAAGGCCGGATTCTCCCGCCCGCAGCTGAAGGCACTACGTGACAAGGACCTGATCCGGGCTGCAACACCCGCGAAAGACATCTCCGAAGGCCAGCACACCGAAACCATAGCCGCCCCGAAGTTATCAGACGCGCAACGCGAAGCTGCTTCTCAGCTACCACTGCCGGGGGACGGTTTCAACGCATCCCTTCTATATGGCATTACGGGGAGCGGCAAGACAGAAATCTATCTGCACTATCTAAAGCAGAACCTGACCGCCAAAGATCAGGCACTGGTGCTGGTTCCGGAAATAAACCTGACACCGCAAACCGTCGCACGGTTTCAGCGCTATTTTGGCGAGCGCATACTGGTATGGCACTCTGCCCTCAACGACAGTGAGCGCCTGAGCGCCTGGCTGAAAATCCGCAACGGCGAGCCGGTCATTCTAATTGGAACACGCTCAGCCGTGCTTCTGCCATTTACCTCATTGAAAACACTGATCGTAGACGAAGAGCACGACAGCTCTTACAAACAGGGCGAGGGTTTTCGTTATTCGGGCCGTGACGTCGCAGTTTATCGCGCCCACCTGAACCACTGCCCGGTTATTCTGGGCTCAGCTACGCCCTCGCTGGAGTCGTACCACAACGCTCTTGGCGGCAAGTATCAGCTCATTCGGCTTGAGGAGCGCGCAGGTAAGGCGCTGGCACCCTCAATCAACCTGCTGGATATACGCAGCCGGCCACTCGAAGGAGGGCTATCTCGCCCTGTCCTGCAGGCGCTCCGGCAGACTCTGGACAGTGGCAACCAGGCATTGGTCTTCGTAAACCGTCGTGGTTTTGCACCTGTCATGATGTGTTTTGATTGCGGCCATATGGTTGAGTGTCCGCGCTGCGACACTCGCCTGACCTACCATCGCCGTGACCGCGCGATGCGATGCCATCACTGTGACTACCAGGCACCGGCGACCGAAACCTGCCCGAAGTGCAAAAGTGACGCTTTCAAACCGGTTGGCCAAGGCACAGAGCAAACAGAAGATATTCTCGCCGCCAGCTTTCCGGATACGCCCATCGTGCGTGTCGATCGCGACAGCACCCAGCGCAAAGGCAGCATTCAGAGCATTCTGAAACAGGTCAATAGCGGTAAACCCTGCATCCTTGTTGGAACCCAGATGCTGGCCAAGGGCCACGACTTCCCGAACGTGACCCTGGTGATTGTGATCAATGCCGACGGCGGGCTCTTCAGTGTTGATTTCAGAGCCCCCGAACAACTGGTTCAAACGCTGCTTCAGGTGAGCGGTCGGGCCGGGCGAGGTTCGAAATCAGGGAAAGTGGTCGTACAAACCTGCCACAGCGATCACCCACTTCTCAAAACGCTCTGCCACGGCCGTTATCTGGAGATGGCTGACCAACTTCTTGAAGAGCGCGAGGCCGGCCAGTTCCCGCCTTTTCGTGCCATGGCAATCTTCCGGGCCGAAGCGGATACAATGGAACAGAGCCTGCAAATACTGGACAGCATAAAACCACTCGCTAACGCGCCCGGCATCGAGACCTGGGGCCCGCTCCCCGCGCTGATTGCGCGCCGGGCTGACAGACATCGCGCGCAGCTGGTTCTGAACACCGATAACCGGAAACGGCTAAACATACTGCTGACCGGTATTTGTCAGACACTTGAGGGGCAAAGATTTTCCAAAGGCGCCAAATGGATGATTGATGTTGACCCTCAGGAAACCGGCTGAACAGCACCGAGCCTTTTGCTTGCGGCAGGACTTTCCGCGATAATACCGGCCTTCAGTCTTCAACGGGCGCCCTGCCTGATTAATTCTCCAAGCAAACCGAGTCACCTCACAGCATGAAAGAGACCGTTTCCGACCTGCTCCAGTCTGCCCTGGCCGCCCTTCAGTCAGAAGGCACGCTGCCTGCCAACCAGTCCTACACGCCGCAAGTGGGCAACACCAAGGATAAATCCCACGGGGATTATGCCTGCAACATCGCCTTGGTTGCCGCGAAAACGGCGGGGTGTGCACCACGCAAGCTGGCCGAAATGCTGATCGGGAAACTACCCGAGAGCAGCGCTGTGGAGAAAGTGGAGATTGCGGGCCCCGGTTTTATCAATTTTTTTATGAGCACGGCCAGTGCGTTCGGGATTGTTGATAGCGTTCTGGATGAAGCAGGCCAGTTCGGACGCAATAACAGCGGCAAAGGCGAAAAAGTTCAGGTGGAATTTGTCTCCGCCAACCCAACCGGCCCGCTGCATGTAGGCCATGGGCGGGGCGCAGCCATTGGCGACTGCCTTTGTCGACTGCTGGAAGCCAACGGCTACGAAGTTACCCGCGAGTTCTACTACAACGACGCTGGCGCCCAGATCAACAATCTCGCACTCTCGGTACAGGCACGAGTCAAAGGGCTGACACCCGAGGACGAAAGCTGGCCGGAAGACGGTTACCGCGGCGACTACATTAGCGATGTTGCAAAGGCCTATCTGGCGGGCGATACCGTAACCGCAGATGACCGGGAAGTAACCGCCAGCGCGGATCCCGAAGACAGGTCAGCCATTCAGGAATTTGCCGTGGCTTATCTGCGCCGGGAGCAGGATCTGGACCTGAAAGCGTTCGGTGTCCAGTTTGATGTGTATTTCCTCGAATCGTCCCTGTACCAGGACGGCAAGGTGGAAGCGGCTGTAAAACGTCTCCAGGACAACGGCTATACCTACGAAGACGGCGGCGCGCTGTGGCTGAAAACCACAGAGTTCGGCGACGATAAAGACCGGGTCATGCGCAAGAAAGACGGTGGCTACACCTACTTCCTGCCAGATGTGGCCTACCATATGGATAAATGGCAGCGCGGCTTTACCACCGTCATCAACGAACAGGGCGCCGACCATCATTCCACAGTCACCCGCGTTCGTGCTGGTCTGCAGGCATTGAACGCGGGTATTCCCCAAGGCTGGCCGGATTATGTTCTGCACCAGATGGTCATGGTCACCCGCTCCGGGCAGGAAGTAAAAATTTCCAAGCGCGCCGGCAGTTACGTCACCATACGGGACCTGATTGACGAAGTGGGCCGGGATGCTACCCGCTTTTTCCTCGCGGCAAGGCGGGTTGATTCCCAGTTGACCTTCGATATCGACCTGGCCCGCTCCCAGACCAATGAAAACCCGGTTTATTACATCCAATATGCCCATGCCCGTATCTGCAGCGTGCTGCGGAAACTGGCTACAGAAGGTGTCGAGCGGGGGCTTAACGAATGCGTGGGTGACCTGTCGTTACTCATTCTGGATGAAGAAAAAGAGCTGGCAAACCAACTGGCAAAATACCCGGAACTGGTTGCCAACTCCGCCGCCCAACGAGAACCTCATCACCTCACGCACTACCTGAGGGATCTGGCAGGACAGTTCCATACTTATTACAACGCCCATAAAGTGTTGATTGAAGACACAGCAGTGCGCGATGCCCGTGTTAGCCTCTACCTCGCGGTACGTCAGGTAATTGCAAACGGGCTTGATCTGCTGGGCGTCAGCGCACCGGAAGAGATGTAAGTAACAAAAATGTCCCGAGACTACGCTCGCAAAAACCGGTCAGGCTCACCCTCAGCCACCGCCAAGAGAAAATCGGCCAAGCCTGTTCGCGCCCAGAAGAAGCGCACCAAACCGGCAGCGCCAGCTCGATCCCAACGTGGAGGTTTGTCTTTGAAATGGATTCTGTCATTGGCGACGGTTGGCGGGTTTATTGGATTTATTGTTTACCTGAACTCCGTGCCGACCAGCGGTGGGCCGCAACCGCGACCGGCAATCGAAAAACCGGCGCAGCCTCCCGCGGCCAAAACGACTAAACAGGTCGAAAAAAAGCCCGGCTTCCGGTTTTATGAGATGCTCCCGGAATCGGAGGTTATTCCCCCGAAGGTGAAGGAATACACCCCGGGCCCGACCAAGCAGAACTTCGACTATCTGGTGCAGTCTGGTTCGTTTCGCAGCAAGGAAGACGCCGAGCGCCAGCGTGCGCAGATCGCCTTCCAGGGGCTCAGGGCCGGCGTGCAGCGCATAGAGCTTGATGGCGGCTCTGTTTGGTACCGCGTGAATGTTGGCCCATTCACATCCCGCAGCCAGATGAGCTCGGCGATCGACAAGCTGGTGTCTATTAACATTCAGCCGCTTATACGGAAGGTTCCCAAGCAGGGATAAGGCCGGGCCTGCATCCTCAGGAGTAAGCGTGTTTCAGACGAGGGTTCCTGAAACACGCTGTGAATACCTCCCTGTACGCTCGGCTCCGCCATCCATGGCTCCGCACGGTTTCAGGAACCCTCGTCTGAAACACGCCTCAAAGCTGTATTCGCGCCTGACGCAAGCTTCCTCTTGAATTCTCCTTTACCGCCTCCATAACTGGCCAATACCGATTTTTATCAGGCAATTGGAGCCCTAATGACTACCATACTTTCCGTCAGACGCGATGACGAAGTTGCCATGGGTGGCGACGGCCAGGTTTCTCTGGGGAATACCGTGATGAAAGGTAACGCCCGCAAGGTTCGCCGTCTTTATAATGGCCAGGTGATTGCGGGCTTTGCCGGTGGCACTGCGGATGCTTTCACTCTGTTTGAACGATTTGAGGCCCAGCTTGAGAAACACAACGGGAACCTCACGAGAGCAGCCGTTGAGCTTGCCAAAGACTGGCGCACCGACAGGGCCTTGCGGCGACTGGAAGCGCTTCTGGCGGTGGCGGATAAAACGGCTTCCCTGATCATCACCGGTAATGGCGACGTGATCGAGCCCGAGCAAGGGTTGATCGCTATTGGTTCCGGCGGTCCGTTCGCGCAGGCCTCTGCCCGTGCACTGCTTGAAAATACCGAGCTTTCCGCCCATGAGATTGTGGAAAAAGGTCTGGATATAGCGGCGGACATCTGTATTTACACAAACCATAATCGCACCATTGAAGTGCTCTCCGGCGATGTAATCTCCAAAGAAGCACTCTCCAAAACGACCAATCCGGAGTAACCATGTCTGCAATGACTCCCCGTGAGATTGTTCACGAGCTCAACAAACACATCGTGGGTCAGCAAGAGGCCAAGCGGGCCGTGGCGATTGCCCTCAGAAACCGCTGGCGCCGTATGCAACTGGACAACACCCTTCGCGATGAGGTCACGCCCAAGAACATTTTGATGATTGGCCCTACCGGCGTGGGTAAAACCGAAATTGCCCGCCGCCTGGCCAAGCTGGCCGATGCACCCTTCCTGAAAGTGGAAGCCACCAAATTTACCGAGGTGGGCTATGTTGGGCGCGACGTGGAATCCATTATCCGTGATCTGGCCGATATGGCGGTTAAAATGCTGCGCGTTCAGGAAATGAAGCGTTACGAAGAAAGAGCTCTGGACGCTGCCGAAGACCGCATTCTGGACGCCCTGATTCCACCGCCCCGCAGTTTTAACGAAGACAGCCAGAAAACCCCGGAGGATTCTTCCACGCGCCAACTGTTCCGGAAAAAACTGCGGGAAGGTGAGCTCGACGACAAGGAAATCGAAATTGATATTCGCAACTCGACCGCCGGCGTTGAGATCATGGCGCCTCCGGGTATGGAGGAGATGACCAACCAACTGCAGAGCATGTTTTCCAACATGGCTGCGGACAAATCCAAGCCCCGGAAAATGAAGGTGGCGGATGCCCTCAAACGGGTGAAGGAAGAAGAGGCCGCCAAGCTGGTCAATGAAGAATCGATCAAACACAAAGCCATACTTGCAGTGGAACAAAATGGCATTGTGTTTCTCGACGAAATTGACAAGGTGGCCAAGCGCTCGGAAAACACCTCTTCCGATGTTTCCCGGGAAGGGGTTCAGCGGGATCTTTTGCCGCTGATTGAGGGCAGCACTGTGAGCACCAAATACGGCTCGGTACGCACAGATCATATTCTGTTCATTGCCTCCGGCGCGTTCCACCTGTCCAAGCCATCGGATCTGATTCCGGAACTTCAGGGACGCCTGCCAATCCGCGTGGAACTTCAGGCTCTCAGCCCTGATGATTTCAAGCGCATTCTCACAGAGCCTGATGCTTCACTGGTCCAGCAATACGAAGCGCTGATGGCCACCGAAGGCGTTAAGCTGACGTTCAGCGAAGAAGCCATCGCCCGCATTGCCGAGATTGCCTGGAAGGTGAACGAGACCACCGAGAACATCGGTGCCAGACGCCTCCATACTGTGTTGGAGCGGTTGCTCGAAAGCTTGTCGTTCGATGCCGGAGATGGCGTAACGGAGATGTTTGAAGTGACTGCAGACTACGTGAATGAAAAGCTTGGAGAGCTGTCGGAAGACGAGGATCTGAGCCGCTATATACTCTGATCAGAGCGGATCCGGAAACTGCCGGATCAGGGGTGCTATATGCCCTTGGTCCGGTCAGTTATTCTGCTTTTGAAAACAACTGGGTGACATTTTCCAGCCCGGCCGCCAGCTTGCCTTTCCCCGTCGCCTTTTTCTGCCTGCTCTTGGCAACATACAATGGCAGCATTTCGCCGTAAAGACTGGTGCTTATCGTGCGCTGCTCATCTTCCAGCCTGTCCCGACGCAGCCTGATGCCGTATTTCGCCAACTTCGGTTCCAGCTCGTCTGCCCGGTTCAGCAGATCCCGACGTGTCATTTGATAAGCGTGCTCGCAAACCATTCTGCGTGACTGGAAGCTGAACACGTTAGAGAAAAACAGCTTGGCGTCGTCCCTGGTGGGCTCAAACAACAAAATATCCTTATCCGGATAATCCGTCGCGTAGTGTGCGATTCCCGACTTCATACGGGAATACACCATGGTACGGAACATCTGTGATAGCAGATTCGGCATGCCTGAACGGGTCAACTCCCCTGGCGCCATGGTTCCGGCCCTCACCGCAGCACTGGCGTCAATCGGTACCTGGGGATTTACCGCGAAAACCAGATCAGCGCCGTCTTCAAACGCTACCGAAGCATGCAGGCCTTTGCGCAGTGTTCCGTCCACGTAATACCGACCATCTATATCGACAGGCACATACAAGCCCGGCGACGCTGTGCTCGCCTGAATGGCTCTGGAGATCGGTACATGGTCAAATCCGGGAGCACCGAAACATACGGCTTCAGTGCTTTCAACGTCGGCGGCAACAATGTAGAGGCTGTGTTTCAGCTGCCGGAAATCGTTTGATCGCCCCAGCATGGAAAAAGCCCGCTTGAGATACTCATGCAGCCCTTCATTGTCGAAAAGTCCGGCTGGGATCGCCTGCGCCATCAGGGTAAGAGCCTCGAGCAAGCTCTGGTCGTAGGGATTATTGATAAAACGACGCAAGGCGGTAGAAAACAACCTTGGCATCGCCAACATCCGGCTCCCTATTTCCTTGAAAGCCGGGCGGAAGAACACGTCCGGGTGAAACGGGTGAACTTCGGCTTCGTTCCGGACAAAAATCCGGCACAGCTGCGCTGTGGTCATCTGGTTAGCCAGGTTGGCTGCAACAAACGAACCGGCGTTAACGCCTACATAAACGTCGAGGTTATTGAAGTCCAGCCCATCCAGCGCTTCATCAAGCGCCCGAAGTGCGCCAATTTCGTATATACCACCCAAAGGACCGCCGCCACCGAGCGCGAGCCCAATGCGTGGAGAAGGTTTCAGATCGATTGGCGCTTTCATAGCCGTTCCTTTTCCGGATAAATAGCTAAAGCGTTCTTCCTACACTGCATGTCTGACACGGTAGCAACCCGGTTTAGAGCGCGCACCCTAGTTTCAAGCATGCTTTCAGGAAGCCGCCTGTTCAGCCAAGGCCGCCGAAGTGGACTTACCAGGCCGGAGATAGCGACCAAAGCCGGCATTGCGCAACGCAAGATCCACACAACTCTTGATGACGTGGGGAGAATCCAGCAATAGCACGTCTTTCAATAACGTCACCGCCCACTCCCGGCTGACACTGCGAATCACGGATTTCACTTTTGGCAAACTGGCCGCGTTCATGGAGAGAGAATCGTAGCCCATGGCCATCAACAGCAGTGCACCACCGGGATCCCCCGCCAGCTCGCCACAGATACCTACCGGCTTACCGACGGCGTGGGCATCCTGGGCAATTCGCACCAGCGCCTGCAGAACAGCCGGGTGATATGAGTGGTAGAGTTGGGCAACGCGGGGGTTGTTGCGATCTACCGCAAGCAGGTACTGGGTCAGATCGTTGGAACCCACCGAGAGAAAATCGACACGGTCAGCCAGCTCGCGAATCTGGTAAACCGCCGCCGGTATCTCTACCATTACGCCCACCTTGGGCATGTGGATGTCAAAACCTTCTTCCCTCACCTCGTGGTAAACCCGGTAAATCAGGTGCAGGGACTCCTCAACTTCAGAAATGTTGCTGATCATCGGCAACATGATCTGGAGGTTGTTGAGACCCTCACTCGCCTTGAGCATGGCCCGCACCTGAACCAGAAATATTTCAGGATGATCCAGTGTCACCCGGATACCCCGCCAGCCCAGGAACGGGTTCTCTTCTTCAATCGGGAAATACGTCAGCGATTTGTCACCGCCGATATCCAGGGTACGCATGGTTACCGGGTTGGGTGCAAACGCTTCCAACTGCTCGCGATAATACTGCCGCTGCTCCTGTTCCGACGGGAACCGATCCTTGATCATGAAAGGCACTTCAGTACGGTACAGACCTATGCCCTCGGCGCCATGGGACAAAGAACGAACGACATCGGTCATCAGCCCGGTATTGACCAAAAGCGGAACCCGATGACCATCGGTTGTTTCACAGGGCAGGTCGCGAAGCGCTTCCAGCCCCCGGTCGATTTCCTCTTCCTCATCGCAGATTTCCTGGAAAAATGTCCGGAGATCCGTTGAGGGCGAAGCAAAAATCTGCCCTTCAAAACCATCAACGATCAGCTCCTTGCCATCGAGCTGGTTAACCGGAATATCCACCAGCCCCATAACGGTGGGCACACCCATCGCGCGGGCAAGAATGGCCACGTGGGAGTTACTGGAGCCCTTGACCGACACCAGGCCGACCAACTGGCCCCGGGGCACCTCTCCGAGCATGGCAGGTGTCAGCTCTTCACTGACCAGAACCGTACGCGCAGGGTAATTCAGATCCTTCTGCTCGCCTTCCTGCAAATAGGAAAGCAGGCGCCGACCAAGGTCACGGATATCGACCGCTCTTTCCCGGAGGTAATGGTCGTCCATCATTTCGAAATGACGAACGTAATGTTGAACCACCTGTTTGAGCGCACCCTGAGCCCAGACACCCTCACGGATTCGGTTGTTAACCTCACCGGGCAAGGCTTCATCGCTCAGCATGCGGAGATACACATCAAACAGTGCCAACTCTTCCGGGCGAAGCGTTGAAGTCAGGCGCTTTGCAACCTGCTCGATGTCCTCACAGACCGCTTGCACAGCCAACCGGAATAACTCCAGCTCGAGATCAACGTCCTCCGCCTGCCTATCAGGAACCACATCCAGGTCGGCGGCCGGATAGACCACAACGCCATGGCCTATTGCCACACCTGGCGCCCCAGGCACACCGTTGAAGCTGACATCACGGGCCTCTTCTCCGGTCAGAGAAAGGCCGCTGATGGCACCGGTCGCTTCACTATGGGCAATAACGCCCGCTAGCTGAGCGGAAACCGTAACCAGAAATGCCTCTTCGCCTTCGTCAAAACACCGGGAACTTTCCCGCTGCTGAACCACGAGAACGCCGAGCACCCGGCGATGGTGAATAATGGGAACACCAAGAAATGAGCGAAAACGCTCTTCGCCGGTTTCGGGAAAATAACGATAACGGGGGTGGGACGGCGCGTCTTCAAGATTGATCGGCTCTTCCCGGGAACCCACAAGGCCGACAAGCCCTTCGGAATGCGCAAGGCTCACCTTGCCTACGGCTTTCAGGTACAGGCCTTCGGTTGCCATCAGAATGTAGCGGTTAGAGGCCGGATCCAGCAGATAAACCGAACAAACTTCGGTTCCCATGGCTTTCTGCACACGAGATACAATTATACCCAGCGCCTCATGAAGATCCCGGGCACTGTTTACCTCTTGTACAAGACTTCGCAGAATGCTCAGCATGGGGGTGTCAGTCCGTCATTTCGCCTGTTCCTTTAAACGCTGGTTATGCTCGCTCCGGTGCCACTGTTCCATGTTATAGAACAGTCTTGGCGCAAGTTCTCTCAGCGCACGTCGATACACTTCACGCTTGAAGGAAACCACCTGACCCAACGGATACCAGTAGCTTACCCACTGCCAACCATCGAACTCCGGTGAATCCGTACCGTCAACGCGTACTTGCGCATCGGGTGATAACATCCTCAACAGGAACCATTTCTGTTTTTGCCCCACGCAGACGGGGTGCGAGTTGTGCCGTACCATCCTTCTGGGTAGGCGATACCTCAGCCAGCCCCGGGTACAACTGATGATTTCAACATCATCGGCGCCCAGGCCAACTTCCTCTCCAAGCTCCCGATACAGTGCATCTTCCGGCGATTCTTCATGATTGATACCGCCTTGGGGAAACTGCCAGGAGTCCTGCCCTATTCGCCTTGCCCAGAGAACTTCTCCCCGGTGGTTGGCCAGAATGATTCCGACGTTGGGTCTGAAACCGTCTGAATCGATCACGGTACAGTCCTCTTAATAGAGTCGGCAGGCCGGTGAGATATTTACCGGCCGGATTTTTTCCAAGTTGCGCTCATTCTTACAGAATCCCAAGACTTCGGCAAACGCAGCTGCACTCCGGCACCCGTGGTAACATA
>JAGPVT010000171.1 GCA_018066865.1 Marinobacter sp. | reverse complement strand
ATTTTGAGCTGGCATTGACAACATATAATGAGAACGCCCTTTCCAAGCATCCAAGTTTATTTTTGATCAGCCCGAATAGTGCCTCCTGTGTCAACGCATTGATTTCAGCCTCCACTGAGGTATAGAAAACCTCGTCTCAGTCGTTTTTTTCTTGCGATTCAGAAGCCGTCGCGGGGCAACTCATTCATTCAGAACACAAACGCAGGCGGTAAAACCGTGACAAAATCGAGGCTATCCAACCGCTTTTAGTTGTTCGAGACTGTGGATTTTCGATATCCAGTTTGGCTATTCTGTGACGAGAAGGTTATCAAATGCCGTAATGCTCAAACTCGCTTTGGCCGACAGCATGCATCAACTGAAGTCTCCCCACGCAATTTTCTGGATCGCAGAAGTTACTAAGGAGCAGCCCTCATCAGTACCCAGCAGGTCGAAAGGTTTCTCACCATCGAGCGCCGGAACAGGGCACTGTAGCCACTTGAACGCAAGCTCCTGGGATTCAAAAACCCGTATCGCCTGGAGAATAACATCCGCCGCTTGCTGTGTGATTTCCTGCTCCAGGCCAACTGGCACCATCTGATCCCACTCTCGAAAGGCCTCTGGCATTGGGGCACTCAGGTCACACTGGGCCACCAGATCACTCAAGCTGTAGCGTTTACGATCTGTCATCGTCTTACCTTCGATTTCCTTTTCGGCCGCGTATCACCGCGGCTTGCATCGCTCCAGTCTCTTGGCTGGAGAACCTGTCGAGTGGTTGGTATTCACCATCCCACTCCTGAGCACGTCGGTACCGGACAACCTGTTCTGAGGTGAGCTCGACAATATCGTCGAACCCCGTTTCGTAACCCTCAACCAGCACAGGCGTTTCCGGCGGCAGTAATTTCAGATGTTCAATCAGTTCTTCCGCTGTCATTCAAACTCCTTGGTCAAAGACGACCTTGTCATATCTCTACCACGACAGGCTCATTTTTGGGTTCGTAGCGAGCGGTACAGGTGCTGGCATTGATCAGTCTCGTGCTTCCCCGCCAGTATTCCCCGTAGCCCTCGTGGATATGGCCAAAGATGTGCGCTTTGAGTGAGAGTTGCTGGATTCGGTGAAGCAAATCAACGCATCCGACATTCTGGCATTTGAACCCCAGGTTGACCTCATCTCCAATGCCGTGAGGCGGGCCGTGGGTGATGAGAACATCGGTGTTGTCCGGAATGCCTTGCCAATTTTCGTACAGCGGCTCACCACGCTCCAGCATGAACGCCCAATCCATGAAAGTCGGCGTCCAGGGGGATCCCCAAAATCGTATGCCTTCAATCTCGACGCCGCTGTTTTCCAGGTATATGGCGTTGGTCAAAGCCTGCCTGGCCAGATCTGGCGTCTCCTGAAAGGCCCAGTCATGGTTGCCTGCAATCACAATCTTATGACGATGCGGCAGCGTTCCGAGCCAGTCATTGAGCTCTTCGATGTTCTCCAGTGTGCCCTGACCAAGACTATCGCCCGCATGAACAAGCACGTCGCCATCGGGAATCTCCGGAATACGACGGTGCAGACTGTGGGTGTCGGATATGCAAACCAGCTTCATACTCCCACCTCTATTGGCAAGGTGTTAACTCCCGGCTTTATCCCGAATCGCTCGATCCATTTCTTCAATTGTCACGACCTTCTTGGATTGAATATATCCTTTTAGCGGCAGCGACTCGGGCGGAGTCAATAGGTCGCTTTCCAGCGACCAATCCATATAGGGTAGTACTCTGGCCATGTTGCGCGCATCGTCTAAACCGCGGTGGTGGTGCCCCTCAAAGGTCAGGTTGTGATAGGCCAGTGCGTGGGCAAGGCCGTTTTTTCTTTTTTGTCCGGTGGTGCGTCGCCAAATCCTCTTCAGGTTCAGATGCGGATACCCCATGAAGACAGGCACCGCGCCCATACGTGCACCTTGAGCTTTGATATGCAGACGATCGTAGTTGCCCCAACTGCACCAGATGAACTCTTCCGCTGGGACACCAAGCCACTCATCCATCGCCTCGATAGCATTTGAATAGAGGGGCGCGTCATCCACCATCGGTTGGCTGATCCCTGTCAGTTCGGTGCAGAATTCACTGAGCAGCGGAGTCTCAACAGGGCGCACAAGAAACGACCGACTGTCCAGCAACTCCCCTTGCCGTGTGGCCACGGCGCAACCGAACTCAATTATTTCCATATTGTGGACACTTTGTGGCTCGCCCTCCGGGTTTAACCGGGAATCCCAGCAGGTGGCCTCGAGATCTACGATCAGCAGTTTGCCGTTATTCATGTCGCAGCACCTTTGTCACTCTATCCAACACTTGGTGAACCGGCATCAACGGCACCTGACCGGTTTTTGCCAGAGTATCAATCCAGAGCTGGTTGCCCATCACGCTTTGTACCCAATCCACCCCGGGCGGATTGGCAGCAAAAAATCGGTGCGGGATCAGTCGCATGTTCATCAATAAATACCACATATAGACATATTGCCTTTTACCAACAACAACATATGGTTACAGGCTAGCAATGCCGATCAAAAAACACCAGCATTGATAAGAGCCCGGAATTCTCAAGGAGAAAGCGCTGAAATAGTTCAGCTACGCCAGGGCTCTGCCCTCAACCAGTTCCGCATGGCGTCTCCACGTTTTAACTGGCCAGACACCGGGTGCCCCAAGTTGTGCCAGAAAGGTTTCAAGCGCCCCGAGTGGAGAGTACAAAGTGCCGTTAGGCCGGTAATATATGGAATCGGCATTATTATCGCTCTGCGAGGGCCATTATGTTCGTCCCTTCTTGGGCTGCTCTCGATCCTCCATGAAATCGTCTGTTACGCTTTCATCGGACTCAAAGAATTCATCCCAAACCGGATCGGTTGGCCGTTCATAGCGTTTGACAGAACCTTTGAGGCGCTCCAGAGGTGCAAGCTCCTGAAGCAACATCTCGGCGAGCTCATCGGCATGGGCGGTGTGGGGATTGAGGCCTTCCAGTAGTTCTTTTTCCGTTGGTCGCTTTGTTTTCATCTAGGGACATGCTCCGTGTTGCCTGCATCAAACCTCAAGGCTTACCAGAGGAGGCCACCCTCCCCCAGCTTCAGATCATTTTGCAGAACATTGGCCCAGGTGTGAACCCGCTTACCCTGAATCGGCTTATGACCACTGAGAACGGTGACCTGACGCTCGGCAACCGCTACTTAAGCCCAAGGGGTTATTGCCTCAGGCCATGATCCCTCCGAAGTTGAAACACTCGCCAGAGACATCTCCGGGCAGGTATGATTCAACAACAAATCTGGGCAAATTTGGAGGCAGTATGAACATGGCAGCCGCCCTCATCGGCTATGGAAGCTTTGTATTGTCGCTCTTGGCCATCGGAATTATTGGTTACTGGAAAGCAGAGTCCTTAGAAGCCTGGGCAAAAGCTAAGCTGGAGCATCGGCACACAGACCACCACTGACTGGCACCGGATATTTGTCTGCAAGTATTCTGAGAATTGAAGCTGACTGCCTTAAATCTAATCACCTCTTCAAAAAACCAATTCCAAAACTGGGAGCATTCGTGCCTTTCACGCCAATCCACATGGGGCCAGGAATAGCAGCAAAGGCCCTTTTGCAAGGAAGTTTCAGTTTGATGGTTTTTGGTTGGGCCCAAATCGTCATGGACATCCAGCCATTACTTGTTCTGATAACAGGAGAAGGCACACTTCATGGTTTTTCTCACACATACGTCGGTGCAAGTTTGCTTGCTGTTGTATCGGCACTCTCCGGTAAATATCTCTCCGAAATAGGGCTTTATGTTCTCGCTCTAAATCCGGAGCGAGATGTTGTCATCAGATGGCCGGTTGCATTTTTCTCAGCTTTCATCGGAACTCTCAGCCATGTTCTCCTGGACAGCATCATGCACGCTGACGTTCAGCCCTTCCTCCCGGTGACAACCGATAACGCTTTCCTGCAGTTGATCACGGTCGATGCGCTTCATGAATTCTGTTTATACAGCGGGCTGGCCGGCAGTGCCGTTTTTTTTGCGATACACTTTTGGCGACGCTTTAATCGGTGCACCACTACAGATAGCTAAATGGAGCGTCGCAGACTCAGCTCCAAAGATCCGCATTAGCCGATGGGGGTCGATATATGTATAAGAAGGCTCTGAATTTATTGCAGGGAGGGACTCACACTTATAGGTGGCGCCCTGATGCTTTAGTGGAGCGAAGAAAGGTATCACCCTGACATTATCGCTGATCGTTGGGTGGCAGGACACCACAGCCTCACAATATTGATAGATATTGGCCTCGTTAACTTCCCGGATACCGCTCCCAAAGCCCATCGTCCTCCATACAGGAATGCCACTCCTGGCACGTCCACAAATCGGACGCGACGGCCTCAATCACGTCCCGAAGCTCCAACGGCTCCAGCCACCGCCGCGGAATCACACCGGTGCCGTGCATGGCGCCAAGAATGTTTCCGGTAATGGCTCCGGTAGAGTCTGAATCCCCATCATGATTCACTGCCAGCACAATGCCCTGCTCGAAACTTTCAGCTACCAGGGCGCAATAGACAGAAATCGCCAGTGCTTCCTCTGCGACCCAGCCTTCGCCGAGTTCCTGGATAGCGATATGGTGCGGCATACCGGACTGGCTCAGTTCAACCGCCTTATCCAGAGCCGCCAACGTCTCCTCGTGACCGCGCGCTGCAACCAGTAATGTCTTGGCGGCACCCAGAGCATCCAGCAGAGTTTTGTCGTTCAATAACTCAAAGATCAAAACGGCCAGTACGCCACCGGTCAGATAACCGCTGGGATGGCCGTGGGTGAGGCCGGCGCACATACACCCATCTTCAAATACCCCTTCCAAGCCGGAGTTACCGTTGAAGGTCCGCCAGTAAAGCCCTACCGGAGCCACCCGCATTACCCCGCCACAACCCTTGCTATCGTTACCGGCGGTCTCTGGAACGCCCGGGTAATCCCGCAGCGCACTCAAGCACGTCATTCCGGGAGCACGCTGGCTGTGCAGCTCTCGCTGCTGAAACAACCAGCCGTCTTTCTCTGCGGTTACCGCACGACACTCGTGGCCCTGTGTTGCCAACCAGCGCAGATAGGCATTGGCAACTGTGTGGTCGAAGCCTGCAATGCCTTTACTTACTCCCCGCATTCGCCCCCGCAACAGGCCTTCTGCGGTGAACAGGGTCATTTGGGTATCGTCGGTTATCTTGCCTTTGCCACCGTAGGCCGGGGCGTAGTCGGTTATGCCGCCAGGGCCAAAGCGGCTCAGAATTTCAGCGCGGGACATGAACTCAACGGCGGCACCGAGGGCATCGCCTATTGCGCCGCCGAGGAGGCAGGCGGTGTATCGCTCCTGGATTTGATCATTCTGGTCAGGTTTGGCCTGCAGATTCTGCTGCTCCACGGTCAAAACTCCCTTTCATAAACGTTAATCAGCAAACCCTGAAAACCACTCACTCATCCGCCCATACCCAAACACAAAGGCTAACTTCCTTGCGCGGGTAAGGCTTACATAGACCAATGCACGCTCTTCATTCTCTCGCTGCCGGCGGGTAACCGCATCGGCGGCGGAGTTCACCACAAAGTCCAGCGGCACAAGCCCCTGATTAGCAGATGCCAGAAACACCCCATCAAATTCCAGGCCCTTTACCCGGTGCATGGTGGCCAGGTTCAGAGCATCATCCGGCGTGGCCGCGCTCTGTCCTTCCAGAACGTGGCAAAGCTGCTGCCGGCTTTCCAGTGCGGCTTTCAGTTCAGTTACCTCCCGGCGAGTACGGGCGATCACGCAGCAGGCTTCCGGTACTAAGTTATTCGTTCTCACTGCTGCCAGAATGGCTTCTGCCTGCTGGTCCATGGACTCAAAAAAGCGTACCTCGGGTGTAGGGCCATGCATCAGCGAGTGGTAGAACTTCTGGGTGTCTTGCCCACCGTCCAGGTCATCCACTTCCACACCTTCCAGAATACTTACAGCCATCTTTCGGGTTTCGTCAGTGGTTCGATAATTAATCTTCAAGCGGGCACTGCGGCCCCGAATATCAATACCGCACTGGCCGAGAACCACCTTGTTCTTGCCGTAGATTCTCTGATGGCCGTCCCCTACGATAAACAAATCGTTTGGACCAGCTGGAACCAGTGCGCGGATCAACATGAAGGCCTGACTGCCCATGTCCTGGGCCTCATCCACAATCACAGCGGCCAAGTCAGGACACATCTCCGGCTTGTTCTCAATCAATTCGCGGGCATCCCGATAGGCATCATCCGTCTCTTTCAGATAGTTGCTGGCAAGCAGATGGCGGTAGCGCTCAAAGACCGGCCAGATCTCAACCCGCTGCTGACGATTCAGGCGGGTACCGCGGCCAATACGGGATGCCTTCTTGTACTCATCCACACTGCCGACTGACTGAGGCTGAACCACCCTCGCCCACTCTTCCTGAAAGAACGCCATTCCAAGATCAATACTGGCAGGTTTTTCCGAATAGGCCTGCTCCCAGAGCTTTCTCTCCTCACGGCTATCCAGAAGCAATCCGTAATCATAGCCCTGCTTTTTCAGGAAGTTCATCACCCATGCGTCCAGGTTCAGCACCTCAATCTTTGCCAGCGACTCCTGGCTGCAGATCTTGTTCAGGTTTTGCTGAATATCCGCAGCCAGGTTTTTGGTAAAGGTCGTGAACAGAAGTTTTCCATCACCTTCATGAAGATGATTGGCCAACCACTTGGCCCGGTGCATGGCAACCACCGTCTTACCCGTACCGGCCCCACCCAGCACCCGAACCGGGCCATTCTTTTTACCCTCTGCCAGGCGACGCTGGGCCGGATGCAGGAAGACGCGCCATTTTTCAATGGACTGATTAAGCACTTCCTGCAGAGCCTGCTCGTTCTCCGCGACCGTGAACAGGGCACGAGATTCGGGGCGTGTCAGTGCAGTAGTGAAGTCTTCGGTATCCACCGATTCCGGTGCTGCTGGAACCACTTCGTTCCAAGCTTCCTCGAAACTGGCTCCGGCCATCAACATGAACAGACCATCATGAGCATCCTTGGGTATCTGCTCGTTAATCAGGGCCGTTTCCAGATCTGCCTCAATGTTCATGCTACGCACCACCGCCAGAGCGTCTTCAGGCACACCGAGCTGCAGCAGTTGGCGGTCTCGTATCGCATCAAACAAACCGGGCTGAGCGGGCGTCTCTTGGGTTCCCGATGCCGGCTCCAGCGCACTCTCCTCAACCGTGAACACCTGCAGGCTACCGGTATTGGGGTTAATCTCGATCTTTCGCTTTTCCGCCCATTTGTAAGCCGTATCGTGGTGATTCACATACAGCATCAAGTACAAATCTTCTTTCTCGGCGGCGGCCAGAATAATCCGCACGTCTTGATTGGCTCGAATTGAGCGAACCTTGTCATCCCTGAAAGACGGTAGTTTTTCATAGTTCAGACTGGGGTGGTTCCGGTCCTGCTGGAACAACATGACGGCTTTATTAGCCTGGCTTTGCTCGTTGGGTGTCAGCTTCAGCAGGCTTTCAAAGTACTTGTCAGAGAACGCAACACTCGCCATCTCAGGCTCCCGATTCCAGTTCATTCACGGCATCAACCAGCTCTTCAACCGAAGCGCAGAGCCGCCATCCATCGGCTTCCAGGTAAGGTCTGGCCGCCACCTGATCCTCAATGTCCTCAAGCAGCAAAGCGATCTTTGCATCAGCAAACATCAGCTCGGCCTCGCCTACCACCTCGTCCAGCTCACCGGCAACCACAGCCTCAGCCACTAACGCGTCTTCTGGCCAACTAATCTGGTGAGCTTCCAGCTCTATGCGGAGTTCATCCTCAAGATTCTCAAACCAGGCAGGCGTCTGCCCCTGCTTTTCAGGCTTGTCATTCTGGGCCTGGGTCTGACCCCACTCAAGGCCGGCGGCTATGCCGCTGTTCTTGGAGTCCGGGGTCCAGGCGTAGAATACCGGGAGGAACTGGAGGAAATTGACGGCACTCCAGAATCGCTGCCACTGGTAACGGGCCTGGTCTTCGCTGCCTTTTTTCAGGGTGTAACTGGCGGAAACCAGCGCTTTGTTGAGGTCAAAGTTTTTGAGTAGATCCGGGCCAGCCAACAGGCTCAGTGAAATCACGGCGGCTGCTTTATCGTCGGTCAGCTCAACCGAACCCGCCAAAGCGGCGGGGTCTGGTGTCAGGTCAGTGAAACTTGTTGGCAGTCCATTCAGACTCTCCACAACGGCTGTTTTTACGCCAGGGTCCGCCAGCGAACGGGCTGGAAGGCATCGCAGGAGGAAAAACAGGGCCTGTTGCCGAAGCAACGTGGCATCCTGCTCAGTGAGGAAATGCATCAGCAAGTCGAAGGTGCACTTGTTCAGGTGTTGTGCCGTGTTATTTACCCCAGCCACTTTGGCAAGCCCGGCGATCGCCTGGTGATGTTGTTCCGGCGAAGTCATGCTCAATGGCAGGGGCACGTCCATAGCCTTATCGCCCATCACCTTGTTGACGTCATACCAGTTCAGGGTCCAGACCACGAAGCCGGCCCGCATTAATGCCTGGCGTTTAAGCAGGTCCTCACTGGCTTTGTCACCGTGGAACTTATAGCCGTCCAGGAAAATAGCGACCGGCAGCAAACCAGAGCGCACTGGCCAGAGCACGAAATCAGGTTTGCTGGCGAACTGAACGCCCTCTGCCATGCCAAGATTTACCTGGGGCTCGATTTCATAGGCGAGATCACCAATCGTCAGCCGGTAACCACTTTTGCCTCGGATAATATCCTTACCTACCCGCACCTTGTGGCTACCCACGCAGTCTTCGCCGGAGAATCGCGCCAGGGCCTCCGGAAAGCGGGCCTCCAGCTCAGAATCTATCCAGGGGTTACCACCCAACGCGCTCAGGCCTTGCTTGTCCTGAACCCACTGGTGATCGCCATCAACGATATCCTTGAGCATTTCCAGCGCCAGCTCCTTGCTGGTGCTTTCCATGCCGTAGGCATTGCGGTATTCCAGCAGGCAGCGATAACAGCCATCCATGGTGTTGTCGTAACAATCACAGGCATCCATCACGTCGTAGGCTTGGCGGAAGACTTCCTGCATGTTTTCGGCGCGGCTGAGCAACTCGTGCAGATAACCTGTGCCGCCCGGAACAGAATCATAAAGAACGATAAAGTGCCGGCGCTCATCGGTTTCGCCAATCGGCTCACTCTGATAAGCCACCCGCAGATGGTCCACCTTGCCCCCGAACCGCCGCTTCAGGCCAAGCTGCAAGGCCGCCACAAACGAATTCACTTGTTCCTCAGTGCCACCGGTGGACAGCCTCGGCAACAGAATTCGCAAGGCCTCGGATGAGAACTGCCGGTACAGGTACAGACAATTTTCCAGGCCGGTATCTTCCTTGCCGCCAGGCAACTTTTTGGGCCCACGAGCATAGCTGCAGGATTTCAGATGTTCCGCTTCTCTCTTGCCTTTGGCTGCAGCCTTGGTCTGCACCGATCCGCATTCGCGGCAGATCGGGAAGCCCGCCCGCTGGATATGTTCACCGGCCACATCGAAGTACATCTCCTCCCCTTCGCGGCGGCCAAAGTTCACCTCCAGGAAGTTCGCTGAACGAATAAATTCAAAGCCAAAGGGCTTGTCCTTGTCGTCCAGCACCCAGGTAATCGGCACATCAGAGGGCTTGAAGTCGATCAGCATCTGCTTGTTGAAGAACACCGGCTCCCGGTCATCAGAGCGGTCATCCAGAATCGCATCCCTTGCGTTGGTGAACGCATAGACCTGGGTCATCTTCAGCATCTTGGTGCGGGCGCTTTCATCACCCCACTGGTTTGTGTGGCAACGAGGGCAGGTTTTATCGCTGAAGCCCGCTGTCGGGTCATCAGCCGGCGCGGAATAATGGCAGCGAGGGCAAAAGCGCCAGTCTTGAATGTTGCGGCCTTTGGATGTTTCTACCCGGGTCACTTTTACCTTGCGGTTGCCGGCGTAGAACACCGATTCCGGTGCCAACTCCGTTAACGCGGCCTGGGCCGGGCGCTGGTACTCGTACTCCCGCTTTACAAACTCGCGCTCAGCACCATCGCCAGCGGCTGCTTTATCGGAGCGGAAGATCACCGAATGCAACGTGGCACCCTCCTCTGGAAAAGCGTAATTTGGTAGCAGGCCTTCGTCGGTAAAGAAATTCAGGGTTTCCCGCTTGTTCAAGCGAATGCGCATTCCCCGATAACCGGCGGCTTCGCGTTCCAATTCCAGAATCTCGGCCTGGGTGTGCTCGTCTTGGGGCAGCTTGCGCAACTTCTCCAGCTGCTTGTCCAGATTCTTGATGGTCGTGGCCATGAGATTACGCTCATCCGCCACCAACTTGAGCCGACTAACGAGGTACAGCTCCAGGCGATCCTCATCAAACTGTGGCCCACCGAATAAATACTGCCGGAGCAGTTCGAGGTCATCTCCACTCAACTCCGTTGCCACATGGCTGCTGAAGCCATCCCAGATTTTCTGCATGTTGTGCTTCAGAAATCTGAGCAGCGTGTACGGAAAGCGATCCTCCTGCGCCTTTTCAACCGCATCCAGTACCGGCTGCATGGTATGCGGCACCTGGTTGTCACCCTTGGCTGAACGTGTCCAGCAATCCATGGTGTAAGCCAGTAACTGGCGGCGCAGTACATGGCGGGCTTTCAGGAATACTGCGGGGGGCTCAACCGGAGTGTCCAGCATGCGGCCCGGATCGGCATAGAACACCAAATCATGGGGGCGGCCATTGGCCACAGTCAGCACAAAAGAATTTCCGTCGCGGCGGCCACCCCGGCCAACCCGCTGAAGATAATTCGCCTGGGCCGGCGGCACCGAACACAGCAGCACGCTGGAGAGATCACCAATGTCGATACCCATTTCCAGCGTAGGCGTGGCAGACAGCAGGTTGTATTCCCAGGGTTTGTCACCCTTGATAAAGCTGTTCTCCACCCGAATACGCTCACTGGCCGCCAGCAACCCGGTGTGCTCGTGGGCAATCACCCGGTGAATTTCACCGTTGCGATAAAGGTTCCGATATAGCGTATTGCGCACAGGCACCACGTTTTCATACAACAGCTCCGGCCCGGCCGCACTGATCATTGGCAGCCCAAGCCAGCCACGAGCTTTACCTGCCGGCACGTGCACAGGGCGGTAGCCTTCACATTCCACCGCCTGAATATCCGTAGCGATAGTCAGCATCTCCGGGTTCAGGGCCCAGAGTTTAACGCCTCGTTCGTTGGTTTCGGTTTGCACCATGCCGACACCGGCTAACGCATCCAGTGCCGCGGCAAGCACGTGTTCCAGTTGCTTGCGGTCAGCCAGGGCATCCGGATTCAGGCAGCTCAGCCAGTTCTCATACCAGGAGCGCGAGGCGTTGTTATGGCTCAACGGCTCATAACCTTCCGCTGTGGCGAGCGCGGGATATCGGGGCCTGGGCGATGACGGCCCCAAAGGCGGAGCATAGTCCACAAACTTCAGCAGGTAACTCTTGCCGGATTTTTCACGGTAAAAGGTCAGATCTTTCAGCCCGAAAGCCCCCAGATTCACCATATGCTGAACCAGCCCGGTCATCAGGCCCTCAGCCGCTTCTTTATCAATCCGATAACCCAGTGTGTTATCAGCGATCTCGCCCCACGAAGCAGCGGCACGGGCCACGGGTTCCACAGGCCAGTCCAGCGCGGCAATACCCAACCGGTTAAGAGAACGCCCCACCTGAGACCGCCAGCCCAGGTCTTCCAGCACTTGCCACAACATGCGCCCACGAATCAGCTTGAGCAATCGAGCGGGATCACGCACTTCACCTGTGGTTTCGAAATGCTCGAACTCGGCGGTAAAACGCTTGTCCGGCGGCATGAACTCACGCAGGTATTTGGGAAGGTCCAACCTCCCCCGGTGTTCGCCCTGGTTCAGCCAGTAAGCCTCAAACAGCTCCGGCAACTGCAGTAACGGAGCCGGTTCCGGCTGGTTTTCAAGAAGCTGCGTCAACGCCATGCGCACATTGTTCTGCCAGGTACGTGCCGCGAAGAAACCCGACCGGTGGGTGGCATCCTGCACAGAATCGCTGAAGGTGAGCAGCTTGCGATCATCGTTATCACGACTGCTGAACAACTGGTGAATGGCCACCGCACTCAAACTGGCGGCCCGGGCACCAAACACCACCAACGAAGATTTAGCGGAGCAATACGGGCAATCGTGTTCGTGAACCATCCGGTTCACATTGTCGCGCTTCACCTCCTTCAACTGATGCGGCTTGCTAACCCGAACCAGCGCCTCATTGCCGGCCTGGCACCCCTTACATTCCCCGGTATAATCCGCAGTTGCAGTGCGGCCGCAGTCACGACACACCTGGAAATTATCCAGGTGCATGCCAGCCGGTGATATTCCCGCTCCCTGTTGCCAGGGCAAGAGCAGCGCGGTTTCCTCATGGTAGCCAAAAAACGCGCTGTAGATCTGCTGCAGCTCTGTTTCCACTACCTGTTCAGACACGTGGCCCTTATCCATACGAGTCAACCAGGCCGTGCCATGGCACTCACGGCATTGAACCAACGGCAAGCGCACCTCGCGCTGGTCCTTGGGAGGTTTGTCATCACCAAACGCCAGCAGTGGCGGCAAAACCGAAGAATGGCCGTTTCCAGCATCCTCCTCAACCGCCAGCCCGAGAGGCTTAGGCTCCCGCAATGTCCCGACAATACGCCGCAGCTCCCGTGACCAAAGCTGCAAACGCAACTGCACGAAAGGCCGGCCCACCTCATCCCGGGCATGGGAAAGTAATGCCAGCAACGCGATCAGAGCCTGATTAGGCTGGCGCGCGAACAAGGGTGGGATCTGCGAAGCCAGTTTCTGCACCAGCTCCCGGAACCGGGGCGTGCCCTGCCCCAGCTTCAGCTGCCTTAGCAGGTTCGCCAGCTGGCCATGCTGCTTGAGATCCTTGCCCAGCTGAATTCGCCCTTCTTCGGAATCCAGCGCCACTTCCGGCGGTTTGCTGAAATACAGGTCATAAGCTTTGACCAGATAAGCCTGCAACCCTTCATTCAAAGCGGCGGAAAGATCATCTGGCCCAATTTGATTGTTCAGACCCAGATAGGCCAAATTATCGAGAAACTCCGAATCACTCTGCCGCTGCTCCGCAATTACTGAATCACGCCGGAACGGGCTGGAGAAAATATCCGAAGCATAGGCAAGCAAGCCATTAATGCTGTCATCACCACCCAGGGTGGCGGACGTACCAGCACACACAAGCTGGTCTGGCTTCAGGTCAAAGCGGGCCCGCAGCCGGCGGATCAGCAACGACAAATCCGTGCCCTGAGCCCCATCAAAGGTATGCAGCTCATCCACCACCAGATAGCGGAGGGTATCCGGCCCGTTATGGGCCCACAGCTTCTGGTCCTGCGGGCGCATCAACAGGTAATCCAGCATTTTGTAGTTGGTGAGCAGCACATCCGGCGGATTATTACGCAGGGTTTCCTTGTCAGTGATCACCTGGTCCGGCCCCATGGCCTTGGTGCCCTGGCCATCCCCGCCCACAAACAGTCCGACACGCAGGCCTTTTAGCGTGGGCTGCCGATGAATCTCCGCAGCAAAGCGCTTGGCCTGATCCGTTGCCAGCGCGTTCATCGGGTAGATAACAATCGCCTTGATACCCGGCGTGGCCGCCCGCTGGCAGTGGTCAAGAACCGGATACATAAAACACTCGGTCTTACCCGAGCCGGTGCCCGTAGCTACCAAGGTATTCGCCGCACGTCGATCGGAAGCCAGCCTCTGCCAGGCCTGCTCCTGATGGGCATAAGGCGGGTGCTCGGTCTCAAAGCTTTTGAAGAAATCCCGGCCAGAAGAGCCAGTCAGAAAAGGCAGGCCGACGGAAACATAAGGCCCCTTGATAAACGCCTCACCGTCTTGCTGCTCCTCCACCAGGCGGCGGAACTCGCCTTTGAAGGGATCGGTCTCGGTTTCGTAACCGGTAACGATGAATTCACGCAGGGCTGCTGAAACTTCCGTGGCCAACAAACCGGGGATCATGGGGGCTCCGTGGGTGGTTACTACAAGATAGTAACCTTAGCTTAGATTCAGAAATATGTCTTTGTTTTGAATGAGGTATAGCTGAAGGCACGGGGCCAAGACAACAACATCTCTATTGCTTCAGAGAGCCTCCAGCCGCTGCAAAGCAACAGCCCATGGTAACCTGCGCCCACTGGTTTTCATGCGCTGGTAGGCTTCTCTGGCCTGTTCAACCGTAATCATGGAATGGATTACCAGTTGCTCGACAACCCACAAGGTTCCATTGACCAATATCGCCTCTTTCTCAGCAGCTTTCCTCAGGGCCTTGTCACCTGTCAGCAGTGGACATCTTTCCTGACGGGCCAGTGCCAGTGCAAAGCAATCGTTTCGGCTGGGGCCATTGTATTTCCGGGTGTATTCGAAGGCTGCCCGCATTCCCTTCTCATTCAGTTCCCCCAACCCCAAGCCAAGATCTACCAGGTAACCATGCTGGTCCTCCAGCTCCTCATAGAAAAGAATATCCGGCACCCGGAATTCATACGGCAGGCCGAAAAGCTGCCTCAGTAACCCACCCTCTTCAAGGTCAATAAGGATGTTTGCATCACTGATCAGCAACTGCATCAAACGCCTCCAACTTCCGCATCTGATGGAATTGCATCAAGGGAAGTTTGAGAAGCTCTGCAGCCTTTGACTCACCAACAATTCCCTCTGCCAGCGCACGATAAACGAGCTGTTGAAATAGAATGGTGCTCTCTTGAGGCACCTGATCTCCGGGCTCCTGCTTGCGCCATCCGGCAGCTGAAAATCGTTTGATCAACTTATCAAACAAATTATCGGAGATGATCTTCAAAACCTTGAGACGGTACAGACAGGCCTGCATGCTGAGCCCATACTCATGCTTGAGCATGTAGAGTTCACGAACCTCGATACTGTGGCGAGATTCTCCTATCTGCTCGCGCGCGCTCTCAGCGGGCAAGAGGAACGCAGACGCAAAATAGTTACACGCTTTCTCCTCATCAAGATCTGACGATAATCGTCCTTCCAAAAGCAGATGGCCAAACTCATGTGCCAACGTGAACCGCTGCCGGTCACCATGCCACTGATTAGAGACAACGATTAATGGCTGCCCGGCTACGGTTGCCTGCAAACCATCAAACTTGCCAGCCACATCAACATCGGTAGTGATCACCAGAATGCCCTTGGACTCCAGAACATCAATGACCTCCGGCAGCGGATTCAGGCCCAGCTTCCAGCTGCGGCGAACCTGGTTGGCAACGCTTTCCAGCTCAGCGTAATCGGTTATTCTCTCAGGCAATCCCTCAACACCCGAAAACCCGGCAACCGGAAACTCGGGCCACAGGTCAGCAAGTTCCTGCCAACGCTCGGCCTGATCGAGAACATCTGCTTCGATTCGTTTGAGCTCAGCTTTAGTGGTACTGGCACGTTTTCGATACTCGACGCGATTAAGCGATACCCGAACTGGACGGAAGAAATATTCTGAGCGGACCCCGAGGGCTCGGGCCAAGCGGATAAGCACAGGAGAAGTCGGCATGCTATCGTCATGCTCGTACTTCTTGATCATGTTCGCACTTACCCCAACCTGCGCCCCCAAAGCCTTCATTGAAAGGCCTGCAGCAGCCCGGGCGCGTTTCAAGCGGTCACCAATCATAGACTCACCGGTTTACAAAACTGGATTAACTTCATTAATCGTAAACCTTCCCAGGTGTGATTGCTACCTCAACTAAGACCTCTCCAAAGCCACCTCCAACAACTTAGGCAACTCCACCACCTCTTCAAGGGAGAATAACCGCCAGCCCTGAGCCGCCAGCATTGCACGCTGGGGTGCCCTTTCTGCCGACACCCACACAGCAACCCGCTGATCATCCCACACAAACTCGAACTCACCGGCTACCTCACCGGTATCCATCTGGATCTCAGCACCGCACTCAGGCGCGGGCAGCTCGCTCTTGAGGATATGATTCACTACCGGAATGGCAGTCTCCTCCACCTGCTGCGCCCAATCCGGCAGGCCATAATGCTGGTCACCAAGTACCTTTCGGGCAGTATGAACCCGGAAGCTCTCGGCATCATCAAACACCTGAAATCCGGCATTGGTCGCCAGTTTAAAGACATCCATTTCCTCATTGAGAATCAAAGCAACCGGGTCTGACAAACCCTCTTGCAGCCCTTCCGGCCAGGCAAGATCCAGAAAGGCCTTCAGTTCACCGGTATCCGGGTCTCTCAACTCGAATTCCTTATCTCCCGACGGCAGGCCCCGCTCCGTAATCCAGGCATTCACCTCATCCAGGAGCCTTTCTTCCTGCTCATCCGCGATTCCACCCGGAGCGGATTCGCCCTGCTCTACAGCCTGATATCCAGGAGCTTCTTCCTCCGATGGCAGGTCATACAAAGTATCCAGAAAACGATTAGCCGCTTCAGCCAGCAGCGCCTGGCGCTGGCGCAGGAATTCCATATAGTTTTCCGGCTCACGCAACTCCGGATCTGCAGGAATCCACTGGCTGGCAAGCGCACCGGGATGCTGGCCCTCTACCTCTGAAAAATACTCCTGAGGCGGCCTGTTACTGATCTGCAGATTGCTGTTTTTGGTCAAAAAGCAAAAGTTGCCCAGAGCGTTAATTGCCTTCTTGTCGTCATGACCATTCTTCTTGAGAAAATCCCTGGGGAAAATATGGTGAACTTCCAGAGACGTATTTTTACCTAACAGGCCTTTCTTCAGTGGCAGACCAGAGCCCCAGTCCTGTGCCTCGCCCACGCGGGTGAGCATGTATAGAATCGAATAAAAGCGGTTGCCACGGCTCCAACCCGTGAAGTGCTCCGGCCGGATACGCAGGTTACCCCGCCACAGCTGCAGCTCACGGATGAGCGCATCCAGCCCGGCCCCAGGCCCTGCTTCCATAAGAATGTTCAGGTCGCGGGACAGAACACTCTCCGTGGAACCGGAATACCGACCCCAAATGGCCGTTTGCACATACCAAAACAGGATTTTGTTCTGGGTATCGTGGTCCTGGGCGGCACCACCAGCATCGTCCAGAAACCGCGCCAGTATCGGGAAGGCGAAATGCCCCGTCAGCACCTGCTGGTGGTCCAGACCAAGCCGCGCACCGATCAGGTCCAGAATGGTATTGATATGGTTAATGGCACGCTGCAGCGCACTGTTAAAGGTTGCCGCATCAAGATCATGCAGTGCTGAAAAGCGTGCATCACCCGTGGCAATCGTGGTCACGCTGCGCAGCAACCAATCCAGCGAGAAACCGAAGCCTGCCTCGTTCCATTCATCCAGCGCCTTACGCATGCGGGAGCGGGCATCCGGCTCTACCGAGCAGATCCTGGCCAGGGCCAGGTCACCCTTGGATAGCTTACGGCCACCGCTGTTTACCCGGTTGAAGATATCCACCACCACGTCCAGGGTCATTTCCGGGCCGGAAACATCCTCGACATGCACATCGATGTCACGGATATTTCTCAGCTTGATCAGCCTCTTGGTAAGGCTGGAGGTGCGCTTCAGGTCCTGCGTGTACTCCAGGATTTCGTCCTGAATCCGGTCTTCCTCACCGTCCTTCATTAACCGCGTAACATCTACCCACAACGGATTCCCTTGCATTTTAGAGGCCATATAGAACGAAAACTCTTCAGTCTCAGCATGGAAATACAGCCCCTTGAACGCGTTGGCATCGCCATCGAAAAAAGCGGGCGGCTCACCCTTCATAATTCCATACAATGAAGTCATCCGCTGCTGGCCATCCAGCAACATCTTCACCTGTTGTCCCGGGTTTGCTTCTGAAACACCACGCCCTTTCGCCTGGGAGTTATCAGTAATCCACGCCAGAAGACTTCCCACCGGGTAACGCTTATAGAGCGAACGAACCAGCCCACGAACCTGGTCACGGTTCCAGACGTAGCCACGCTGAAATTCCGGCAAGGCGATTTGGCCGAATTCGATTTGGTCCAGGAGGGTGGAGATTTTCATGCAAAATCCTTTGTCAGATTATTTTTGTCCAGAAATGCAGCCACAGCGCGATCATCAAAATGCTGGTAGAGCCAGTTACTGGTGAGCTTCAGAAACAAAACCAGCCTGTCCGATTCAACAACCCGCCCCAGGAGATAGTGATCGGACCTTTCGATGGTCTGGATTGTATATCCTTTGTCCTGAACACCTTCAGGGTAAACCTCATGGTGAAAAGACAACTCGAAACGCCGGCCACCGCCGCCCATCGGGGTCAGCTCGTAAACCATGATGGGGGAACAACAGCGTACCTGTTCGCCAAACTCGGGGCTGAAGAGCTCCATGGCGTACCAACGGCGGTTGTTGAGGGTGAATCGAGTCATCTGAAGCCTCTATGGGCATTGAGAAACTAACTACGTACCATTCAATAGAACTCAGGGACTAGAGCGCCGAATCTGCCTATATATTTAGATTTGGGAAATTTCAAAAGCTCTCCACCCCCACTCAGACCGCTTTTTATTATACGAAAGCAACGCCACACCATTTACAAATTCACCATCCACAACATTATTCTTAGTTACCAAGTTGGCTGGTATAAAAATATCTGAGCTAGTAAAGGCAAAACCCGATTCATGCACACTCACACTCTCTCGAAACTCTTTCTTCAAACCAATAGGTGCCCGGTCCTGGGTTTTACGGGCAGACAGAACGCGGAATCTCTCACCGCGAGCTGTAGAATATCTACTCAAACGAACTCTGATCACATCACCTTCAGAATAGTCACCATCGAGCTCTGAGAACGGGACAACGCCATCTATAACTTTACTGACTAAAAAGTGAATCAGCTTTTTATCCCTGTTGACATTATCAACAACGGCAAGTTGATCTTTAAAAACATCCCAAGCCTCACCGGGCTCACGCTTATCAACAGAAAACATCTGGAATCTTTTTTGATTATCCCATTCGCCTTTAACTTTTATCGGATCACCAAGCACACTACGTGACAGGTCAAACTTCTTATCGGGTATCACAACCTCTACTGGCTCTGAAGCCCCCTTTAAATAAATCCGTCTTTTTGGCTTATCTTCTTTACCGGGAATTGTAAAGACATCACCAACGTTTGCAGAAATCCATGGCAGCTGACTGAACAATGCGCTTTCCGCAGCGCCCGAGTTACCTTTATAAAACTCATCATTCGAGCCAGACCTGGGGGTGGTGGAATACCAATCCTGATTTTCAAACCGTTCAATTTCAGGTGGAACTTTGTTGCCCTCCCTCCGCTTAATTTCCAGAAAACGATTGATTTCGAACTTCGCTTCGGGGAACTTACTCCGTTCAACCAGCAACGATGCAAGCTTCCCGCGGACCTTCGCCGAAAAACGGTCATCAGAGGAACAAAGCAGAGCCTTGCAGTAACAGCTCAATGATAGGTCCGGGTCATCATTGGCACAGATATCGCCTAAAAGCTCCCAAACCCAATAGTCGTTGGATTTTGCGCGAGCCACATCGAGGGCAAATTTAAAGGCATCTTCATTTCTTTGAAGTGTGAGAAGCACTTTCGCCTTGTTCAAAAACAACCAGATATTGTCAGAATACTCACCCAAGGCTCGATCAAGGTAAGGAAGAATATAAGATGCGAGCCCGGGGTCTTGAGTTCTTCCAGCCTCCTTGCTCGCCTGCTGTATTACTCGCTCGGCGAGGGCCGGAAGCTCTTTGCTATCATCCGTGCGGAATCGCTCCCAATCCTCTGGACGCAAAAACTCCAGATTCCACAATCGGCAGAATGCGGCCATGTTGAAACGATCCGCGCCGGCGAACTTCGCGGCCACCTGCAATATAACGGAGTGGAGAAGCGACGGCTTCTCAACGTTAAGCCGCAGATACTCATTGAGGTTTTGCTTGATGGGCTGCAAATTAGCGTCACTCTGATCCAGCAGCTTCTTCACAAGACGATACAGCTCCCAGCCGAGTGAGACGGATAGATCACGATCGCCCGGTGTGTCCTGAAGTAGCTCCCGATAGATAGCCGCCGCTCTATCATGCTGTCCAGCCTTGCTCAGCTGTTTAGCTTCGTTGACCCGCTGGCCCTGCGGGCTGCAGAGCGAGATGGCAAACTGCCGTTGTTTCGTCAGCACGTCATCACTCTCGGGCACCGTGATTGCCTCAAGCTGTTGGCGGTAATGACTGAGATTAGCCTGCTGACCTGCTTTGGCATCCCGTTTGATCAGGTCAATCAAGCACCAGCCAAAGGCCCGATCGTCCCACTCGTCTTTATCGGGGGCGCCCATTCTTTGTAAGGCCATCTGATAGGCTTCTTCAATCTCACCGGCTTTTCGCTTTGCAAACACGTCTTTACTGGTAATCATGCACTCAATCCTTCTGTCAGCATTACCTCAACGTCTGGCAATAGCGACCCCGGACTACAAGCAGTGATCAATGGCTGGTATTTTGTGAACCGTTTTTTGCCGTCAAAGAAAATATCGCATACCGCCACATCGTTGTTCCGCGCGAAGCTATAGCGCACATGCCATTGATATTTCTCGGCATTCTGTATATTTATCTGACGCTCAGAAGCCAGTGGAAGCAAACGTTGATGAAGGTCATTGATGAAATCATCTTCAAAGTGAATCTGATCGGCGGGTATCACTGGTCCACCCGCAATTGCCTGCCCCACAAGTGGAGCCAATAAATTCTGTACATCGGCTGAAAGAGGTGATGGTATTGGTACCGTTACACGCTTTACTTTCTCTTTACTGTCATAGCCAATATCTACCCGGGCGAATTCGTTACCTCGGCAGAAGGTATAAGCTTCCTGGTATTGCTGATGGGCGATAGAGTCAATCGAAATACCGTGATCAGCTATCAGTTCCCTAACCCTGCTGAGAACTCCAAGCAGGAATTGGGCTCCTTCCGGGATTCCGTATGTTTCATCAATACTGTCTGGCCTGTGCACTGCGGTAGACGAAGGTGCCGTCACCGCCCGCGCATCTTTCAAAGGTCTGTTCGGCTCGGGACTTTGGTTTACCGGAGAATCAAAATCAGCGGGCGTATTGTCCGGGTTTGGTGTCGGGGTCGGCATAACAACACCGGGCCGGCGAACAGATTTCAACCCACTCCCGATCTTGATGTTCGGCGAGTCAAGCAACCACAGGCGATCTGCAGTCCGTGTAATCGCTGTATAAAACCAACGAAAATAGCCTTCGGTCAGCTGGTTTTGATTGGTTTTACACTTTACAAATACATTATTCCATTCGCTACCTTGCGCCTTGTGACAGGTAATGGCATAGCCAAACTTCAACCGCAGTGCGTTAAAGTAAGGGTCAGACATCAATGTATTCTTGAATTCCAGGCTGCCCTTTTTGAGCCCCCTGTTGCGCATACAAAAATCAACGTACAGCGCCTTGCTCTCGTCGGAACTTAACGACGGCAGATCGCTGTAGAGCAGGCTTTCAATTACCTTGGCCTCGAAAAATCTCGGGGTCCCTTCGAGGTCTCTGAATCCTACAACAACGTCCTTGAATTCAAGAGATATGCTGACGCTTTCGACCTGCCCTGTTTCTTCATTTCGCCTTTTAATGGTGACTGGACGGCGTTCAGTGGCTCCAAGCAAATTTCTCACAACCCCGAAGTCACCATTAGAGATAAAAAACCCGTAAGCATTGCTGTTACTTACGGCCATCACTTTGTCGCCGGCTTGAACGTACTCACATCCCGGGAAAAAATGCTCTCTGATTCGGCGGTTATAGGCCGCAACATCAGCGTTTGAGTAGGCGATTACAATGGACTCACCGTTAATCATGCCACCACAGGACTCAAGGTACCGGTCCATCAGATCGCCATGACTGACAGGCTGGACATCCGGCGTACTGAAATCTACGGAAAGCTGATTGAAAACACGTTTTTTCAAGGAATTGCGCAAAGCAATGGAATTACCCATCACACCGCTATCTACCTTTTGACGCACAACTTCGGTGAGCTCATAGCTGGTGGAGCGCACACTGTGCTCCCGAAGCAAATATTTCTCGTCCAATGCCGGAGAAAATGACATACCAACAGGCGGCAGCTGGGCATCGTCGCCAATGAAGATGACCTTTTTGCGATGATCATTATGATCCAGGTTCACATACTTCAGAAAATCCTGAAGTATGTATCCTGAACCAAAGCGAAAGAACTCTGCCTCACTGTATGCATCAGAAACCATGGACGCTTCATCTACAATGAATACGGTATCGGCCGGAAGTTCATTTACCGCCAGCTCGGCGTAAAACTTGTAGGTTTCAGTCCCATCAACATCTGCATCTTTATATTCTCGAATATCCTTAAACGAATATATGGTTCGATGCAGCGTATAAGCAGGAGATTTCGTTTTACTTGCAATGACTTTCGCTGCTTTACCTGTAGGTGCCGCCAAGACATAGTTTCGCCCAATAGCGCGAAAGTACTCTGTCAGCCCTTTTGTTATAAAGGTCTTCCCTGTACCCGCATAACCTCTGAGCAAAAAGGCGCTTTCGTTTCGGGAGAACAGGAACTCCCCCAGTTGTTTAACAAGTTCAGACTGGCCGTTCGTCAGCGTGTATTCCGAAAAACTGTCCTCAAGGCTCAATAACCGTCTCGTCGCTTCCTCCCCCAGATCCATTCGGCGAGTAGCCTCAGTGGATGCCTGATGAAATCTCGACAACTTCTCCTCGTCAAGCGACCTGTCAAGCTGGGCAATCTGCTCCTGCGCTTTGCGCTCAGCTGCCTGAAGCTTCTGCAACTCCTCTTTTGCATTTTCAAGCTGGATACGCAGTTCTTCATTCGTAGCTTTTAAGTTTGAGTTCAGTTGCTCCGGGGAAGTCGGCTCTTCAAAATCCGGGTATTCTGGATGCGCAGGACCTGAGCGAAACGTCGAGTAAAGCCAGTGCCCCAGTAAGTAAGCATCCTTCAGAATCTGCAGCGCCTTATCCTGGACCACTTCTTTGCCATGTGCGGCCCTATTGCCCAAGATACGGATCGCGTGAAGCTTCTGGCGAATAGCATCCTCAACTACCGCTTCGAATTGCTCAGATGTCAGTTTCTCAAATAGCCCGTCATCAGGGTTCGAGCTCAGACCTAGATTTCGGTACAAATATCCGACTAATGATTCAGCGAAACAACGTAGCTTGACAGTGGCTGTCGCAGGATCGTCCTGCACATATTTCTCTGCCAAAGCCGCATGTTTGTATAGTTCAGGCCACTGATCGGCCAAGAGATAAAAGTTCTTCGAATCCATGGTCTGCCTTTACGTCTTATGCGACTTTTAGAACGGAATATCGTCATCGTCAAAGTCGTTTAATGGGTCGTAATCCTTCTTTGTACCCTGTGTCGGTTCATAATCAAGAATGTCCGGGGTCGCCAAACCGGTAAGTGTTACCGAACCGTCGCCCTCTCCACTTATTTCCTCACCGACCAGCGTTGAATCAATCAACAAAGCCCTAAAGCTGACGCAGCGATTTAAAAGGACGCTCTCAGCCAACTCCTCCCTGCTGTCGACCCAATGAACTTCCTTCTGGCAATCGGTACAGAAGCGAATATCCTCATCCCGAGTGTCAATGAGATCTGCCCATTCTTTGGTGCAGGAATAACCCCATGGGCAGTTGCGAATCATGCTGTCACTCATTGGCGAATACCTCCCAAGCCACCCTATAATCCTCCTCCCGATCCGGCCGGAAGAACGGCGCTTTGTATTCCACTGTCCGCTCAGCCGGCCCGCCGGGCAGGGTGTCCTCCAGTTTGTGGGTGGTAAAACCGGCTACTGCAAGTGCGCGACTATGCAACGCAGCTCTAGTCTCGGAATAAAGCGCCGTTGACCTGACCTCACCCACTCCCAAGCTCATACAGCTACCTGCAGCCGCCCAGACCGTTCAAGCAAACGGCCTTCTTCGATAAGGTCATCAAGCACTTCATCAAGGCGTGCCTGAATGCTCCCGGTCAGACGCTTGAACCCGATAAGGTTCAGCGCAGCACTCATGCAGCCCTCACGATCGACGGAATGGGCATCCTGGACCGTAACGAACAAGGCCTCGGATAGCTCTGCGGGCGATACGAACTCAAACTTCCTCTGATTAGCCGGCAACTCGCTCCAGTCACGCAGATGCGTAGATTTCATGTCCGCGAGCTTGACGAACGCGCCATCAAAATCGATCGCTCCCTCATGTTCCAAATCGTTTATGCATTCCAGCACTCGCGTTTGTATCCTCTGGCCGGCTCGGCTTAGCCCTACGGAGCTAATCAACCTGGCCGTTAGAATCGAAACATGGACGGGGCCTTCATATTCAGAAACGACAAGTATTGCGTTTTTCACCTTGTCGAATGGAACCTCGAGGAAATCATCTACATATGCTGGAAGCCCCAGAGCCTCCTCTTCGACAAGTCTGTATGGAGGAACAGCCCGATTGGCCTCTTCCTCTGAAAATTCGGCCCGCTCAATTGCCGGTGCATGATCACTTTGTTGCGACGGGGAAAGCGCTGAATCCACAGCCCCACGTTCATCAATACGGGCCTGCTCTTCTATTGCCCGTTCAATGGCCTGCTGCATCCGGGTAATTTCCTGGGAGGGATTACGGAACCATTCTGTGCTCCAGATGCGGTGAAACCGCCAGCCCAGCCCCTCAAGTACACCCTGTCGCAAGCGATCACGTTCACGAGCAGAGGCAGAGCTGTGATAACTGGCACCATCGCATTCAACGGCAAGAAGATACCTGCCCGGGTTACCAGGATCGACAATGGCCAAATCGATTGAATAGCCCAAACAGCCCACCTGCGGCTCTACATCAAAGCCCAGGGATTTAATCGCATTCATCACTTCAATTTCGAATGGAGAATCCGGCTCTTTGCCGGTTTCGGATACTGCCGGGAGCTGGCCCTTTTCGGCGTAGTCGAGAAAGACTTTCAGGGCGCGCACACCAAACGGCGAGCTTGCGTCCGTGCGCAACTCATCTCCCCGGAAGTTCGCAAAAACCTGCATGGCGAGCTTTGCCCGCGATATGAGCACGTTAAGGCGACGTTCGCCACCTTTCCCATTCAAAGGGCCAAAATTCTGACTGACATTGCCGTTAGCGGTTCTGCCATAGCCAACGCTG
>JAGPVT010000134.1 GCA_018066865.1 Marinobacter sp. | reverse complement strand
GTCACCGTGGAGAAGGTTGCCAGCGGGCACAATGTCGTGGACGTTGGCTGCCGTGGTATCGATGCTGTGGATCAGGCCGAGCGTGTCATCAACTCCAATGTGCATTTTCAGTCGGGTAAGGACAGTGTGTTACCACACCATCCTCCCCTAAGAACCGTACGTGAGAGTCACCCCTCATACGGCTCAAGCCTTTCAACAGCCTAAATATGACCGGGCCTCACTACGGAAAATAGGTCGATGGCGGCGCTCCAGGTAAGCGGTCCACAACGGATCATAGGGATTCACTGCACTGCGTATTTTAATGTGTCGTACGATCCGAACTGTCGCCGCCGAGAACAGCCGCAACCGTTGGCTTATGCCATTAATTCGATCATCAGACGCAAACACCCAGTGCCTTGCTCCTTCGACGTGGAAATATTTTTGCTTTACCCATTTAGCACCTTTCATGGCGTGCCGACGCACAGCCCATCGCCACAGAATTCGCCAAATCTGATGGTCTATCCATGCAAAGCGAGCCTTCGACACAATGTGGCGGTGATACATTGCCCAACCTCGGATCACCGGGTTGAGATTCAGAATCAGATTCGCCTGTGTCGCTGCTTTGTTTCCATTCACGATTTCTCGGACCTTATCCACAAGCGCCTTCACGCTTTTACGGGCAGGGTTAATAAGCAGTTTGCCCGAATACTTTCGGATATTTTGGCCCAAAAAATCGAAACCTTGTGCGATATGCGTGATCCGAGTTTTCTCGTCCGAGAGCTCTAAGCCCCGCGCCCTCAAGAACACCTCGATTGCCGGGCGAACTTGGTGTTGCAAGACCTCTTTCGAGGCCCCAGTTACGATAAAGTCATCGGCATATCTCACGACGTGAATTTTAAACGGGCGTCGAGGGCTGCTCGTCGGAGCCACACTCATGTTGATTGCCTGTTCGAGTCCATCCAGCGTCAAATTCGCCAGCACCGGGGAGATAATTCCACCTTGTGGTGTTCCGGCTTCCGTAGCGAATAAGGTTCCTTCCTCTACATACCCTGCTTCAAGCCATTTACGCAGCACGACTTTATCCATGGCAATGTTTCGGAGCAGCCACTCGTGGCTGATGTTGTCGAAACACCCGCGAATGTCGCCCTCCAGCACCCACTTGGCGGATGTTTGCTTTGCGAGCGCATTGAAACAATGTGCGATGGCGTCTGCCGTTGAACGCTTGGGTCTGAAACCATAGGAGTTCGGATCTGCTTGAGTTTCGGCAACCGGTTCCAAAGCGAGCTTCCACAAGGATTGCATCGCTCTGTCTCGCATCGTCGGTATCCCTAGCGGACGTTTCTTTCCATTGCTCTTGGGTATGTAGATACGTCTTAGCGGTTGCGGTCGATAACCGCGATGCTTCAACGCTAGTGCTCCCTTTAATTTGGCGGCCGGAGTCGACCAAACCTTGCCATCGATCCCCGGTGTTCTTTTACCTCGATTTTCCGTCACTCTCTTTACCGCAAGTAATTTGCCGCAATAAGAGCGAGTCAGCAGACGCTGCAAGGCTTTCACCTTACCCCATCTGCTTTCCTGTGTTGCCTTGGCGATACGCTCTTGGAGTTGTCTTACTTCCTTCTCAGCTTTTCTCCAGTCTGTCTGGAGCCATAACCGTTCAGAATGCGAGGGCGCACCAGTACCCGAGACCGGCGCTTGCACGCTGATTTCTGGTTCCGTCATCTGCTTTCCCTCATTAAACAATTGCTCAAGTTATCTCGCCATGAAAGACCTTGTGGAAGTCTGCTCGCTTTCGCGCCGGATAATGTTTCAATCCATATTCCCTCGATTACGGAGAGATCTTCGCTTTTTCCACATTCCTTTACCCGCAGCACCAACAGTGTTCCTCGCGGTTCACCTGCCATTTATGGCGATACTACGGGCTTACCCTGTTCCACATGTATTTCAGAGCGGGGCGGACCTCTCCATTTCGCCGGCGGTACCGTATTCACGATGGGCTATCGGTAAGAGCCCATACCTGACCGCACACCTTTTTGGTTCAAGCCTATCAGCATCTTTGGCTTGTCTGGCATGACGACGTTTATAAGAGATTCACATCTGTTGGCCGTAGCCGCTCGTCCCTAGCTCCTTTCCGCCTCGATGCTGGCAGATTATGTCGTTCCTCACGGGTCGACATACCGACTGAGTCGGCGGTTACATTGTCCCCGAAGCTTCGCACGGTGCTGTTACCGGCTCCGCACGTCCGGGTAGGGAACGGTTGGTGAAACAACCGGTTTCGTCAGGTAGACGTACCCTGCGAAACAGAAATACATGCGACTTTCAGGTCGCACTGCCGAAGTGCCACTGGTTACCTTTCTTGGTTTGGTGCATCTCCGGATCACGCTGGCCGCTTTCGTTCTTTGTGGAACTCGGGGCGGAAATGATCGTTGCATCCACAATGCTGCCTTCCCGAAGCATCAAGCCGTTTTTCTCCAAGTGCTTGTTCACTTCCTTGAACAACACCTTGCCAAGGCCATGGCGCTCAAGGAAATGACGGAACTTGAGAATGGTGGTTTCGTCCGGCAGGCGATCAAGCTTCAAGCCGGCAAAGTGCCGCATGGATTCGATCTCGTACAGGGCGTCTTCCATGGCCGGGTCGCTGAGATTATAGAACAGCTGCATGCAGTGGACTCGCAACATGGTGGGCAGCGGGTACGGTGGCCGGCCAGTCTGGCCCTTTGGGTAGTATCGAGCGACCTTCTTCTCCAACTGCTTCCAGGGAATCAGCTTGTCCATCCGCTCCAAAAAGACCTCGCGGCGGGTCTTGCGCTTCTTGGTCTGGTACTCGGCTTCGGAGAAGGTGATCTGATCCATGGTGGCAACGAATCCTGTGCGGTTGACGATGGGCGTATTATCGCTGATTTTGGGGACTTATTCAGAGACTCCCTAAAAGTAAATTTCTGGTGAGCGCTATTCCCCGGCTTTCTCACGGATTGCTGAGTCCATTTCTTCGATGCTGACCACGCGATCCGACGCAACACTGCCTTGCGAGCGGAAACCGCTGGGCGGAGTCAGCAGCTCCTCTTCCAGTGACCAGTCCATATACGGTAGTAATCGAACCATGTTGCGGGCATCGTCGATGCCGCGATGGTGGTGACCCTCTAATGCCAGTCCGTGATACTCCAGAGCATGAATCATCCCATTCTTGCGCTTCTGCCCCGTTGTTCTGCGCCAAATACGTTTCAGGTTCAGGTGCGGATACTTCATTATCACCGGAAACGCGCCATGCTTCTCTCCGTCTGCCTGAATATGCAGGCGGTCGTAGTTACCCCAACTGCACCAGATAAAATCTTCATGGGGTTGTCCCAACCACGCATCGATCAACTGACACACTTCCGGAAAGGCTGGAGCAGTGTTGATCATTGATTGTGTGATGCTGGTGAGCGACGTGCAGAACTCCTTGAGTTGTGGGTTTCTCGTGGGCTGCACCAAAAACGAACGGCTATCCAGTAGTTCGCCATTCCGGTTGGCTAAGGCACAACCAAACTCAATAATTTCCATGTTGTGAATAGTCTGGGGTTCGCCAGCCGGAGTCATTCGGTTCTCCCAGCACGTCGCTTCCAGATCAATAACTAACAGAAAGCGGTTATCCATACGATGCTTAATTCCCAACCCAGTCAAAAATATCTTTAGCTCGCACCAGGGCTATATTTCCGGTTTACTCCAAGGTGTTCGCTCTATTTAGAAATCGCGACGACCTATGGCCTTTGCTCCAGATGAACCGAGGCAAGCTGCAAAACACGATCAAGTTCGCCTCGCTCCAATAATTTGAGCGGCGTATCGTCGGTATGCTCAGGGTCGTGTCTCACCAATAAAAACCGGATAAGCTCCTCTGGCGCCCAGGATGCTGTCTCGACCAGCACAGTTTGAAGCCCTGCAAACACTTGCCCTTTGGGTTCGTCAAACTGGAATCGTGGAAAGCTTAGCTCCCCGGAGGCCGTGCGACGGGCAATCAGTGTGTTCCGCTGCGCGCGATTTCTAACATCCGCTTCACTAATCTCCAGCAGCTGCGCAACCCAGCCAGACGATACGAACCCGCCCGCACTCTCAACCAGCTTACGGAACCGCTCAGCACCTTTTAAAAGTCGGTCATCCATCTGATGTTCGCTTCCCAATCCAATCGAAAATTTCGCTGGCTCGCACCAGAGTTATGTTCCCGGTTTGTTCCAGGGTATCAATCCAAATCTGATTGCCTTTTCGAATCACTTCCGCCGTACCAATGTGCCCAGACACAACGGCTGTCACACCTGCAATCGTTTGGCCTGAACTCTGCGCCCGATTCCAGGGCCAGGTACAGTCAATCGCGAAGCGCTCAGAAAAAACAGCTTGTTGAACATCCAGCCAGCTATGTGCAGGGCTTTGTGCATGCACCAACCCGAGGCTGCCATTTTCGCATGCCAGAGTGGTCGTCAAGGGCAATTACTGAATGCACCGGGTGGTCAGCTTTCGACACTCAGAAAAGTCGATTTGATCTACCCACTCACCTCCAATGGCTCGATGTTTTTCCTGGTATCGGAAGTCGAACGAGTTGGTAGCAAACATCAACTCGTGGTTTCCCATGACACTGTGCACGCAATTCGTGGATAGCACTCAGCTAAGTAACTCTTTGGATCGTGGCCCACGGTCAACGACGTCACCTAGGAGAAAAAGCCGATTCTGGGTCGTATTGAAAGCCACATCAGCCAATGCCGATTGGAGCGCATCATACTGACCATGAAGATCACCACAGAGCCAATCGGTTCCGGTTACGTTGCGCGAGATAGACTTGTGCGCTGTAAGCTTCGAAATCAAAATAGACACCACGTCGTGTCAGAGCCAAAGGACATTTTCATTTCACGATATCTGATTGGGTGTAGTGGTCAACTAATCCCGGACAGTGTTTTAAGTTTTTCTTCCGCAACCACGGGTGGCATGCCGTCATTGAATGTATGGGGCGCTGCCGGTTGTAGTAGTCCATCAGGTAGTCGCCAACACGATGTTCATAAGCATAGTAGATTGAGTGTCCCAGCAATTTCCTCGGCGACTCATGCTTTGCTCCATGCGGTAACGCCAGAGCCTCTGACGGAATAATCGACTGGCATACTGACTGCCTTGGTCGGAGTGGAATAGAACCCCAGTCGGTTTTCCTCGTTGCTCATACGCATGATCCAGTGCCTTTATCACCAACTCACCATCAGGCCGATCTGATAGCGCCCAGCCAACGACCCGGCGGGCATAGAGATCCAGAACAACCGCAAGATAGCTCCATCGCTGACCAGCCCAAAGTAGAGTAAGAGGCAGGGCGTAGTCGAACTATCTCCCTGCCTCTCCTCTCCGAACCGGACGTGCACCTTTCAGCGCATCCGGCTCTCCATTTAAACGTTGGCAAATGCCATCGCGACTTCAGGAAAGCGAGAGGTCCACGTGTTTCTAGGTTCAGTCCTCAGGTAGGGATTACCCTCCGGAAGACGCCACCGGAATCGCTTCTTCCCGTGACCGACGAGTCGGTACAAGATGGCTCCACTGAACAGCCCTAGGTTGGTTTTGCCATACAGCACCCAAGTCTTACTTTGACCCGAGGCTGGGGCTTTAAACCAATAGCGCATCAGTGGTTTGAGCCGAGAGCGATATTTGCGGCCCAGCCAATGGGCCAGTTTCCAGAACACGACACCATCGATATAGCTGAAGACTTTCGCTTTATAGTCGACGAACTGATAGAACGCCGCCCAGCCTTTCAGCTTTCGGTTGATGGATTCCACCATATCGATTTTGCTTTCACTATAATTGCCTGACAGCTTGGCGGTTAAGGATGCTGCAAAGTTACGCGCCTTATCCCGGGGGATTGTCGTCACCACCCGCATGTCGCCGTACCGGCTTCGCTTGCGGATGATGCGGTGTCCCAGGAACACAAAGCCGTCGTTCACATGGGTAATCTTGGTTTTATCCATGTTCAGTGTCAGCTTGAGGGCGTCTTCCAGCATCTCCCGACATTCTTCTCTGACCGCTTCTGCCTGAGCTTTGGTGCCCTTGACGATGACCACAAAGTCATCGGCGTAGCGGCAGTAGGCGACAGCTGGCTTCCATTGCCGGTTCTCTCGGATAGCAGAGCTTCGACCAATCCGGATGCTGTTGTTCCAGTACCATCGATCTTTCCGGGCCTTCTTGCCAAGGTAACGCCAGTTCAGGTGCTGATCGAATTCATGCAACATGATGTTCGACAGCAGCGGTGATATAACGCCGCCCTGAGGCACACCTTCGCTTGCCGCTCGGAAGAGGCCTGCATCAATGTGGCCGGCTTTGATGAATCGCCAGAGAAGATTCAGGAAGCGTCTGTCCCTGATTCTGCGGCGTACAGCTTTCATCAGCAACCGGTGATGCACGGTATCGAAGTAGCTGGACAGATCCCCTTCGATGACCCAGCGTCCACGCGTTTCGTTATTATCCGTCAGTTGCAGTTTCACTGTGCGGATGGCGTGGTGAACACTTCGTTCCGGTCGGAACCCATAGGAGAGTGCATGAAAGTCACTTTCCCACACGGGCTCCATCGCCATTAACATGGCCCTTTGAACGATGCGGTCGCGCAGGGTGGGGATACCCAGTGGCCGTTGCTTGCCGTTGGCCTTCGGGATATAAACCCTTCGAGCCGGTAACGGGCTATAAACACCGGAGAGTAAATCGCTCCTGATTTGTTTGAGAATAGCCGGTAGCCTAGCCTGCACAGTCAGCTTGATCTCCCCGTCTATCCCGGGCGTGTTTGCCCCTTTGGAAGATAGGGTGATCCGAGCCGCCTCTGCGAGCCAGTCAGGCTGTGCTATCAGGCGCAACAACCGGTCCACCCGGCGGGTGGGGTCGGCCGTTGTCCAAGTCGCTAGCTTGCGTTGCATTTCGCTGATTATCAAAGGTCTTCACCTTGTTTGGTCAGGTAGTTTGCTTGGCAAACACGTTTAAACTGCTCCCCTTTGCCATGTAATGGGCTTTCCCCATCGCGGACTACTACGGGAGCTCCGCCAGTCAATTCGGCTTCGGGGTCATGCCCCCTTGGCATCCGATATTGACCTTCCCCGGTTTACCTATCTGAACTCCAACATGCTGAGGAGGCTGCCCATCGCACTCTTTATCCTTGCTTGCCGCAAGTTGACAGGAAGCAGCAGTCCGATCTGTGATGGATACTGCTGTACCAAAGCCCCGGCTACCAATTCAGGCTTCTTCGTTCGGCAGCGCTTACATTTCAGACTGCCTCACCTTCCCGTACGGCTTATCAGGTCACGTAAGCCGTGGTGACATTTCAACCCACAGAGGCGGATGAATGGGTTCATGTTCTTCAGCCTTTCAACACTCAGCCTTGAGGATCATCTTGGCTTAGTGACCTCGCCTCAATCCCCGTTGTCAGCGGGTTACATCACCCTGCGGGCATACCGCAGGTCACTGCCGCTCAGGCTCACCACCTTCACAGTAGGTGGGGTTGATCCGTTATTTCCTCCTAAATTATCGGGTCAATATTCCAGATAGACTCGTGGTTCATTTGAGCTTCCATGCTCGCCCTGAACTCCGGGCACACTGCAAGTGATGTCACCGCACCAGACTTGGTTCGGCTACTCTACAGTAAACTTACGGGCCAAGTGATTCGGGATGTCTGGTCGTTCAACCGTTGCCTGCATGCATGCAGGCGGACCAGGCTGCTTGCAGGTCAGCCCCAGCCCACTCATCAGACGGAGTACCTTAAAGCGTCCGACGTCCACACCGCCTTTTTTCAGCATACTGGTGAGAGTGCGGCTGCCCGCAGAGCTTCGACTTTTGATGAACAGCCGGTTAACCTGGGCTCTCAGAGCCAATCGCTCAGCATCGATGGTGTTGCGCCGCTGGCGAACAAGGGTTAACGATGGTATATGACCGCGTCGGAAAACCGCTGAGTGACAGCGCGTTTCAGAATCGCTGGCGATCTGCTGTGATGACCCGAGCGCTTGAAAGCACAAATCTGGTTGAGCGGTTTACCGAGCACGAATTGAGGGCTAAACACGCAACTGACGTGGATGCCGCGGGCGGCGATGCTACAGCAAACCTTTTGCACGATGACAAGCGCACAACGGATGGTATTTGAGGGAAAAGAAAGCTGTGACTAATTAAGCCGTGGAATCGGAAAAGTCAGAATTATAATATACAACTCTATATTATATAGAATGTACAAGAACTTTAGAGGCATGCTCACAGCTTAGAGAAGATCTCTCAACTGCCTGTACTTAAAGAAAAAATGGCGGTGGGCCAGGGATTCGAACCCCGGGTACGCTACTAACGTACGGCGGTTTTCAAGACCGCTGCATTAAGCCACTCTGCCAGCCCACCGTTTTTCCATTGCTGTCGAGCGACAGCGGTGTGCATGATACCGGAATTGCCTGTGCTGTCAACGCCCTGCGCAAAACCGATGGCAGATTCCAACATTAACTGCTTTTAATGGAATCCGGAGGCGATTTTTGTGTCGTAAATGATTGAAAGTTCAGAATTCGACATTACTATGGAGTGTAATTCCAGGTGATTGGCGTTCATCAGGCTCCGCGGCCTGACGCCAGCAACCCAACAAGCTGGATTAAACCGGAGATCAGAATGCAAAACAGACAGTACAATGTTCAGCAGAACCGCAAAGGCATGATTGCCCGTGGATCCGCTACCGCACCAATCAGTGCTTCAGCGACCAAGGTTCTGCGAAACACTTACACGCTGCTTGCAATGACGCTGATATTCAGTGCTGTCATGGCGGGCGTTTCAATGTCCATTGGCCTGAGCCAAGGCGCGAGCCTTGTGAGCAGTCTGGGCGCACTTGCTCTGATCTGGCTGGTGCTACCACGCACTGCCAATAGCTCTGCCGGTATTGCTGTTGTGTTCGCCTTTACCGGCCTGCTTGGCCTTTCTCTTGGCCCGATTCTGACGTATTACCTGCAGTTCTCTAATGGCGGGCAAATCATCATGCAGGCCCTGGGTGGAACGGGCCTGGTGTTTTTCGCCCTGTCCGGCTACGTGCTGACCACGAAAAAAGACTTCAGCTTCATGCGCGGCATGCTGGTAGCTGGCCTGGTTGTTGTACTGGTTGCGGCTCTTGGCTCCATCGTTGCGGGTATGTTTGGAGTTGAGATCACAGCAATCAGCCTGGCGATCAGCGCTGCGATCGTGTTCCTGATGTCTGGTTTCATCCTGTACGACACCAGCCGTATTGTGAACGGTGGCGAAACCAACTACATCATGGCAACCACTGGCCTGTACCTGAACATCTACAACCTGTTCGTGAGCTTGCTGCACCTCATCGGTGCCTTCTCCGGCAACGATTAATATCCGGCGCACCTTGCGCCAATAAGTTTGCGGAAACCCCGGCCTTTGCCGGGGTTTTTGCTATTGGTACACTGGGCCCATCTAAGGCTGAAACTGCACTCAGGCAAGAACTGAAACCATGGCGGCTATCCAACTGCAAAACTACACGCTGGTTATTACCGGAGCGCCCTACTCTTCCCAGGCTCCGCAAACAGCCTTATCGTTCGCCCGGGCTGCGATCACGGCAGGACATACGCTGGATAGAGTATTTCTCTATGGCGACGGGGTTCATCTCGCCTCAGCGCTCTCTGCGCCGCCTTCAGACGAAACCCATTGGCCGGATGAGTGGGCGGGGTTTCTGAAAGATAATGCCATCCCGGGTGTCGCCTGTATCGCATCCGCCTTAAGGCGTGGGGTCGTAAACGAGCCTGAGCAAAAGCGTTATGAACTGCCGGCCAGCAATCTTCTCGACCCCTTCGTGATAGCCGGGCTTGGCGAGTGGGTTGAAGGCACTATGACGTCGTCGCGCGTTATCTATTTCCATGCAGGAGGTTGAGCGTGAGCACCTTGATTGTGATTGACCAACCCCCTTACGGAACCTGGGCGGGACGCGAAGCCCTCGACATGGCGTTTTCCCTCGCCGCATTCGACCAGCCTGTATCGCTGCTATTTACAGGTGCGGGCGTTAACTGGTTGCGCAAGCTCCAGCAAACAAGCGAAATTGAACAAAAATCCGTGGAGAAGAACCTTTCTGCGGCGCCCATTTTTGGCGTTGAAGCATTGTATGCAGACGCAGACGCCTGTACTCGCTATGGGCTTAGGCTGGAAGATATGGTGGCAGGCGTCGCAATGTCTGAGAGCAATTCGGAATTGCTTCATCAATACACACATACTGCCTTTGCCGGCTGATTCCCAAGTAACCTCCAGCAAAGAGCCGGAACCTGTTATGACACCCATTCACACGCTTCACATTCTGAACAAGCCACCCGAGCACCCGCGATCGGTAGCGTGTATGAATGCGCTCAGGCCCGGAGACGCACTGCTTCTCACTGAGAACGCTGTATTGGCCCTTGCCGTGCAAGGCGACACTGCCGTAAGCATTCCCGTTTATGCACTGGCGCCGGACTTCGTGGCTCGCGGGCTCGACCAAAGCCCCGATAGGGCTGCCTTGGTGGATTTTCCTGCGATGGTTGATCTGACAGCTCAGGCTCAAAACGTAATCAGTTGGTGACCCATGACAGGCTCCGTAATACCCGCCCGGAACAATGAAGGTTTTCTCGAAAACGCCAACGATTGGACACCTGAAGCTGCGACTGTGATTGCTGCAGACGACGGCATTGAGCTCAATGAAAAGCATTGGGAAATCATTGAGTTTCTGCGCTTATTTTACAAAGAACATGACATGTCTCCGCCCTCGAATCGACTGTTCGTCAAATCGGTGAAAGAGGCCTTGGGTGAAGAAAGGGGCAACAGTATTTATCTCATGCAACTGTTCCCGGGCACGCCTGCGAAAACGGCATGCCGTATTGCCGGCCTGCCCCGGCCGACAAACTGCCTTTAGCGATTACCATCCTTGATCCTCACCATACAGAATACCCCAATACAATAAACTGAATGGCGCCGGCCAGAGCACCAAACACTCCGCCAATAAACATCAATTGAATCTCTTCCTCACGGAATGCCGGGCGGAGTATGTCCTGGAATTCGGCTGGCCGTAACGCTTTCATTTGCCCGGCCAATACCCCCGCGACAACTGGCGCCCGCTCTTTATTGAAACCGGGGTTACTAAACACGTCGTTGGTCGCCAGCAATGCCTGCTGGTTCATGGCTTTTTTCAGCTCGGTATAACCGCTCATACCAACAGTTACCTGCGCACCGAGTTTCATCAGCAGTGAGTTGTCCAGTATAGGCCTCAGGTGCTTCTGCATAATGGCGCGAGTGCGGTCGCCCTGATTACCGTTGATCATTGCGTCAGCCACCTTCTCTACGGTTATCAGTTCTTCAGCAACCAGCTTTGCCCAGATGTCGCTGATTTCAGGCTGGCGACGCAATAACAGGCCCTGGATTTTCCAAAACAGAAACCGGCGCGGCGCCAGCGGTGCAAAGAGCAAAGTAATGGCGAGCCAGTTGGTGATAAAACCGATCACGAACCCGCCAACCGGTAAAAGCCAGTACGCGGGATAGATCGACCAGGCAGCCGCAAGAAAGCAGCCCAGAACTCCGCCAATAATTGCCCCGCGATTGATAACCGATCGGAGCTCAACCGAGCCAGCCTGCTGGAATATGCGATTCATTAAATCGGGGTGTTGCTTCAGTTCACGGCTTAGCAATGCTTTGAGATCGACCAATTCATCAAGGTCGCCGCCGAAATCCTCAACGAGGTTTTCGATTCGGGCAGGCAACTGCTCCCGTGCCCATTGATAAATCCGGCGGCGCAAAAACAGGGGCAAATTATCCCAAAGCACGGGTTGGGTTTCGTACATCATTTCATCAATGTACTCATCCAGCCGTGGCGTTACCTGGGAGATAACCTGTTCAATAATGTGTTGAGGTTCAAGTTTCTGATATACCGCGTTCAGATCGCCAAACTGCCGAAGCGTCCGGTCAATGCAGATGTGCGCCATTTTCTCCGCTTTGCGCGGAATAACACCTTGCCATCCGACGAGACCAACGCCGACAAACTGAACCGGGTAGAAAGACATCTGTATGGCAAGCCAGTTGGTAAACCAGCCTACCAGGGCGGCTATTACAGGCACGGACAGAAGTGCAGCGTCAAGCAAGGGGAACCCCGATTGTACAATTGCAGACGGTGAGCCTGCAGGTCATATCATTTGTGGTCGGGCGGGAAGAACCTGCCGCCTGAGTTCAGGGGCCAGATTATGCGAAAGCTCGGCCAGTGTGACATTGGCCGAGCGGCCATCGCGAAGGGGCAAGTGCGGCTGCCCGCATCGCGCAAAGTATCTTAATGATATCCGTTACTGGTAGTAGGCGTTCTCGGTTTGCGTGTGATCTGTTACATCGCGAACAGCCGTGATTTCGGGAACACGCTCTTTGAGAGTCGATTCAACGCCCTGCTTCAGCGTAAGACTGACCGCTGAGCAACCCTGGCAACCACCACCAAACCTCAAAACGGCGACAGATCCGTCAACGATTTCAACCAATGAAACATCACCGCCGTGGGAAGCAAGATTCGGATTGATTTCCGACGCCAGAACGTAATTTACACGGTCAGGCAAAGGCGCGTTTTCATCAACGCTTGGAACCTTGGCGTTCGGCGCCTTGATCGTGAGTTGTCCACCCATCTGGTCCTTGGAGTAGTCTACGTAGGCTTCCTCAAGGAACGGCACGGAGTTGTGATCCAGATACAACGTGAACTTTTCGAGGTCTACCTGCTCATCCGTAGGTACGATCTCGTTAGGCGGGCAATAAGCCAGACAGGTTTCAGCGTTCTTGGTGCCTGGCTGGGTTACGAAAATTCGAACGCCCATGCCCTTCACATCCTGCTTTTCGATAAGTTGTGCAAGATAATCCCGTGCGGGATCTGTCACAGTAACCAAAGCCATGTTTTAAACCCGTTGGTAAGTTTAAGTTCATTTTAAGGGAGTTTGCGGCAACATGAAAGACCAAGTAATTTGGTGGGTCTTTATCAGGGTAATCACTTTCACGTACTATACCCTCCGCACTCGACGCTTGACGTAGGTAAAGAACAACTGCGCGCGGAACTACGACTGGCACCGGCATTTTGCTATCATCCCGCGCCACAGAACCAAATACGCCGTTAATAACGACATCCGGAATACAGACTATGACCGATCGCAACACTCGCCTGGAACAACTTCACAAAGCCCTGCAGGAACGCATTGTGATTCTCGACGGCGGCATGGGAACCATGATCCAGAACCAGAAACTGGATGAGCAAGCGTTCCGCGGCGACCGGTTTGCCAACTATGATCGGGAGGTTCAGGGCAACAATGACCTGCTGAACCTGACCCAACCTGCCCTGTTGCGAAACATTCACGCAGAGTATCTGGATGCCGGTGCAGATATTATTGAGACCAATACATTTAATTCAACCCGTGTGTCTCAGGCGGACTATGGCCTCGAAGAGATCGCCAAAGAACTGAACGTAGCTGCCGCGAAGCTGGCACGCCGGGTCGCAGACGAGTTTACCGCAAAAAACCCGGACAAACCCCGGTTTGTGGCGGGTGCTGTAGGGCCTACGTCCCGCACGGCGTCGCTCTCCCCGGACGTAAACAACCCAGGGTTTCGGAACGTCGACTTCCAGACCTTGGTCGATAACTACTACGAGTCAGTTGAGGGCCTGGTCGAGGGCGGCTGCGACATCATCCTGATCGAAACCATCTTCGATACCCTGAACGCAAAAGCGGCCATTTACGCGACTCAGCAGTATTTTGAAGATAGCGGCATCGAGCTTCCAATCATGATTTCCGGCACCATCACCGACGCCTCAGGCCGTACCCTGTCCGGCCAGACTACCGAAGCCTTCTGGAACTCTGTCGCCCATTCCCGGCCCATCTCTGTTGGATTGAACTGCGCTTTGGGTGCGGATGCCCTGCGTCCTTACGTTGAAGAACTGGCCGACAAAGCTGACACCTATGTAAGCGCACACCCCAACGCCGGTCTGCCGAACGAACTGGGCGAATATGATCAAACGCCCGAAGAAATGGCCGACATCATCGAAGGTTTCGCTCGCGACGGTTTCCTCAACATTATCGGTGGCTGCTGTGGTTCTCGCCCTGAGCACATTGAGGCCGTTGCCAAAGCTGTGTCCAAGTATCCCCCGCGGAAAGTACCGACGCGCCCGAAAGCGCTGCGACTGTCCGGCCTTGAGCCCTTCACCGCCGACGAGAGCAGCCTGTTTATTAATGTGGGTGAGCGCACCAACGTAACTGGCTCCAAGCGCTTTTTGCGCCTGATCAAAGAGGAACAATACGAAGAAGCCTTGAGCGTGGCGCGGGATCAGGTTGAAAATGGTGCCCAGATTATCGACATCAATATGGACGAGGGCATGCTGGACTCAAAGGAGGTGATGGTTACCTTCCTTAATCTCATTGGTTCAGAGCCGGATATCTCAAGAGTCCCCATCATGATCGACTCTTCCAAATGGGAAGTGATTGAAGCGGGGCTGCGCTGTATTCAGGGCAAGGCGGTGGTTAACTCCATCAGCCTGAAAGAAGGCGAAGAAGCGTTCATCAAACGGGCACGTGACTGCATGCGTTATGGCGCTGCTGTTGTTGTTATGGCCTTTGATGAACAGGGCCAGGCGGATACCTATGAGCGAAAAACTGAAATCTGCAAGCGCTCTTACGATGTTCTGACCGGCATCGGCTTCAATCCCGGCGACATTATTTTTGACCCCAACGTTTTCGCCATTGCTACAGGTATTGAAGAACACAACAACTACGCCGTCGATTTTATCAACGCCTCACGCTGGATTCGGAAGAACCTGCCCCATGCGTCGATTTCCGGCGGTGTGAGCAACGTGTCTTTCTCCTTTCGCGGTAACGATGTGGTGCGTGAAGCCATTCACTCCGTGTTTCTCTATCACGCTATCAAGGCCGGCATGAACATGGGTATTGTAAACCCGGGCCAACTGGTGATTTACGATGAGATCGAACCGGAACTGAAGGAGCTGGTTGAAGACGTCGTGCTCAACCGCCGGGATGATTCCACAGATCGTCTGCTGGAAATCGCCGAACGCTTTAAAGGCAAAGGCGGGAAAACCCAGGAAGAGGATCTCGCGTGGCGTGAGTGGCCAGTAACAAAACGGCTTGAACATTCTCTGGTCAAGGGCATTACCAACTTTATTATCGAAGATACTGAAGAGTGCCGGCAACAGGCCGAACGCCCTATCCATGTCATTGAAGGTCCACTGATGGACGGCATGAACGTGGTCGGTGACCTGTTTAGCGACGGCAAGATGTTTCTGCCCCAGGTCGTTAAAAGCGCCCGCGTAATGAAGCAGGCGGTGGCCCACCTGATTCCATTTATCGAGGCGGAAAAATCCGAAGACCAGCAAGCCAAAGGGAAAATCCTGATGGCTACGGTAAAGGGCGATGTGCACGACATTGGCAAGAACATTGTTGGTGTGGTGTTGCAGTGCAATAACTATGAGGTTATCGATCTGGGCGTGATGGTGCCCTGTGACAAGATTCTGGCGGCAGCCAAAGAACACAACGTGGATATTATCGGCCTGAGCGGACTTATCACGCCATCTCTGGACGAAATGGTGCATGTCGCCCGGGAGATGCAGCGCCTGGACTTCCACCTGCCTCTGATGATCGGCGGCGCCACAACCTCAAAGGCACACACGGCGGTGAAAATTGAGCCTCACTACAAGAACGACATTGCTCTTTACGTATCCGATGCGTCCAGATGCGTTAACGTGGCATCGCAACTGCTGAGCAAAACGGCCAAGCCCGCACTCGTGGAAGCGGCCAGAACTGAATACGATGAAGTCCGGGAGCGGCGGAAACAACGCGGTGATCGCACCAAGCTGGTCAGCCTGAAACAGGCACGGGCAAGAGCCCCGGAAATCAGTTTTGAAAATTATGTGCCGCCCAAGCCGGCCTTCACCGGCACTCGGGTGTTCAAGGAATATGATCTCAATGAACTGGTGCCCTACATAGACTGGACACCATTCTTTATCTCCTGGGATATCGCCGGGAAATACCCGCAGGTTTTTGATGACCCCAAGCGCGGTGAAGCGGCCCGAAGCCTGTTTGACGACGCCCAGATAATTCTTCGTAAAATGGTTGATGAAAAGCGTGTAACCGCTTCAGGTATAATAGGTTTCTGGCCTGCGAACCGCCGCGGCGACGACATTGTGGTGTACACCGACGATACCCGCAGCAAAGAGCTGACCACCCTGCATCACTTACGCCAGCAGGATGAGAAAGCGCCAGGTAAAGCAATGATCGCCCTGTCTGATTTTGTGGCCGAAGAAGGCTCAGAGTATTGCGACTATGTAGGTGGTTTTGCGGTTACCACCGGTATCGGTGCGGAAGAAATGTCCCTTGAATATAAAAACGCCAACGATGACTACAACGCGATCATGGT
>JAGPVT010000126.1 GCA_018066865.1 Marinobacter sp. | reverse complement strand
TCGGTGGGGCGCCGCTGTACCTGATTGATCGCTTCGGTGAGGGCACTTCTATCTACGATATCGACTTCACCTTCATTGAAGGCGTCGATCGCAATCCCAAGGGCACCGGCCTGAAAGTGATCGATCACCTGACCCATAACGTGTACCGGGGACGCATGGCCTATTGGGCGAGTTTCTACGAGAAGCTGTTCAATTTTCGCGAGTTCCGGTACTTCGATATTAAAGGCGAATACACCGGCCTGACCTCCAAAGCCATGGCGGCGCCGGACGGCAAGATCCGCATTCCGCTGAATGAGGAATCCTCGCAGGGCGCCGGACAGATCGAAGAATTTCTCATGCAATTCAACGGTGAAGGCATTCAGCATGTGGCTTTCCTCACTGACGATCTGGTGAGCACCTGGGATGCATTGAAAACCCTGGGTATGAGGTTTATGACTCCACCTCCCGCCACCTACTACGAAATGCTTGATCAGCGACTGCCCGAACACGATGAGCCGGTCAACGAACTTCAGGCTCGCGGCATATTGCTGGACGGCAGTTCGACAGACGGTGACTGCCGTTTGTTGCTGCAGATTTTCTCGGAAGCCTTAATGGGGCCGGTGTTTTTCGAGTTCATCCAGCGCAAAGGCGACGAAGGTTTCGGGGAGGGGAACTTCAAGGCATTGTTCGAATCGATCGAGCGTGATCAAGTCCGCCGTGGCGTACTGAAAACGACCTGAATTTGAAGTGCTTTCAGCGCAATCGTTGCGCGCAAAGAGGTGAACATGCGATCACAGTCTTCGTCCGATGCACTTATCTACCAATCCGGTTTCGGCAACGAGTTCAGCACGGAAGCCTTGCCTGACGCGTTGCCGGTCGGGCAAAACTCACCGCAGAAAGTCGCTTACGGGCTGTACACGGAATTGCTATCGGGTACGGCGTTTACGGTCCCCCGTGCCGAATCCCGGCGCACGTGGATGTATCGCATCAAGCCCTCCGCCACCCACCCGGAATACCATCGATTAACCCAACAGATTACGGGCAGGAAATTGGGGCCCATCAACCCCAACCGCCTGCGCTGGAATCCCTTTGACGTCCCGTCAGAACCCACTGACTTCCTGGCTGGTTTGACCACCATCGCGGCGACATCTCCAGCCGAGCAGGCCGACGGTGTCAGCGTGCACCTGTATCAGGCCAACGTGTCCATGACACGGGCGTTCTTCAACGCCGACGGCGAATGGCTGATCGTGCCACAACAGGGCCGTTTGAAAATCATCACCGAGCTCGGTGTGCTGGCCATCGAACCGCGGGAAATCGCCGTGGTGCCCCGTGGTCTCAAGTTCCGCATCGAGTTACTTGACGCCACGGCCAGCGGCTATATCTGTGAGAACCACGGCTGCGCCCTGCGGTTGCCCGATCTAGGACCGATTGGCAGCAACGGGCTGGCCAACCCGCGGGATTTTCTGGCGCCGGTCGCTCACTACGAAAACCGTGATCAACCCGAGGTTCTGGTGCAGAAGTTTCTCGGCGAACTGTGGGCCACGGAGCTCGATCACTCACCCTTTGATGTCGTTGCCTGGCACGGCAATAACGTACCGTACAAGTACGATCTACGCCGCTTCAACACCCTCGGCACAGTCAGTTTCGACCACCCGGACCCTTCCATCTTCACGGTGCTGACCTCGCCCGGTGCGGCTCAGGGGCAGGCCAATGTCGATTTTGTGATCTTCCCACCGCGTTGGATGGTGGCGGAGAATACCTTCCGGCCACCCTGGTTTCACCGCAACCGGATGAACGAGTTGATGGGGCTGATCGAGGGCACGTACGACGCCAAAGCAGAGGGCTTTGTGCCCGGTGGCGTTTCTCTGCACAACTGCATGAGTGCCCACGGCCCGGACAACACCACCACCGAACGAGCCATCGCCGCCGACCTGGACCCGCTCAAGACCGATCAGAGCATGGCGTTTATGTTTGAAACCGGCAGCGTCTTGCGCGCCAGTCGCCATGCGCTTGACTGCCCACAACGACAACAGGACTACGACGCCTGTTGGGCAGGCATGAGTAAAACGTTCGACCAAGGGAGTCTCTGAACAATGACAACGCAGCCGCACAAGAGTTGGATCGCTTCTGCCAACGGCCATCCCGACTTTCCCATCCAAAACCTGCCGCTGGGCATTTTCAGTCGTCCCGGTCAAAAGCCCCGGGGTGGCGTCGCCATCGGTGACCAGATTCTCGATTTGCAAGTCGCCCTGGAGGCGGGTTTGTTCGTAGGTGACGCCGCCGTCGCGGCGGAAGCTGCTGGCCGGGAGCAGTTAAACCATTTCTTTGGGCTCGGTGCTTCCAGCCGGAAAGCCTTGCGAACAGCGCTGTTGCAGTTGCTGGATGAGTACAGCGAGCAGCAAGCGACCATGCGGGCGCTCGGCGAGGCGTTACTGGTGCCGATGAGTCGCTGTGAACTGCACCTGCCGGCCCGCGTAGGCGACTACACCGACTTCTACGTAGGCATTCATCACGCCCGGAACATCGGCAGTTTTTTCCGTCCCGACAATCCATTGTTGCCTAACTACAAGCACGTGCCCATTGGTTACCACGGCCGCTCCTCGACGATCTGCATCTCCGGAACATCCGTGCGCCGGCCCAACGGCCAGACCCTGCCAGCGGGCCAGGAGACTCCCAGCTTCGGCCCCAGTAAACGGCTGGATTACGAGCTGGAACTAGGTATATGGCTTGGGCCGGGCAATAATATGGGCGAGCCCATCGCTATTGGTGAGGCCAGCAACCATGTGGCGGGTTTCTGTTTGCTGAACGACTGGTCGGCCCGTGACGTCCAGGCCTGGGAATACCAGCCCCTCGGCCCTTTCCTGGCAAAGAACTTTGCCAGCAGCGTTTCCCCATGGGTAGTCACGCCAGAAGCGCTGGAGCCATTCCGCAAAGCTCAGCCTGTGCGCCCAGACGGTGATCCACAGCCACTGCCTTACCTGCTTGACGATGATGACCAGGCGGCTGGCGCCTTCGACATCGAACTTGAGGTGTTGCTGCTCAGTGAAGTCATGCGCGAACAGGGCTTGCCACCCCAACGGCTCGCGTTGAGCAATACGCTGAATATGTACTGGACAGTGGCCCAGATGATCGCCCATCACAGCGTCGGCGGCTGCAAGCTGCAACCCGGCGACCTGTTCGGTTCCGGAACCCTGTCGGGTCAGAATCCCGATGCGGTTGGCAGCCTGCTGGAAAGCACGGCTGGGGGCAAGCAGCCGCTTACCCTGGAGAGCGGCGAGCAGCGCACTTTTCTGGAGGATGGCGATGAGGTCATCCTGCGGGCGCGCTGTCGGCGTGACGGCTATCCGACCATTGGGTTTGGGGAGTGCCGGGGTAGGGTGCAGCCCGGACACTAGTCAGTCTCAGAACATCATCGCTGGCAACCAGAGGGAAAGAGCCGGTACGGCGACCAGAATTGCGAGCCGGATAATATCCGCGATAATAAAAGGCAGGATGCCTCGCACGACCATGCGCTGAGTCAGACCCGGTTGCGTGGCCTGTACGACAAACAAGTTCATCCCAATGGGCGGCGTGATCAGTCCGATTTCGGCGACGGTGACCACAAGAATGCCAAACCAGACCATGTCGAAACCCTGCGATGCGGCGACCGGCGCCAGGAAGGGCACGGTCAGAAGAATCATGGACATGGCATCCATGAAACAGCCCAGCACAATATAGAACACCAGGATCAGTATGAGAGCCATTGTCGGCCCCATACCGCTGCTCTCAATTCCGGAGATCAATGCACTGGGCAAGCCTGTTGTTTCCAGGAAATAGTTGAACAGCGACGCGCCGATCAGGATGAAAAAGATCATACCGGTCAGCCCTGCCGTCTCTCGTACGGACTCCCAAAGCGTGCTCCAGTCCAGCTCTCCGGAAATCAGCGCCAGAATGAAAGCGCCCACGGCACCAACCGCAGCGGCCTCCGTTGGTGAAAACCAACCCAGGTAGATGCCACCGATAACCAGTGAGAACAGCAGCAGTACCGCCCAAACCCGCCGGAGACTTGCCAGCCGTTTGGTCCACCCTGTTTTGGCTGCTGGTGGCGCCAGTTCCGGTTTCATGCGCACCCGGATAACAATGGCCAAACCGTACAGGACAGCACCGACGATGCCGGGCACAATGGCCCCGATGAAAAGCTGCCCAATGGATGTCTGGGTCAGAATGCCGTAGATCACCAGCAGGATAGAGGGCGGTATCAGTACACCGAGGGTGCCGCCAGCTGCGATGGACGCTGAAGACAACGACCCGTCATAACCGTGCTTTTCCATCTCGGGTATTGCGACGCGACCCATGGTGGCGACGGTTGCCAGTGACGAACCACAGATGGCACCAAAGAGCGCACAGGCACCCACGGCGGTAACCGCGAGGCCGCCTCGGACATGGCCGAGGAAGCTGTTGACCATCTCGAACAATGAACGCGACAATCCGGCTCGCGCCGCGAACACCCCCATCATGACGAACAACGGCACGACACTGAGGGAATAGGGGAAAATGGCCTCGAAGGGGGATGAACCCAGAATGAATCCGGCACCGGCCAAACCGTTCAGCAACCAGAAGCCCACGACGCCTACGAGAGCCATGGCAACTGCAACAGGAAAACCGAAAGCAATCAGAAACAGAGTGGCTCCGAAACCGAGAAAGCCCATGGTGGCTGGTGTCATTCCGGCGCCTCCGGCCGGGGTGTCGGAATGATGGCCAACGCAGCGGCGACGATGGACAATGCAACCCCGCACAACAGCGGGATCCAGAAGTAGAAAATCGGTATGCCCAACTGCTGGGAGCGATCGCCGAACATCAGTTTTTGTTGGAAGGTGTCGTAGCAATAGTTAAACATCAATGTCAGCAGGGCGATAGCGGCAAGCCCTGCCATGGTCCGGAGCAGCGTTTCGAGCGCCCGGGGAAAGGACTCGACCAAAAGATCAACGCCAACGTGGGCGCCCGTTAAAAACGCGTAGGGGATAACAAGCCAGGCACCACCCAGAACGCATAGTTGTACAAGATCGATCACGCCGGGGATGGGCATGCCAATTTGGCGGCCGATGATATCTCCCACGGTGAACAGCGCAGCGGCGGCGTAGGCTGCCACGCCAGTTCCAGCCGATATGATGATCAGCGCGCGCAGTGGCTGGAGTACATATTTCATAGGGCTATTGCCAACGCCTGGGTGGTCTTATTGTCGTTTCTCGCTGAGCAATTCAGCCATGCGTTCATAGATCTCACGAGCATTGTCGACGCCCTGCTCAGAGGTTCGTTCGATGTAGGCATCAATGGTTGGTTGCAACGTCTCGCGCCAACGCTTGCGCTCAGCATCGGTCAGTTCAGTGATGACGTGATTCGCTTCCACGGCTTCCTTGCGGCCAGCCGCATCCCACTTGTCCCACCAGTCACCGAAGTTCGCAACCAACGAAGCGCCCGAGGCATTATCTATGCAGGTCTGTACATTTGCGGGCAAGGAATCGTATTTACGCTGGTTCATAACGAAGAAGAACGGGACCGTATAGGCACCTGCATCCAGGTGATATTTCAGTACTTCGTTCAGGCCGAAGGATTTCACGGGGTCCCAGGGAAAGACGGTGCCATCAATGACATGCTTCTGAATATTCTCGTAAACCGCACCGGGAGGTAGTCCCTGGGGCGTTGCACCCAAGGCTGTCAGCATGTCGGAAATGGCCGGGCTCGGGGTTCGCAGACGAAGCCCTGCCATATCTTCCATTGTTTCCACTTTCTTTTCAGAGGTGTGAACAAGGCCGCCATTGTGCGCGTGGAGCGCGAGTACCTTCAGGTTCTGATATTCCGGTGCCAGGTACTCCGGATAAAGCTCCCATAATGTTTCACTGGCATCACCCGCGTCGCGAGTCAGAAAGGGCAGTTCTATTAAGGACGTGCGCGGGAATCGACCCCGTGGAATGCCATGCAGCCCGTGCGCAATATCGACAACGCCCGCGAGCACCTGTTCCTGCTGTTTGGCGACGTTACCGAGTTGAGTGCCGCCTGGGAAGATCTCAAACTGTACTTCTCCGTCGGTACACTGGGTAACCTGCTTCGTCCAGGGCACAATAAAATCCGTATGTATACCGTGTACGGAGGGCAAAAAGTGACTGAGTTTAAGAGTAGTCTGTGCCGATGACGGGGCCGCCAAAAGCAATGAGGCACTGGCAAGGGCTGAGAGCTTGAGTAAATTCTTCACAGATTCTTATCCTTATTATTTTGCTTATTAAATAGCCAGAAAGATCTTTTCTCCACGGGCTCGGGAACAACACGTCATCATTCGACGGTTCTCTGCCCGTTCCGATGCGGTCAATACCTTGTCCCGATGGTCGATATCGCCTGCAGCCACGGGCACCTCACAGGTGCCACAGATTCCTTCTTCGCAGTCACTGGGGATGTCCGCACCAACTGCCCGTAGGGCCTGAAGCACAGTTTGATCCGGAGCAACGTGAACCGTCAGCTCCGAATCAGTCAGCACCACGTCAAAACCGATTTCCTTGGCAGGATCCAGAACAGCGCCGGTGGCCGTAAAGTGCTCGATGTGAAGTTTTTCCGGGTTATTGGATGTGGCATCCTCAAGCGCGTCCAGTAACCGCTCGGGGCCACAGGCGTAAATCTGCTCTGCGTTACTTTTACCAACCAGCGTGGATAGGGGAAGTCGTTGTTTCTCGCTGGCAGGGTATAGGTGTAACCGATCGCTGTGGTCACGCTCCAGGCGGCTCAAGAACGCCATGGTTCCCCTGGCTCGGCCGCAGTAGTGGACAGTGTAGTCTTTGCCTAAATGTTTGAGGCGGTCGGCCATCGCAATGATCGGTGTGATGCCGATTCCACCGGCGATCAGTAGATAGGAATCTCCCGTTTCATCCAGACGAAAGTGATTCTTCAGGCCTCGAATATGAATCAGTGAGCCGGCTTTAACGGTCTCGTGCAGGAAAGCGGAGCCCCCACGTCCGGCGGCTTCTCTCAGAACTGCAACCTGCAACCGGTATGGGTCTTCAGGATCGCCACACACAGAATATTTACGTGCAAAGTCACCGGCAACGACATCGATATGAGCACCCGGAGTCCAACGCGGGAGCTTGCGGCCGCGGGGATCTTCCAGTACTAATCGGACCACACCTTCGGCCTCGACTGCCACATCGGCTACCCGGACCGGACGCGCCGAATCGTGTGGCGTGGGTGCGCCAATGGTGAATGTGCGGATGCGCTCGAGTATCCCGGGGTCACGCTGTTCAGGGTTCTGGTTTTGATCCCAGCGAACCCATAGATGTTCCGGACCACGGAATGAGGTGTTGGGCACAAATGTGAAGGTCTGATCCGGAACCAATTCGAGCTGTGGCAGGCGACGGGTGAATGCCTCAAGGAAGATTCGCATTTCCATCCGCGCCAGATTCTTGCCCATGCATTGGTGGGCGCCATAGCCAAACGTGAGGTGGTCTGTGGTGTTGTCCCGATAGATATCCAAATCGTCGGGGTTCTCGAAGTGACGTTCGTCGTGGTTTGCCGACGCGCTGATGATCAGCAACTTGGAGCCTTCCGGAATCTCCGTATCTCCAATGCGCGTATCGGCAGTGGCAATGCGCCGCCAGGCTGCAACCGAGCCTGAATAGCGCAGGCATTCTTCCACCGCATTGGGGATCAGGATGGGGTTGTCACAAATGTCGTTCCATACTTCTCTGTTTTCCAGAAGCAGCCGGAACATATTGGCCGAGGCGTGAGCTGTTGTTTCGTGCGCAGCGACAATGCCTGCCATCATCATGGAGTGAAGATAAGAGTCGGTAACAACCTCAGGCAGTTCCTTTTGCTTGCGGATTGCGTATTTCATCCATCCATGACCTGACGGGTCCTGGCGCATTTTCTCCAGCACCTTGCCGGCATACTGCCAAAAGTTTCCGACCGCTTCCGCCACCGCGACCTGTTCTTCTGTTGACGGGCGCCCCCACGTGTTTACCGTATGGGCGATGGAATATTTGCGTAGTGTGTCCATGTCTTCTTCGGGAATGCCCAAAAAATTCAGAGCAACCGTCAAGGGAATTTCCCATAGCATCTCGTCGACGAGATCGGCTTCCCCTTTATCGATAATCCGATCCAGATATTCCTGTGTCAGGCTTTGGAGCATAGGCTCGTGATGTTTTAGTTCATCAAGTGTGAACGATTCCATAAGCGCACGCCGACGTTCCATGTGGGCCGGTTCATCTTCGTTAACCAGCGTGCGATTCATGGCGTAATCGTAGCGCTTGAGCGTGTCCTGCGCCTCTTGTGATACCGGAGTGATTTTTTCCAGCGCGATGGCCGGTGAGAATATCTGGTTGTTGCGGAAGATCTCTTTTACATCCGCATAGCGACTCACCACCCAATACCCCAGTTTCGGGCTATAGAACACTGGTTCCTGGTCTCGTGACCAGCGAAGGGCTTCTGGAGGATCGAGTTGGTAGGCGCTCTCGAAGGGGTCGAAATTTGCAGCTTTTGGCGAAACAGGACATCCATTCGGCGCCATCGTGAGCCCACTCATTGGGCAGTGGCCCGCAAGGTGAGAGGAGCCTGAGAAGGGATGGTCCGCCATAACAACTCCTAAGTAAACGTCGACAAGACTTCTGGATTACCTTTAGTGAGAAAACATGTGTTTGAGTCTTAAAAATTAGGTTAAGTGCCAACATTGGTCAAGCAATGACCAGCTTCTATTTCTATACGTCAGTCAACGTTTTGGAAAATAATTGCCTTCACTCCAGTAAGTGGAGGTACAGAGGCAATCGAAGGCTTGCCAGGCGCTGGCTTCAGTTCTCTCAGTGTTGCAGTTCTTGCGACGTTGGTCGTGGTTCACCTTATGCATCAACTATTGAATTGCTTTCGCAGCACCCGCTTGTTGGCTGTGACATAGGGTTTAGTTCAGGGCGTCTTCGCTATCCATTCCTTCTATCGATCATTTGTTTGTTGGTAATTTCGAGAAGGGCGGTTACATCCCGGAATTAATGGGTGCGACTTCATTTACAGCTTGCAACTTTGCGTTATCATAGCGCGCCAGATGCCTACCGCATCCGGGCTCGCCACGTCTGCGACACCCCTACGCGCCAACCAAACCATAGGTTTATTTACAACTGCAACGCGAGGCTTTCATGTTTTCTGCACTGAGCACCGTTTTTCGACCTTTAATGCGCCTTGGGCTTGTCGCTCAAATTGCCCTTGGCATAGTCGCCGGTGTGCTTCTGGTTATTATATCGCCTGACGCCGCGCGCTCGGTGGCGCTGCTGGGGCAGCTGTTCGTCAAGGCATTGAAAGCTGTGGCGCCGGTGTTGGTTTTCGTGTTGGTGGCTGCAGCCATCGCAGGCCACAAGCAGGGGCAGCCCACACACATCCGCGGCGTGCTGCTTCTTTATGTAGTGGGAACACTTGCGGCCGCTATGGTTGCGGTGATCGCCAGTTTTCTGATGCCTACCGAGCTATCGTTGGATTTGACCGGTGTAAGCGGTAATCCGCCTTCAAATATCGGCGAAATTCTGGAAAACCTGGTGCTAAGTGCTGTGAACAATCCTGTCAAAGCGCTTCTGGAAGCCAATTTCATTGCCATATTGGTATGGGCGGTTGGCCTCGGCTTTATGTTGCGCAATGCCAGCGACACGACGCGCCAGGGTCTTGATGACCTGTCAGAGGCCGTCTCCGGAATCGTTCGCGGTGTTATTCGTCTTGCACCTTTAGGCATTTTCGGGCTGGTTGCCAATACACTGGCGGAGTCGGGCATTGGTGCTCTGCTGGGCTACGGCCAGCTGCTTGGCGTTATTGTTGGCTGTATGCTGTTTGTCGCGCTGGTAACCAATCCGCTTATCGTGTTCTGGCAGATTCGCCGAAACCCGTATCCACTGGTGTTTGAATGCCTGCGCGGCAGTGCCATCACAGCCTTCTTCACACGCAGCTCGGCAGCTAATATTCCCGTCAACCTTGCACTGTCTGATCGCTTGAACCTGGATTCAGACACCTACACAATTTCTATTCCTCTGGGCGCGACGGTAAATATGGCCGGTGCTGCTATTACTATTTCTGTGATCACTTTGGCTACCGCCCACACTCTTGGCATCCCCGTGGATTTTGGAACCGCACTGTTGCTTTCTGTGGTCTCGGCGCTTGCAGCTTGCGGTGTTTCCGGTGTCGCCGGCGGTTCCTTGCTTCTGATTCCTCTGGCAACAAGCCTGTTCGGGATACCAACGGAAGTGGCCATGCAGGCGGTTGCTATCGGCTTCGTCATCAGCGTTGTTCAGGACTCCGCTGAGACGGCCCTGAATTCCTCTACCGATGTATTGTTCACCGCTGCGGCCTGTTATCGGGCCGACGCAAAGCCGGCCTGAGAGCCGGGCCTCATAGCAGATAAGGAAGAGTGAGATGCTATCAGATTCCCGAAACCTCATATTTGTCGGTATGCCGGGCAGCGGGAAAAGTACCGTAGGTGTATTGGTTGCCAAGCGACTTGGGCTTGGTTTTATCGACACGGATTTGCTGATACAGCAAAAAGCCGGCTGCACGCTCCAGGATATTGTTAACCAGAAGGGTTACCTTGCCTTGCGGCAAATCGAGGAAGAGGTGCTGTTGCAGCTGAATGTGGAAAAGTACGTTATCAGCACAGGTGGAAGTGCCGTGTACAGCGATGCGGCCATGAAGCACCTCAAAAGGAAAGGTGTGGTTGTGTTTCTGGATATCTCTCTGGATACGGTGGTGGTGCGGATCGGTGATTACAGCCTGAGAGGCATTTCAAAGCGGCCTGAACAATCACTCATAGAGCTGTATGAAGAGCGCTCCGCATTGTATTCCCGCTATGCTGATATCATGATTCAGGGCGATGCCCTGAACCAGGATCAGGCTTGTGAGCTACTGATAGAAAGGCTGAGTGCCTTTCACGCGCATTAAGCAAAGAAAAATGCTCCGTGCAAAAGATTGGCGTGTGCCAACCCCCAAGGAATCTCCTGATGAACAATCTTCCCAATCTCACTGATGCTCTGCTGACCCTCGAAGACCGGGTTGCGGTGCTTACTCTCAATCGACACGACCTGCGTAACGCCCTGACCGGTTCTCATTTGATCGACGACATCGTGACCACTGCGGACTGGGTGAATCATTGCAACGACGTCTCTGTGCTGGTTATCACCGGGGCCGGTTCGGCCTTCAGCGCCGGCGGTAACGCTCGCGATATGGCCGAGCGTGGTGGTGACTTTGCCGGCGACGTGGCCGAGTGCGCCGACCGGTATCGCAAAGGCATACAAAAGATCCCGTTGGCGTTGCAAGGCGTGGAAGTTCCCATTATTGCTGCGGTAAATGGTCCTGCAATCGGCGCCGGTTTTGACCTCGCTAACATGGCCGATATACGTATCGCCTCGGAGAAGGCCAAATTTGGTGAGACCTTCCTCAATCTGGGCATTATACCCGGCGACGGTGGTGCCTGGCTCATGCAGCGCCTGATCGGCTATCAGCGAGCATTTGAACTTACGCTTACCGGCCGTATTGTGGAGGCGAGTGAGGCCAAAGAACTGGGCATAGTTCTGGAGGTAGTGCCGGCCGATGATCTGATGCCGACAGTGATGACGATGGCAAAACGCATCGCCAGCCAACCCCCGAAGGCCACCCGTCTGACCAAGCGCCTTATGAAGATGGCCCAGCGTATGGAGATGAAGGACTTTCTGGACCTATGCGCTGTATTTCAAGGCATGTGCCACAACGAGTCGGAGCACCTGGACGCGGTAAACCGGATGTTGGAATCCATGGCGAAGAGGTGACGACACTGTTTGACAGCCAGTGCCCGGTGGGCAAAATCCTGCAGGCTATCATCATTAAGATGGCCGGGGCAGAGGGGTAGGCGGCGGAGCCTACCTTTACCGGCGCTGGCTACAAAATGTCGGCATCTGATCTGCAAGTATCGGCCTTGCGTATAGGTATCCCTGAGCCAGATCGCAATCGAGATCGCGGACCAGATTATGCTGTTCAATCGTTTCGACCCCCTCTACGACCACACTCAAGCCAAGCCGATGTCCAACGGTAATAATGGCTTGCATAATAGCCATATCACTGTCATTTTCCATAGCATGGTGCAGGAAACTCCTGTCAATTTTCAGGCTCGAAACGGGTAACTTTCGCAAATAAACCAGAGAAGAATGGCCCGTACCGAAATCGTCGATAGAAATATGCACGCCAGCCTTTTTCAATTTTTCTAACTGTCCTATCTGCCCCTCATCGCCACCGAATACTTCGTTTTCTGTCAGTTCCAAGCCTATCTGGGCGGTCGTCAGGTCATAATTTTGCAGAGTTTGAAGAATGTGATCCGCCAAAGACGGATTGGCCAGTTGCTTACCCGATAAATTGATATCAACCCGTATGTTTTCAAGTGTCGTACCTTGCCAGGCCTTTAGCTGCTTGCAAGCTGCTTCGATTACCCAATCCCCTATACGATTAATCAACCCTGACTTTTCCGCTACGGGAATAAATATAGCCGGAGAAACCGCCTGAGAGTTTTCATCGAAACATCGCAATAATGCCTCACAGGAGCGGACACTCCCGCACTTCAAATCAATTTGGGGCTGAAAATACAGTTGCAGGCTGTCGGCAGCGAGGGTGCGGCGCAAGAGTGCAGAAATTTCCTGATAGTGAACCAGTCGATCATTGATGTCAGGGGTGTAAAAACAGATCCTGTTTTTACCATTTTCTTTTGCCTGATACATGGCGGCATCCGCATTCCCCATCAGTTCAGCTACGGTCGCGCCATCATCCGGAAACAGGCTGATACCGAAACTGGCTGTTACCTGGTAAAGGTCCCCATCCAGAACAAAACCCTGATCCAGCTTGGCTATTAAACGTTCGAGGAGTTCATGGATGCGTTCTACCCCATCAGAATCAAACAACAACAATACAAACTCATCACCGCCAAACCGGCTCATGAGGTCATAGCTACGAACTTCTGTTTTCAGCGTCTCTGCAACCGCCAATAACAGTCTGTCGCCATAATGGTGGCCAAGAGTGTCATTGATCAGCTTGAAATTATCCAGATCAATAAACACCACGGCCACGGCTTGCTTTGTTCGATCTGCTTCGGCCAGACGCAGCGATAATTCTGCCTCCATAAACCTTCGGTTGGGCAACCGGGTCAGATCGTCAAAGTTTGCCATCTGGTACAACGCGTCCTTGGCGTTTTTTTGCTCTTCCAGGCTGATATCGACACAGAACAATTCGTAGTCACCGGTATCCTGTTTGAGCATCACATGACTGGAATAAACAGGCAGAAGACGACCATCCTTGCGTTTCAGCACAATTTCTTCTGCAGGAATACTGATATCTTTCTCTAACCAATCCTGGTGCGCTTTTATTACGCCTTCGCGCATATCGTCAGGGATAATCAAATCTTCCAGTAATTGTCCCTGTGCCTCTTCCCGGGTATAGCCATAAAGGCGCCTGCTCGCCTCGTTCCAGTAAATGACTTGACGCTTTTTGTTATAGCCCTGCACCGCAACCATAGGCAGGCTTTCGATCAATTCATGGAACTTCTGTTCACTCTGTCTGATGGTGGGCTGAGAACGCTCAGTATCCGTAGCGGACAAAGGAGTTATTATCGGGTCCCGTTTATCCGACATTATCTGTACCTTCCAATATTATTCTCATAAGCTAAAAGAATAGCATCTATACCTTGTAATAGTTCAATGTTCCCGACACTGACGTAGGCGATCATATTGTCGCCATGAGGGAAATGTCTGATGACCAAGGCAAAGGCTCCATCTCTCCCGAACTCAAGCGAATTCAGCCACTTGACACACGCTTTCTTTGCATCCAGGTTCAATAGGGCATAGAGGCATCACGAATAAATTCTCCATTCAAGTGGCGTATAAACGTTATCTTGAAACATGCAGGCACGATGTATCTCTACACCTGCTACCGCTCCACTTCTACCGACTCCAAATACCCTGGAGCCCATTTTTGCGATGATGGGGTTCGCCAAAGTTGCCAATCATCGTTCCAAGAGCGCCTCGCTTTATCGCCAGGGTGAGATCAACCTCATCCTCAACAGCGAGCCCAGCCGATGGACATCCCCGCTGTACCTGATTGACCGCTTCGGTGAGGGGAACTTCAAGGCATGTGCCACAACGAGCCGGAGCACCTGGGCGCGGTAAACCGGATGTTGGAGTCCATGGCGAAGAGGTGACGACACTGTTTGACAGCCAGGGCCCGGTGGGCAAAATTCTGCTGGTTATCATCACTATAAAAATGCCCTGGGGCAGAGGGGTTGGCTCAGTGACGCACCGGGGCCGCACCTAAGTGCGCACCGCCGTCGATGAGGATGGTTTCGCCGGTGGTCAGATCACCACCGATGATCAGGCCCAGGCAGACATCCGCCACGGTTTCCGGCGAAGCGGTATCATGCAGGGGTGAAGCGGCTTTGGTCTTTTCCAGTAATGCGCTGTATTTGTCTTCACCAAGGCCTTTCTTCAACCATTCGCCCTGAACAAAGCCCGGGCAGACAGCATTGACCCGCACTTCGGGACCCATCACGCGGGCAAGCGAACGGGTCATTGTGATCAGCGCGCCCTTGGAGGCGGCATAGGCTATGGAGCTGCCGATACCCGCCAGACCGGCAATGGAAGCCATGTTTATGATGTGACCGGAGCCGTTGGCTCGCAGAGCCTTCTCCGCAGCCCGGGTCATCTGGTAGGGGCCGATAGTATTGACCGCATACAGGTCAAGGAAGTCCTGCTTATCGAGGCCGTCGAGATTGTTGTGGTTACAGAACTTGGTGGTACCGGCGTTATTTACCAGAATGTCGATGCGGCCAAACTGTTCCAGCGTCGCATCTACCATGGCGCGGCACTCGGCGTCCTCGGCCACATTAGCCCGATATACCAAAGTCTTCACCCCATGCTTTTCGCATTCACAGGCCACTGAGCGGGCGCTGTCCTCGTTGTTACTGAAGTTGATCACCACATGACAACCGTGTTCCGCAAACAGGCGGGCGATGGCGGCACCTATGCCAGAGGATGAGCCGGTCACAATGGCAACAGAATTTTTGAGTTTCATGGCATGTCCCTTTTTGTGTTTGTTGGTTCGGAATGAGGTTTAGGGGAGGTGCACTTCAGATTAAATCCAGCTGCTGAGTGGACGCTGACACCCTCCAAATCAGAAAGTTCTGGCACCCAGCGCCTGATAAAATGACCTTAGTGCGCGCGCTCGAGTCCGTCGCACACGAACAATCTGTAATCCTTCGTTGGCTCGTGTGTCAATAACATGAAAGCCACACTGTAGAGCGTTGACTTAACTCATGGCAACAGGCGTGTGGCCGCTACCAACGAGAGAGGACAGAATCATGAAAACCTTAATGTTGATATGTGCCTTTATTGCCTTCGCACTTAGTGGAACAGCCTATGCGGAAGGGGTAAGCGCAGAAGATATCGAATGCGGAAACAACCCGCCATGCCTCCACAGCCCCGAGGGCAAAGAACCAGGGATCATCAGCTAAGCGATTAATATGCGATATAAACTTGATGAACCTCAGGCCTACTGGGGTTCATCCCGCGCTAAGACATCCGTCCATCGTTTACTCCTTTCTTTAAAGAATCGTCATGCTGGGATTGACTCACTGGTTGCTTATACTCAGACTACTGTATATTAAAACAGTGTTCGATGCGTATCTTGCGCTTTGTTAGCGGATAATTTGGCTTAGCTGCTGAAAAGTGGAGGAAAGTGATGACGGCACAAGCTTCGGTGTCCTTTATAACAGTTAGACGCCGGTTCGACTTCAGGAGCATCGAAGTAGGGCGCTGGGTAACTCCGCAAGAGCGGGACAGGGCGGCTGGCCGATTTTACCGGGCATTGACGGATCTGTTGACCATTCTCAAAGGGCCGGAGGCGCTTGTTTCACTGCGAGGCTCGTTAAGTCTTCAGTACGGCATTGGCGGCCGGCCCGGGGTCGCCGCACACTATATTCCCGCGACCAGGCAACTGGCTCTTGCCAAGAATGCCGGGGCAGGTAGCCTTGCCCACGAATGGTTCCATGCCTTCGATCACTACATGGGAAGCAAAGCGTTTCGCAACTCAGGTAAGCATGGTTTTGCCTCCGCTGCCTGGCTGGATAGCGCAGACCAGAAAGAGCACCCGCTTAATGAATTACTGAGTAACTGTTTCCGAACGATTCTGCTGAATGAAGATGGCACCCAGCCCAGTGAGCTGTTTCATTGTTCACAACAGGCAGATCAGCAGCGGAATGTATTGTATTACGCGCAACCTGAAGAGCTCTGTGCCCGGGCTTTTGAAGCGTTTATAGAAGATAGTGAACCCGGTAACAGCTTTCTGGTGCGTGGCACACTCTACTCAGAAGAGGCCAAGGCCGGGCTCTATCCTATGGGCAAACACCGGCAGGACATTAATGCCGCTTTTGCGCGATATTTTGAGAGCCTTGGCAGGGCTCTCTTTCGGGAGTTAGCGAAAGCGGGGTGAGGTCTCTCGTTATCTGATGCTGAAATCACACCCTGCGGTGCTGCTCAAGATACTGCACAGCATCACTGCGCAGTGGCAGGTTCAGCGCATCGAAAAGGTTCCTCCGCTCGTACCCCAAGTCTGAGAGAACATCGTCTTTCTCAGCCAGGAGTGACATAGCCATGCGCCGAAACTGTTGGCGCCGGGAATAATTCTCCATCCAGGACAAGGCGCGCTGCCCGGTTACCTGGTCATTTCTTCTGATGCTCAGCATGGTCGCCACCCGTCTTCATACCTTCGTGAATTGAAAGCACTGGATTGGTCAAGAACGACTCAACCTGTGCATTGTGATAACAGGGTGAGGCTCTTGGAGCATTCAATCAAACGAAAAGAATTTAACTCTGCGTTCAAATATGCTTAAGTCAAAAGTCTGTATATTTATGATTGAGGCGTGATCACGTGGCAATACCGTTGCTCGACAATGAAGTGCTCAGAACCTTCGTGGCAATTTCCGAGTGCGGCACTTTTACCGGTGCCGCCAAGGTGGTGCACCGAACGCCCTCTGCACTCAGCATGCAAATCAAGCAGCTGGAGCAGAATCTTGGCAAATGCCTTTTTATTCGCGAGCCACGACAGGTGCGCCTGACAGCCGAAGGCGAGGCGCTCCTGGACTATAGCCGTCGATTGTTGCGATTAAATGAGGAGGCAGTGCAGTATTTTCTATCGCCGACTTTGGAGGGCAAGGTAGGTATCGGAACATCAGACGATGTTGGCACGCGAATTCTGCCCGAGGTACTTGCCCAGTTTGCGCGTTCTTATCCGGCTGTGTTGGTGAATGTTGTCGTTGGCTCGATTAAGCAGAATCTGGCCCGGCTGGATGCTGGCGAGCTGGATTTGGCTCTGGTGACCGTTGCAGATGAAGTCCGGGATATTCGCGGTGAGGTTGTGTATGAAGAGCCGCTGATCTGGGTAGGGCGGGAGGATGGTTCCGCGTTTCTGCGAACGCCCCTGCCAGTAGCAGTGGCTCACGAAGGCTGTTCCTGGCGGCGTATGACACTGCGCGTGCTTGATAGTGCTGCAATGCCTTACCGGATTGCTTACACCTGTGAACATTGCTCTGGCCAGGAGGCTGCTATGGTTGCGGATCTGGCTGTCGCACCTTTCCCGAAGAGTCTTGTACGCCCGCCACTCAAGGAGATAGTCAACCAGGGTTTACCCGAGATAGGCTCTTACCAACTGGCACTCGTTCGTAAGGGCTCCAACGAGCTGACCGACGCATTGGCGCTCCATGTGAGAGGAGCGTTCAGGAGTCTGCAGAAATCTTGATAGCGCTCGGCCCAAGCGCGAAGGATGGAGCTATGCCCCACGGCGGCACATGGTATTCAACCGTGAGGGGGCGAAGCTGCCGCGGCTTTTTCAGAGTGTTTGTAGATCGGCGTGATTACGCTTTCGCGACCCAGAACTGACACCATTTATCCGGTTCCGCGCTATTTTTTTGGGAACAGCTGACAACCGTTGTTGGCTTCTTGGGATAAAGTTATGGGCATTTGTTCCTTTTTTCTACTTTAAAGCGCGATTGGTTCTGAAATCAGATAGTAATCGCAGCACTTTTACGTTGCTGTACAATCAAATCATGACGTTACTCATTTTGCTTCTTTTTACGGTTGCCATCGCAGTAGCGACTCTGTTGCCTCTGTGGCGTAACCCCCACTGGAGCGTTCGGAGTTTTGATTTTCCGCGTTTGCAGTTGGCGGTTTTGGCCCTGTTGTTGGTGATTATTGATCTGTTGTTCCTGGATCTGAGTTGGCCTTTGAGTTGGGTGTTGATTGTTGTGGCAGGGCTATCGCTGGCCTCACAGCTCTGGTGGATTTTGCCCTACACAGCGATCTGGCCGAAGGAAGTCAAAGATGCGCGGGCGAAAAGCCCCGATCGGACTTTGGCCATTCTGACGTCCAATGTGCTCACGCCTAACCGGAACGTCGAGGCATTGCTGAAACTCGTTGAACAGCACCAACCCGATATTCTTGTGACGCTGGAGTCGGATCAGTGGTGGGAAGACCAGCTGGTGGCGTTGGAAAACGAAATGCCTTACACCATCAAGTGCCCGTTGGATAACTTATATGGCATGCACGTATTCTCCCGGTTACCACTGCATGAGTCTGAAGTGCGCTTTCTGATTGAGGACAAGGTGCCTTCCATGCACGCTCTGGTTGAGCTTCGGTCCGGCGATAGCGTGAGAGTGCACTTCGTGCACCCTGCGCCGCCAAGCCCCACAGAAAACGACGAGTCGACAGAGCGGGATGCAGAACTGGTGATTGTCGGGCGCAGCGTTGCCGACAGTAATGAGCCTGTGATCGTAACCGGTGATCTGAACGACGTGGCCTGGTCGCCGACAACTCGCTTGTTCCGTAAGGTAAGCGGCTTGCTTGACCCAAGGGTAGGGCGAGGGTTTTACAGCACGTTTCATGCGGATTATCGGTTGTTAAGATGGCCGCTGGATCATTTGTTCCACAGCCATCATTTTACGCTTGCCTCCATTACCCGTTTGCCCTCGATAGGATCGGATCACTTTCCGTTGCTCACCCGTGTAATGCTTGCTCCAGCTCGCGGACAAGATCAGGAGCCACTGCGGCCCGACGGTGATGACCGCAACCGCGAACGGGAAATTGCCCAAGGGCAGAGCGCGGGCAAGCACGACGTGCCGGAGCCGGGTGAGTAATTGTTTCACTCACCATTCCGATCACTCTGATGCGTTGGTTAGAAAAGGGTTGTCTCCTCGGGCATCCAGGTAGTGCAGCCAGAGCATTCGTGCTGCAACACTGCGCCACGGTGACCAAAGCTGAGTTAGCGTTTTTTGCTCCTCGCGTGTTGCGGGTGCGCTCAGCCCTTTCACTTCCTGAAGCGCGACGGCCAGGGCCAGGTCTCCCTGAGGCCAGACGTCTGGTCGGCGAAGAGCCATCAAATAGTAGATGTCGACGCTCCACGGCCCCAAGCCGGTAACCGCAAGCAAGGCCTTGCGCCCCTGGTTGTCACGGAGAGTTTCGATTTGATCCAGGCATAGCTCGCCTGAATGAATTTTTTCGGCAAGTCCGTAGCAGTAACCAGCTTTCTGCCTCGTGAGACCAATGCTCTTTAATCCTGCTTCACCAGCCTTGATCACCAAAGATGGCGACGTCTCACCCAAGTAATCATGCAGGCGCTGGTACATCGTATGAGCGGCTTTCAGCGAAACTTGCTGTTCAAGGATGATCTTTATCAAGGTCGCAAAGCCCGGTTCGCGTTCCCAAAGTGGGGGCGGCCCCAGGCGTTGATGCAAACGCCCGAGGTCGGGATCAATGGTTGCGAGCCGTTCAGCTCCAAGCTTGAGGCTATCGGGTGTGAGCGGAGTTATCATTGTGGTCACCAGAGTATGGGCACTTGAACGCGGCCTCGATGCCAAAGGTCTGTCTATCCGGTACTTTACTGAACACGGTTTTTCTTTGCACCAAAACGCCAGCAGCCCTGAAGGAGCCCTCCAATGAAAAAGCACAGCCTGCTTGCGATTGCCATTGCGACCACGCCATTGATGGCACAGGCGGAGATTACAACGGCAACCTTATATCCCTCTCATGCAGAACTGACCTGGGAGGACAGTGCAAACGTAACGTTCGGCCCGGGAACCGTTGAGGTTTGAGGCACCCATACCCGCAGGCCGATTAATGCTATACCGGGATGGCCAATGCAAAGAAACCTACTTTGGATAGCCGGTGATATCCCGGATTTTCTGGTACAGCGGCTGAAGTTGCGGGTACATGCGCAGGTAAACCTCGGAGTAGAGCCTTTCGTATAGCTCGCGCGCTTCGGGGTTGGGATGGAACACATCGCCAACCCGGGTCATCGCCGCCACAGCGGTGTCGAAATCCGGATGCAGGCCCAGGCCAACGGCGGCATCAATCGCAGCACCTAGCCCGGAGGTTTCGTAGGTGTGGGGACGCTCGGCCGGCAAACCAAATACGTCGGCGGTTAACTGCATGGCAGCATCACTCTGGGAGCCGCCCCCCGCAACCCGAAGTTTGCGTATCTTAACGCCGCTGCGTTTTTCGATCTTTTCTTTGCCTTCCCGCAGTGCGTAAGCCAGGCCTTCAAGAATCGCTCTGTAGATATGCGAGCGGGTGTGAACATCGCCAAAACCAATAATGGAGCCTTTGGCTTCCGGCCCGGGTTGGCGCACACCTGGTGACCAGTAAGGTTGCAACATCAGGCCCATGGAACCCGCAGGTACAGCTTGAACCAGTTCATCAAACAGCTCTTCCGGCTCAATACCCCTTTGCTCGGCAAGTTCCCGCTCTCGCAGGCCGAACTCGCGTTTGAACCAGCTCACCATCCAGAAGCCCCGGTAAATCATCACTTCTGTGGAGTAATGCCCCGGCAGCGCTGAAGGGTAAGGCGGCATCAGACGCACCGGTTCCACATAGCGTTTGTTGGTGGCATTTATCGTGGCAGTTGTGCCATAGCTCATGCAGCCTATATCGGGCGTCAAGCCGCCGGAGCCGAGTATTTCGCAGGCTTTGTCGGAGGCCGCTGCGATCACCGGCAGACCTTCCGAAAGCCCCAAGTGGCTGGCGGCCTCTGTGGTGAGATGGCCCAAGGTGGAGCCAGGGCTGGCCAGATCCGGCAGCATGGACTTTTTGACTGGCATGACTTGCCATTTGAAGTCGCGGGGGCCGGCCCAACGGTGCTTTTTGTAGTCAAATGGCAGGTAGCCCACCTGGCTGCCGGTTGAATCCCGGAACTCGCCGGTTAAGCGGTAATTCAGGTAGCCGGATAGCAAAACAAAATGCCGGGTTTTGTCCCAGATCTCCGGCTGGTTCTGAGCAATCCAGTTGGCCTGGGTGTTCTCCCGGAAGCGGTTAATGGTGTCTTCAAGCCGTGCCAGTTTGAATAACCAGCCCCAGGGGCCTTTCACCGGGCCATCGACCCGGGCGTGCCGTTGGTCCAGCCAGATAATTGCCGGGCGAAGTGGCTTGCCGTTTTCGTCGAGGTTAATAACCGTGCCGCGCTGAGTTGTTACGGTAACGCCCACAACCCTGTCTGGTGTGACGTCTGTAGATTCCCAAAGCTGAGCGCAAGCTTTGCCGAGGTTTTCCCAGAAATATTCCGGCTGCTGTTCAGCCCAACCCGGCTGCTCTGAAAAGTACGGCTGAATCTCCCGCCTGCCTTTGGCGACAAGGTTACCGCGAGTATCGAAGAGCAGGGCGCGTACGCTCTGGGTGCCGTTATCAATGGCGAGAATCAGCGGGTCAGACGGCATGCGTCGGCTCCGGATGGCCCGGGAGGGAATAGGCTTCGCTCCACAGGGCAAGGTACCGTAGCTCTTCGGCACGCCACTGTTCATCATCCCAGTTGAGTGTGCTCTGACAGTACTGCTTCACTAACGGCAGTAATGCTTTGCCTCCTTCGGGCGCTATCAGGCCAAGCCGGGTGCGACGTAACATCAGATCATCCAGGTGTCTTACGTCTTCGTGCTTGCAGGCCCAAATAACTTCGGCCCACAGCAGCTCGCCCGGTACAGAGCCCGAGGCCGCATCATCGCTAACGGCTGCGGTGGGCCCGGCCTGCAGAACCGCGCAGAGATCCGAACCGTAAAAGCCCACAAGCCGCTGCCAGTTCTGATGGCTTATGTTTGCCGGGCGCAGTAACCGGGGGGTGGGCCGGAACACCGGGCCGCTCTCCTGTCGCAAGCGCTCTTCGCCTCCCAGACCTCTGGTAAGTGCTTCCCTTGCTATCAGCCGGAAGGTGGTCAGTTTGCCACCTGCAATGCTGATTAACCCCTTATCTTCGCGGAATTCGTGTTCACGGCTTTCTTTGGATGGAGCCTTGGGGCCGGCGGTGCTGTGGTCTGCAGTGACGACTGGCCGAACGCCTGCCCAGGTGGAAAGAACGTCGCTTCGGGAAATCGCTGCGCGCGGGAACAGCCTCTTGGATATGCGTAGCAAATAATCGACTTCTTCGACGGCAATGCGGGGCTCCTTGTCCAGGCTTTCTTTATGATCCAGGTCCGTCGTGCCGAGCACTGTTGTGCCGGCCCAGGGAAACGCAAAAACCGGGCGCTTGTCATCAGGGTGGAACAGGGAAACAGAACAGGAGACCGGCAGCTTGTGCCAAGGAAGAACCAGATGGCTTCCTCGCAGTGGCCGAATTGTCATGGGTTTCTCATCACTATCTGGCTGCTGAAGCCGATCTGCCCATACACCTGTCGCGTTGATGATCAGAGGCGTGTTAACGATAAATGCCTCGGCGTAGTCTTCCGCTTGCAGCTCAAGCCCGCTGACCTGGCCCTCAGCTCGAAGAACCTTTACGGCTTTCACGTAGTTAAGGCACCAGGCGCCGTCCTGGCGGGCCTCGGTGATGACTCGTTGCACCAGGCGGGCGTCGTCGGTTACCGCATCGGTAAAGCCGCTGGCGCCGGTGAGCTTTTCGGTGTTCAGACCGGGCACCCATTGCATCGTCTCACCCGGTGTCAGCAGTTGACGTGAATGGGTGCGGGATATCCAGTCGTAGACTCTCAGCAAAATCTGAAACAGCCGCGGGCCGGGAAACTGGTGCTGAAAGTGCGGCATGATAAAGCGCAAGGGCTCGATAAGCCCCGGTGCCTCGTCCATCAGGCGTTGGCGTTCGGTGACGGCGTCTCTGGTCAGCCGGTACTGGCCGCTGCCGAGATAGCGTAGGCCGCCGTGCACCATTTTTGAAGATCGGCTGGAGGTTCCCCAGGCAAAATCCCGCTGTTCAACGAGCAGGGTTTTCAGGCCGCTGCCGGCCGCTTCCCGCGCTATACCGGCACCGGTAATGCCGCCGCCCACCACCACAACATCAAACGTGCGGGGGCTGCTTTGAAGTTCTCTGAGCAATGAGTCTCGACGCTTCATCAGCCCTATTCCACCAGGGTTTTGGGGTTGAGAATGCCTTCGGGGTCGAAGGTCTGGCACAGAGAACGAATGGCCAGCATACCCAGTTCACCTTTTTCAACCGGCAGGAAAGGCGCGTGATCTTTGCCAACACCATGTTGATGGCTGATGGTGCCGCGATTGCGCACGATCAGTTCAGAGGTTGTGTTCTTCAGATGCTTCCAGCGCGCCAGTGTCTCTTCATAGCTGTCGGCAACACGGAAAACATAAGTGGTGTAAATGCTGCAGCCCTGGCCATAAAAATGAGACAGATGGGTAAACACGTGTGTGCGCTCATTTTTACTTTCTTCACGGGCCTGAAGTCCGCCGCGCAGGCTGCCTTCCATCAGGGCAAGCAGGTTATCAACATTATCCCAGTCGGTTGCGGTTTCCAGAGTGTCCACGGCATAACCCATCTGCCAGAGTGCTTCCCGGAGATAGGGCATGGTAAAGCGTTTCTCGGCCCACTTTTTGCCCAGCCGGGTTCCTGTATACACACCTTTGTATTCCGCACAGATGCGTTTTGCTTCGTGTTTGGCACTGTCGCACTGTCGGCTGGTGCCGGTCAGCCCGAAGGTCATCATGCACTTACCTTCGGCAGAGCCACGCAAGGAAAGTACTTTTTCGAGCATGCCAATAAGATGTGGGTGCCCGGCAAGCGCCAACTGGGTCTCTGTTTCAATGGTGTTGCTCAGGCGCAACATGGAAAGCTGGGTGCGGTTTTGTACGAGTTTACGGCAGGCGGTGCGCGCTCTATCCCAGTCCGGGAAAAACACAACATGAAAGCTTTCCTGTGCCGGCAGGCGGCTAACCCGAACTTTAACTTCGGTAATCAGGCCAATACGGCCCTCGGAACCCAGGATCATCTCACGAATGTCCGGGCCAGCACTTGAAGCCGGAATGGTGGGCAGGTCCAGCGTACCTTTGAGAGTTTCGACCCGGCCTCCTGCAAATAACTGCTCGATTCTGCCGTAACGCAAAGACTGCTGCCCACTGGAGCGCGAGGCCACCCAGCCGCCGATGGTCGAGAGTTCAAACGATTGGGGGAAGTGCCCGAGCGTGTAACCGTGAGCCCGTAATTGGGATTCCACGAGGGGCCCCGGGGTACCTGCGCCGAATGTAGCGATCTGGCTTTCCCGGTCGAGGTCAGTCAGGCGGTTCATTCCGCCCATGTCCACGGTGAGTACCGGTTTATCGCTCGCCAGCGGGTTGATGTGGCCTGCAACGCTGGTGCCGCCGCCGTAGGGGATCAGTTCAATGTTGCTGGCCTGCGCATACTGAAGCAGTTTCTGCACGTCGCGGCTGTTCTCAGGGCAGGCGACGCCATCCGGAAAAACGCCGAAATCACCGCTGCGCATGGCCAGCCAGTCTGGCAAGCTTTGACCGCGAGCGTGGCGCACCCGTACTTCGGGGCTGGTGTCGATCAGCTTATCAACGGTGGCGTCAGCCGGCAGGCGCGACTCCGGAACCTTGGCGCAGACAGACTCCAGCGAGGCATCGGTCAGAGGCTTGCCGGAACCCACACGCTGTGAAAGAAAGCTCTGCCCCTGTGTCGGTAGTTCCAGATTAAACTGCTCATCGCCCCAGCCATTCCAGCGTTGCATCAAAGTACACTCCAGTGTTGATTGAACCAGATAGCATTCTATCGGTTTATCCGACGCTGGCACTGTCCTATAACGACATTGGCTGTGTCATTTGCCGACACAGCCCCGCATGGCAGAGAGGCAGAGAGAGCTGCCTGTTATCCGTTGGTGCGCAGGCGTTCGCGGAGTTGTTCAAGGCGCTTGCGTATTTCTTCCCGGCGCTCCTGCTCGTTTGCGGGCGGAAGCGTTGAGCGGACGGGCCGGTTGGTAGTATCCGGCACCTGAACTTGCTGCGCAGGTTCTTGCTGAATGTTGTCGGCGTCTGATGAAAAGCTCATTCCGGAACTGTCATCAGACTCGGGGAAAAACAGGTTTTCCAGTTTACCGGCACGATCAACAATAACGCGATTGGGATGAACAGAGCGGAGTTTGGCGTTGCCGGGCAGTTCATCGCCCACCAGGTAGGCCTCTGTCTTGCTTTTATCGTCCTCTATCAACGCACTTCCAGGAAAGTCACCGTCGGATGCGAGAACGCCCCGGAGAAAAAGCCGAAGGTTAGTTTCCGGCAGATCTTCGGTATTTTCTGGCACTTCAGCGCCACCGATCTGAGCGGTGCCAAAAAACTCCAGGGAAGCAAGGGGCAGGGCTGGAGCGCTGCGTTTTTCTGTGAGCGTCTGTGCGACAGGCTGGTTGCTCTGAGCCGCTTGGCGACTTTCGTTCTGCCAGAAGCTGTAGGCTTGCCATGAAGTCACACTGGTCATGGCCAAGCCTGCAGCGAGAGCCAGAATGAGCGGAAGCCTTTGATTAATTGAGAGCATTGATCGTCCAGAATGCAAGTTCGCAAGCTGCCGAGAAGCCGCTGGCAAAGCAAAAACCGTCCAGGGAAACGGCGAAAGTCTCACAGGTTATCAGAATAGCGTCTTTTATTGGGAGTATAGTGTAGAGAGTTATTCAGCGGGCCTATCTCCTGTGATAGCCTTCCCCCTGATTGCCTTATAAGAACGAGGACCACCTTGAGCACAGAAACCGAACTTCAGCCGCAGGATGCTCCGCTGGGTCGTCTCCCCTTTACCTTTGCGAAGCGTAACGGCATCATTTTGACCCGCTCGGAAGAGGGCAACCCGGTTATTCTGGTCAGACCCGGTGCTCCCCATTCTGCATTGGCGGAGGCCAACCGGATAAGCGGTGGGCGCGCGCGATTTACCACCATTGAGCCGGACCACTTTGACCAGGCGCTCAATGCGGCTTATCAAAACGACTCTGCAGAAGCCATGCAGATGGTCGAAGGCATTGGCGATGATATGGATTTGGCCTCGCTCGCCGATTCGGTCCCGGAAACGGAAGATCTTCTGGAGCAGGAAGACGACGCTCCAATTATCCGCCTTATCAATGCGATTCTGACCGAGGCAGTAAAGAGCAGTGCCTCGGATGTGCATATCGAAACCTATGAGAAACGTCTGATCGTGCGGTTTCGAGTTGATGGCGTGTTGCGCGAAGTTGTACAACCCAAACGTGCGCTGGCACCGTTGCTGGTTTCACGGATCAAAGTTATGGCAAAACTGGATATTGCCGAAAAGCGGGTACCTCAGGACGGCCGGATTGCGTTGAGGGTGGCCGGCCGCGAGGTGGATATCCGGGTCTCTACCATGCCGTCATCCGGTGGCGAGCGGGTTGTATTGCGCTTGCTGGATAAACAGGCGGGTGCGATACGCCTTGAATCTCTAGGTATGGCGCCAGACGATCTGAAAATTCTGCGCAGGCTTATTCACCGGCCCTACGGCATATTACTGGTTACCGGGCCTACCGGTTCGGGTAAGTCCACAACGCTGTATGCCTCGTTGCAGGAGATTAACGACCGCAGCCGAAACATCCTCACGGTTGAGGATCCTATTGAGTACAACCTGCCGGGCATTGGCCAGACCCAGGTGAATCCAAAGGTTGAGATGACGTTTGCCCGGGGCTTGCGAGCTATTCTGCGACAGGATCCCGATGTGGTGATGATTGGCGAAATCCGGGACCTCGAAACGGCCGAGATTGGCGTTCAGGCCAGTCTTACCGGCCACCTTGTGTTATCTACTCTGCACACCAATACGGCGGTGGGCGCAATTACCCGGCTAATGGATATGGGCATTGAGCCCTTCCTGATTTCATCAAGCCTGGTGGGCATTGTGGCCCAGCGTCTTGTGCGGGTTTTGTGCAAGGAGTGCCGCGAGCCTTATGCACCCACAGAAGAACACTGTCAATTTCTGCAGCAGGAATTTGCCAATCCGCCAACCATTTATCGGGCAAAAGGCTGTGAGCACTGCAACCAATCAGGCTATCGCGGGCGTATTGGTATCTATGAAGTGGTTGAAGTAACCGAGGAGATCAGCGCTTTGATTCACAAGCGTGCAGGTGAACTGGATCTGGAGCGGGAAGCCCGGCTGAAAGGACCGAGCATTCACGCAGACGGCGTCCGGAAGATTCTTGAGGGCGTCACCACGTTGGAAGAGGTGCTTCGTGTAACGCACCGGGGCCAGTAAGCCATGCCTGCTTATGAATACAAGGCCCTTGATGCACGGGGGAAACAGAAGCAAGGGGTGGTAGAGGCCGATGCGCCCCGCGCTGTGCGCCAGCAGCTCCGGGAAAAAGGTCTTACGCCACTGGCAGTGGAACCGGCGGTTCAGAAGCCAAGCCGCGGCAACCCGCTTAGCGGGAGAGGTTCTCTTACAGCCGCCGATCTTGCGCTGGTTACACGCCAGTTGGCGACGTTGATCCAGTCTGGCATTCCCATTGAACAAGCACTTTCTGCAACCGCCCAACAAACTACCCGGCCTCGCACTCGCAGTATGTTGATCGCCATTCGTGCGAAGGTAATGGAAGGCTACACGCTGGCCGATAGCCTAGGCGAATTCCCCAAAGCCTTTCCCAGGCTTTACCGCTCAACCGTCGCGGCAGGTGAGCATGCCGGGCATTTGGATCTGGTTCTGAATCGGCTGGCGGATTACACGGAGAGCCGGCAGGAATCCCGCCAGAAGATACAGCTAGCCGCGATTTACCCCATCGTTCTGAGTTTTGTGGCAATCGCCATTGTGGTCTTCCTGCTGACTTACGTTGTGCCGGATATCATTGAGGTTTTCGTGAAACAGGGGCAGGAATTGCCGGGGCTGACGGTAGCGATGTTGGCAATGTCGGAATTTCTTACCAGTTACGGTGTCTATCTCTTTATTCTACTGGTTGGTTGCCTGATGGCATTTCGTTTTGCGCTTACCAAACCGGCCGTCCGGCTGCGGTTCCATAAACGTCTTCTGCACCTGCCCTTGTTTTCCGGAATGGTACGGGGCGTTAACACGGCCCGTTATGCCAGCACGCTGAGCATACTGACGACCAGTGGCGTTCCTCTGGTAGATGCCATGAGGATTGCAGGGGAGGTGCTCTCAAATGACTATTTGCGACAGGAGCTCAGAGACGCCGCGCGAAAAGTCAGTGAAGGAGGCTCTTTGCACCGGGCGCTGGATCAGTCCGGCTACTTTCCACCGATGATGCTGACCATGATTGCCAGTGGAGAGGCCAGCGGGGAGCTGGACAGCATGCTGGAACGTACTGCAAGGATGCAGGAAAGTACGCTGCAATCGAAAATAGCCGCTATCGTCGGGCTTTTTGAGCCCATGATGCTTCTGGTAATGGGTGTGGTCGTACTGATTATTGTGATGGCCATCATGCTGCCCATACTGAACATGAGCAATCTGGTCGGCTAATATCCTGTGATGAAAGCTATTCAAGCCAACCTTTCAAGCCAACAACGAGTGACATAATGACGATGAAAAACCTGAATATGCCGCAATCCAGCCGGGGCTTCACCCTTATCGAAATCATGGTTGTGATGGTAATTCTCGGTCTGCTGGTGGCCATTGTGGCTCCGAATATCATGGGCCGGAGCGACCAGGCAAAGGTAACCGTGGCAGAAACTCAGCTCACCAACATTTCCAAGGCGCTGGATCTATATCGGCTGGATAACAGCCATTACCCCTCCACACAGCAAGGTCTGGATGCATTGGTATCACGCCCCAGCGGCAGCCCCGAGCCGAAGAACTGGAACCCCGATGGCTACATGAAAAGCGTCCCGCTGGATCCTTGGGGCAGTGAATTCCAGTATGTGAGTCCCGGCAGAGAAGGCCCTTACGACCTCTACTCCAAGGGTTCCGATGGTCAGGATGGTGGTGACGGAGACGCGTCTGATATCAGCCTCTGGAATATCGGCAACTGATTCGTGATTCGCGCAAGATCAGGTAACAACAGCAACGGCTTTACGCTGATTGAAATACTGGTTGTCCTGGTTTTGGTCGGGCTGCTCGCGGCCCTGGCGGTGTTCACCATGGGTGGAAACTCCCAGCAGCGGGAATTGCAGAATGAGGTGCGGGAACTGTATTTGCTGATGCAGACAGCATCGGATCAGGCGGTGCTGAACAACCTGGAAATCGGGCTGCTGCTGGAAGATAACGGGTATCGCTTTGTCGCCTTTCAGGATGAAACAGGCGATTGGAAAGGGTCGGGTGAGCGTATATTCCGAGCCAGGACGTTTCCGCAATGGCTGGTAACCACACCGTTCATTGAAAGCGATGCTCCCCGCCTGGCGTCGGCGGAAGACAAGCTCCGGCCGGATGTGGTGTTTTTCTCCAGCGGAGAAACCACACCTTTTGAGCTTGAGTTCACCGTTGGCAGCGAAACGGACTACACGCAGACCCTTGCATCGGATGGAGTCTCACCCATTCAGTGGCGCCAGCCAGGCGATGAGAGGGACGACTGGTGAGGCCAGAGCAACCCAAAAAGCTGGCGAGATCCGCAAGAGGTTTCACGCTTATCGAAGTGATGATCGCCCTCCTGGTTTTCGGCCTGATTGCCACCGCAGCTGCAGAAGTGGGTAGCCAGTATATCTCCAGTTATGAACGCATCCGCGATAAAACCCTCGCAGGCTGGGTTGCGGATAACCGCATCAATGAAATCCGGCTGGAGAAAAGCCTGCCGGGTATTTCCGAGAATGCGAAAGATAAAGACTACGGCCCGTTTCGCTGGCAAGTGACAACAAAAATCCTCGCCACGGCTGAACCCAAAATGCGGCGGGTGGAAGTCGAAGTATCGCGATATCGTGAAGGCCGATCAAAGCCATACCCCGTGCATACGCTTTCTGCTTTCGTGGGTGAGAAATGAGAGAGCTGAATTGCCGGCGGGGGTTCACGCTTCTTGAAGTGCTTGTGGCGATCACTATTACTGCCGTGATCGGTATTGGCGTATGGCAGGTGCTGAACGGGGTAATCCTTTCCCGCGATCGGGTTGATGAACTCGCCGAACAATTCGACGGTTTGCAGCGGGCGATGCTCCTTCTGGAAAGAGATATCACTCAAATCGTTAATCGTCCGGCCCGGGACATTTACGGTGACTTCAAGCCTGCTCTGACCAGCCGTGAAGATGATTTCGCCCTGATGGTGACGCGACAAGGCTGGCGTAATCCTCTGGGTATCCGGCGCAGCAGCCTTCAGCGCGTGGGTTGGGAGTACACTGGTAGTGAATTGCGCCGCCGATACTGGCCAACGGTGGATCAAGGGCAGGAGGATAACGGTCGGGACCAGCTGTTGCTTGGGGATGTCACCGCTTTTGACCTGCGGTTCCTCAACGAACAGAACAGCTGGGAAACTGAATGGCCACCCGACGACGCCATGGCCGCACTGACGCCCGGTACGCGCCCCGACATTCCTTTTCCGAGGGGTATAGAAATCACCGTTGAGCACGAACTCTTTGGTGAGCTTGTGCGAACGTTTGTATTGCCAGACTATGATCCGGCGGGCGCACAAGGCCTTGTGAATCAGATCAACGAAGCCCGTAGCGAGGCAGACGAAGAACAGGGTGCCAGTGCCACTGAACAGGGCGCTACTCAAGCTCCGACAGGGCAGGGAGGCTAGAACAACATGACCCCCTATCCTTATGGCGCCTGCCCAAAAAAGCAGCAGGGTGTTGCACTGATTATGGTGCTGCTCGCAATGGCGTTAGTGGTAATGCTGGCCTCCGGCATGACCCAGCAGCAAAATATTCGCGTGTTTAAAGCCGGCCATTACCTGGCGCAGCAGCAGGGCCAAAGCATTGCACTGGGTGCAGAGGCGTTTGCGCGTCAGATCCTGATGCGGGATTTTGAAGAGGATAAAGAAGACAGCGTGATGGTCGACAGCCTGGATGAATTCTGGGCGATGAACGCCGCCGTTCTGCCGCTGGATGAAAATAGCGTTGTGGAAGTGCAGATTGATGATCTGGGGGGGCGGATAAACCTGAATGACCTGGTTGCTGCAAGTGGCCAGGTGGACCCAGTGGTCAAAGATCGTGTTACCCGTTTGCTGATTGCGCTCGGGATCAACGGTATTTCGGTAGATGCTTTGGTGGACTGGATTGATCCGGACGATCAGACAATCAGCGCCTACGGTGCGGAAGATGGCCAGTACCTGATGGCTGAGCCGGGGTTTCGGGCGGCGAACCAGCCGTTTATGAGCGTATCAGAGCTGCGACTGATTGAAGGTATGACTGAAGAAATATACGTGGCATTGAGGCCTCATGTTACGACCTTGCCGGTCAGCGGGCTGGGAATTAACGTGAATACGGCGACGGCTCAAGTGTTGATGTCACTGCATGAGGACCTGACGGAAGCTCAGGCTGCGTCTATTCTTGAAAAGCGCGAGGAAGATCGGTTTGAGAACCTTCAGGACTTTCTGGCATTGCCAGAGTTCGCAGGGCTTGGCCTGAAGCCACAAGGTTTAGGGCTGCAGACCCGTTTTTTTGAGATTGTTTCACGGATTACCTACGATAATCGTGTTGTTAATATGGTGAGCACGGTTTTTCGTAATCAGGAGGGTAATGTCCGGACGGTGCACAGGGATACCGGACAAAAGAATCGCATTACCAAAGAGCCCTATACCATCTCGGAAGGATAACCATGTCTTATCGCCTTTACGTGCGACCATTGCCTCTCATTGCCGAGAGTACAGATGATCCGGAAGCCCGTTTATTTAACTGGGTGCTTTACGACGCAGGAGGTGATGCCCAGGCTCAGGGCAGCGGCGATCTCCGCAGCACGGTTGAGCAAACGCTGAGCCAGAATGGCCTTGATGACGTGTTGCTGGTTGGCCTGATCCCGGGCGATGAGGCGTTATTCTGCGTGGCTGATATTCCCGCGAAACAGAGCCGCTTTATAAACCAGGCCTTGCCCTATGCCGTGGAAGAGCAAATTGCCCAGGATATCGACAGCGTTCATCTGGCGCTCGGCTTGCACACCCAGTCGGGCTATCGGGTAGCTGCGGTTGATCGTGGCAGAATGGCCCAATGGCTTGAGTTGTTCAGCGACTGGCAACATACCAGGCTGGATGCCATCTATCCCGATGCGGCACTGCTGCCGACGACAGAGGGTGGATGGTCAATTTGCCTGGACGGCGAATCCGCAATGATGGGAAGCGACCGGGGCGAGTGGCTGAGCATGCAATCCGCCAACCTGGGAATGTTTGCGCATACACTGGCAGCGCCTCCGTCAGAGGATGTGGTCGCCGAAGTGCCCATCGTAGTTTACGGTACCGACACCGAATTTGAAGAACAAGCGGCGCTGATTGGAGAGCTGATGGTGCCTGGCCGGCTTTCTGTTCGCCGCGAGTCTCTGGAGCTTATGCCCCTGGAGTTACTGGCTCATGCTCACCATCACCATCTGTGCCGCCCGATTAACCTGTGCCAGCGAGATTTCTCCGTCAAAAACGGTAAGGCAAGCCCACTGAAACCCTGGAGGCCGCTGATTGCTGTAGCCGCCATATGGTTTGTGGTGCAAGTGGCGGTAGAAGCCGGAATGGGTTTTTATTACCAGCAACAGGCAGAGGATTTACGGCAACAGGCAATGGCGGTTTACCGCGAATCTTTCCCGGGTGACAGCCGGACCCATGCCGGCAACGTAAGGCGCGTGGTGGAAGGGCAGTTGCGTATGGCCGGCTCAGACGGCCCTGATGTGGATTTTGTCACATTGATGAAGTACACGGGTCAACAGTATTCAAATGTCGCAAGCACCGGCTCAGTAACGTTCAACTCCATCAATTACAGCCAGTCCCGTGGCGAACTGGTGGTTGACGTACGTGCAGAAAGCTACGACCGCCTGAGCGCTCTGCGCAATGGTCTGGCCGGCCAGGGACTTGATGCCAAAATCGGCTCGGTAGTAAATGAACCCAGTGGCGCCCGTGGCCGCCTCACGGTATCCGGAGGATAAGCTCATGTTGACTAAACTGAAAGAGCAGCCACCGGTTGGCAAACTGATTGCTCAGTATGATCAGCTTCCCAGGCGGGACCAGCAAGCGCTTACGGTGTTGGCTATTGCCGTGCTTCTCGGGATCCTCTATTTTGCGGTCTGGAACCCGGTCACTGATTTCCACGACAAGGCCGCCGCGAGCAAGGACAATGCGGCAGAGCTTGTGGCCTGGGTGCAATCAAATGCGCCGGTTATCCGGCGACTGGGAAGTAGCGGCGCTGGGCTGGCGTTGGCATCCACTGATGTTCCCGCTGATGGTCGGGCACTGATGGGGCTGGTTACCCGCTCAGCAAGGGAGTCCGGCCTTACCCTGCAGCGCTTTGAACCAAGCGGTGAGGGAGCTATCCGTGTGTGGCTTGAAGCCGTCCCCTATTCAGAGGTTGCAGCCTGGTTGGAAATGCTCAATGGTAAGCACGGCGTGGTGATTGACCAGGCCGCGCTCGATCGTGCCGGGGAACCTGGCAGGGTGTCTGTTCGTTTAACGTTGGCAATCTGATTCCGAATAATGGGGTTCCGGGGTGGTCTCTCCGGACCGAGGCAGGAGAGAAAGCATGAGTAGCGACAGCGATAACAAGCCGGAACCGGTTATTGTCCGGCTGGATATCAGTGCTTTGAATGAAGCAAGATCGATTCTGTATGACGCATACCGTGACGAACCAACGTTTCAGTACCTGTTCAACCATCGTAAGCCCGGTTATAAACAGCGAGTCCGGGCAACCCTGCGTGAACTGGTTGATCTGTACATTGATCTGGGCCAGGAGGCAGTCGGCGTGATGGTCAACGATACGCTGGTTGCTGTGGCGTTCATCGGCGACCCGGATCTGCGCTTGAACCTGGCGGATCAGTTCAGCTGGAGAATCCGCATGGTATTGACGGCTGGTTTTGCCTCTACACGTCGCTATCTGGATTATCATGAAAAAATCCGCGCGATGTTACCGCAGCCCCTGGCGCACCAATTACCGCTGATGGGGGTTAATCCCAAATATCAGAATCGCGGTTACGGTCGGCTATTGCTCAAAGCCGTTCAACGGCTATGCGCTGACAATCCACGTGGTAGTGGGCTGGTTCTCGATACCGGTAACAACCGTTATCTGCCATTTTATGAGTCGGAAGGCTTCCGCAGCCTTGGTAAAATTCGTCTTGGTGGTTTCGAGGATCACATACTGTTCCGTGAAATCCACCCCGACGCCAAGGCCACGGCCAATCAAAACTAACGTTGTTACAAACAACAGGAGACACTGTGTCTGACAGTCAGGATTATGATCTGATCGTTATTGGTGCCGGTTCCGGAGGCGTGCGCCTTGCGCGCATGTCTGCCGGCCTCGGTGCCCGGGTTGCGGTAGTAGAATCCCGCTATCTTGGTGGTACCTGCGTTAACGTTGGCTGCGTACCCAAGAAACTGTTCGTCTACGGGGCTCATGTCAAAGATGAGCTGGAAGACGCAGCAGGTTATGGCTGGAACGTACCTCTGGACGGTGTCAGCTTCGACTGGCCAACGCTTGTTGCGAACAAGAATACAGAAATCGAAAGGCTTAACGGTATTTATGGCCAGTTGCTTGAGAATGCCGGCGTGACGATCATCGAAGGCACGGCGTCGATAAAAGATCCGAATACGGTTGTGGTGGGTGAAACGGAATACACAACGGCGCACATAACCGTGGCGACCGGAAGCTGGCCGGTGGTTCCGGACATTCCGGGCAAAGAATGCCTCCTCACTTCCAACGAAATGTTTTTTCTGCCGCAATTGCCAAAACAAGCTGTGGTTTGGGGTGGCGGTTATATCGCCGTGGAGTTCGCCGGCATTCTGGCCGGGCTCGGTGTAGAGACGACGCTGCTTTACCGTGGAGATCTGTTTCTTCGTGGCTTTGATAGCGATGTTCGCAAGTTCACCGAGCAGGAAATGCGTAAGAAAGGCGTTCGTCTTGAGTTCGGCGTGACGATTGAGTCAGTTGAAGCTGAAAACTCTCACTATCGGGTCCAGCTCAGTAACGGCAGCGTAATGGAGACCGGGCTTGTTATGGCGGCAACGGGCAGAAGGGCATTGGTAGACGGTCTGGGCCTGACTGAGCTGGGTATCGAGCTTAATGCCTCCGGACATGTCGTCGTGGATGATCATTTCCAGACCTCGGTACCTTCGGTAACCGCTCTGGGCGATGTCATCGGTACACCGCAGCTGACGCCGGTGGCGCTGGCGCAAGGGATGGTACTTTCCCGCAGGATGTTCGGGGATGGTGAAGGTGAGATGGATTACACCGCGATACCTACCGCTGTTTTCTGTCAGCCTAATATTGGTACTGTCGGGCTAACGGAAGAAGAGGCGCGGGAAGCCGGGCATACCCTGAGAATCTACCGCTCTGAATTCCGGCCCATGAAGTACGTGCTCAGTGGCCGCGATGAGCGTTGTCTGATGAAACTTGTGGTTGATGACGCAACCGACCGGGTGCTGGGCGCGCACATGGTCGGGCCGGATGCCGGCGAAATCACTCAGGGACTTGCCGTGGCGATCAAGGCTGGGGCAACCAAGGCCCAGTTTGATTCCACCATGGGCATACACCCGACATCCGCAGAAGAGTTTGTCACCATGCGTGAGCCTGTCGGCTGATTGAAACTGGAGCCCAGGGAAGGGCTCTGAGTCGTGTCAGCTATCCGCCGATGCCAACTCAAGAGGTATCTCAAAGCGGAATGAGGTGCCTTTGCCGGGATCTGTTTCAACCTGAATGCGCCCTCCAAGAAGCTCAACCAGGCGCTGCATCAGGGACAATCCCATACTGGTACCGCCGAAGCTGCGTGATTGGGTGATATCCGGCTGTTCGAATGAGTTGAAGATGTCCCCCGGGTGGTCATGTGAGATACCGTTCCCGGAGTCGCTTACGGAGCAGTTGAGCACAATACAGCCATCCTCGACACCAAAACAGCCAGCCTGAACATTTATCAGGCCTTCGTTGGTGAACTTGATCGCGTTATCCAGCAAGCATGCAAGAACCTGTCGAACCCTCGCCGCGTCAACGATTACCTGCGGCACTTCCGGCCAATCACCATAAAAATTCAGCGTCAGTGCCAGGCCCAGCTCTTCGGCCAGGTGCCGGTGGGACGCAACGCAATTCGTGATTAGCGCTTGCAGATTGAATTTCCGTTGCTCCGGAATGATCATGCCACCATCCATATGAGCATAATCGCGAATGTCGCTGATGACAGTCAGAAGATCCTCTGTAGATTGACGGGCGGTCTGCAGATAATCTCTCTGTCTGGGGCTAAGTGGCTCCTCCTGGGCCAGGTCAACCATGTTTTGCACACCGCTCAAGGGCGTACGCAGATCGCGGCTCATGGATACCAAAAGCTCGGATTTGGTATCGTTTGCGAGCTCTGCCTTTTCTCTTGCAAGCTCTGAAGTCGCCAGCGCTTGCTGATCAGATGCCCTCAGCGCGGCAAGGCGTTCAGCCAACTCGTTGAGTTGTTGCTCAATCGCGATAACGTCTCTGGAACTATGCCGCGTATTCACATTCGTAATCTGATAGTCCCTTTCAATCAGGCGGCTGATTCGCCCGGAAACCTGACGGATAGGCAAAAGGATTGCTTTGAGCGAGTGACTGACCACCAGTATTGTAAATAGCAGCAGCGAGAATCCCAGGGCAACGGATGTCCCGAGAATATCCTGGCGCCGGGCATCCAGAATGCTATCGCTGACTCCAACGTGAACAGTACCGACGCGCAACGCACTTGCCGCATATCCATATTCTGGCTCGAACCACTGGGTTTCTCTGCCAGTATCGAATGCAAGTGGCTCTTGCAGAATTTCAGCTTCATAAACCTGAAATTCGCTCTGCATGTCGGGAGTTTCGGAATTGCCTCGAGCAACTTGGCCGATTTGCTCACCGGTCACATCGGTTACACGAATCCAGTCTGCCTTGCTGTAACGAATAGATTTGGTAAGTATTTCCTGAAGCGCCATCTTGTTGCCAGAAACAACGGCATACTCCAGGGAAGGCGCCAAACTGTCGGCCAGCAGCTGGTTGCTATCAGAAAGGTCACGTCGGGCATCCTCCAGCCGGGCAGAGGTAAAGAACCCTATAAGGGTTATAAACATCACGATAGCGGGCAATGCGCCCAGTATCAGGAGCTTACGGGAAAGCGGCGTACCGATCCTGTTATGCTCACTCATCGCCTTGCCCCCTTTCCTTGGTCAACAGCAATTCAACGGCTCTAGTGATCTCTTCCCTTGAGTCCAGGGGAATATTGAGGGACCGGGCTACTTGTTGATTGATCTCGATCTGAAAACTGGCGGGATAATCCGGTTCAGGGAATGTTCCGGTTTTAAGGAACTCCTGCACATACTCCGCCGCCTTCCTGACCATTTCCGGAAAGGGTGCGTAACCGGACGCCAGAGAGCCGGCTTTGACGTACGCCTGACTTGGGCCGATGACGATCCTGTTTCGGCGATAGGCGGTCAGAAGAACGTGCTTTATTGTTCTGGGGTTGTAGATATCGCTGTCGGGTGCTGCCAGCAGAAAATCGCCGTAGCTGAGTGCTCGGGTCAGCGTCGGTATGAGCTGCTTGTCGTCGTCCACGACGAAGAGACGGGCCTCAAGGCCATACTTTGGAAGCTGGTCGATCAGGGTGTCATAGAGTTCGGCCGAGCTGGTGGTGGAAATCAGTGCGATCCGGGTCGCTTGTGGGAGAATGGCTTTTCCGATCAGGGCTTGGCGGAGCAGGGGAACGTCGTAGTATATTCCGGAAACTTGCCCAGGTGACCGGGTTGCGAATCCTTTGAGAAAATCCTGCGATGCCAGCATGGCAAGCACCGGGGCGTTGCGGTTTACCTGACGAACACGGGAAAATGCGCGAGGGCCGATGGTTATAATGGGTGCGTTGCCGCTAAGGGCGACGTCCTCATCTGAAACAAAAACCAGGTCTCGTTGGTCGCCCAGGCTTTCTTCCAGAAGGTTCTTTATATGCTTATCCAGCGTGATATTACCCGAGCCTGCAATGTACACAGGTAACCGATCACTTTCCTGGGCCAGAGCGGGCACTGCACCGACAAATATCGCCGTTGCTATAAGCGTGTAAAGAGCCTGACGAAGTCTGGTAATAGCCAGTCTCCAGAACAAAGCGACGTTTTCTGTCATACCATCCCGGGCCTGACGCATTCCCTGGTTAAATATCAGAAGCGAATACCTGCTTCCAGAAAGAGCTGGTTTTGATCCTCGATATTATTATCAATGCTCATATCCGGATCCGTATTCATGTAGTGCTGAACAGTCACAGCAACCTCCGCCGTATACCGAGGCTGAAAAATTGATTTTGCCAGACGAAGGTCGAGGCGCTCAAACCGCGACTCCTTGAGTTGATCTGCCCAGTAATAGGCGGCGGACCCTTTCAGACCAAACGGCAAGTTCTGAATTAAAGCGACACTGCCGGAGTGCCTTGCCGAAAGTCGTCCCAGAAGGTCTACCTTGTACTGCTTTTCCTTTTTGTTGACGCTGTTGTCAGAAGAAATTTCCGGGCCGTTGTACCAGTCATCCTGGTCAAGATAGCCATAACTGACTCTGAATGTTGTTCCGGGGTACGCCATGGCAGCTTCAACTTCAAAGCCTTTCTGATCGATATCGACGTTGTTGTCGATCGTCCAGTCTTCAAAACCGATGATACCGCTAATCATGTCCCGCATTTTGTCTTTGAATACCCTGACTTCCAGAGAGATTTGACCTGTATTCGTAGGAAACTGACCGAAGTAACTGATTTCCCGCGATATAATGCTCTCTTCTTCAAGTTCTACGTCACGATTAACGAGAGTGTTTTCTACCCGAACGCCCTCGTACAAAGCGTATTGTGTCGGCCGGACATCTTTCAATGTATACCCGTAATCCGGATCTTGCTCAAAACCGTCCGGCGTGCGCACAGCTTTTGAATACACGAACCTTAGCGCGTGGTTATTGCCGAGCGTGAAATTTGCCGCAAGCCGAGGCGAGAAATAGCCATCATTGGTGGTTGTCGTGCGTTCCCAGTTACCGCCAGCGTTCAAGGTAAGCCAGTTGATAGGGGTGTACTCCAGATTTCCAAATACCCGCGACTGGTAGTTGTTTCCGCGCCCGTCGAAAAGCGTCTCAGAGCGATAGGTGTCTTTGCGGAAACCCAACCCGGTAACGAGCTTCAGGTCATCGCTGAACAACAGGGTATCCTGAAGCTCGAATTCCAGCCTCGAGTCCTCGGAATCCGAGTTTACATTGGCGGTTAGCGGGGATCCGCCGGGCTGGAAGCAATTGTTGGCGTCGTCAAATAAAGAGTTGCCGTTGGCGAGGCAGTTTACGACCGACTCGGGTACTTCTATAGGCCAGCGTTGTCTGCGATCGTAGTTCGCGAAACTCACTAGAACGTGGAAAAAATGGGTGCTTGATGTGGTGAAGTTAAGCTGTGTCTGAAGATAGTAGTCCCGAACATCAATGTCCGGGTTGTCCGTAGCGCCGAGTTCACCATTTTTGAAAACATCTTCTTCGTTTATCCCATCAACGACGCCCAGGCGGATATCTGCGTTGAAGCCTGGATTCACCTTCAGACGGGAGTCATAGTTAAGGACGTTGATGTCATGGCCATCGTGAAAAGGCGCGCGCTTCCGATCCTCAATTTGATAATCGAAACCGCCGAATTTGCGCTTTTCGTACGCTATCCGCCAGTCGTAGCTTTCGCTGACATCGCCAACGGAAGCAAACGTGCGGACATAGTCTCTGGAGCCTCCAACAACGCGAATCTCTGCACCTGCAGTGTCAGCCGGGTTGCGGGTAATGATGTTGATCGTGCCCAAAAAAGCGTTGATGCCATAGGCGGCTGAATTCGGCCCGCGGCTTATTTCGACTCTTTCAATAAGTTCGAGTGGAACCGGCATGGTTTGCCAGTCCATATCGGACAGGGTGGAGCGGTGCGCGGTACGGCCATCGACGAGCACCTGCATCCGGCGTTGCTCATAGTGCACGGTGCCATGATAGGTTGTGACCGGCGTGCTGCTGCCGACATCGCCCACAACCATGCCCGGGACGAGTCGGAATATCTCAACAAGGCTCATGATGCCGAGATCACGAATCATCTCTCCATCAATAACCGTGGTTGTCCCGGGAACCCGGGTTTTTGGCTGCCGTAGCCGGGTGGTCGTCAGTACCTCCGGTATCTCATCGTTAAATCCGTAGAAACCAATCTGTTCAGGATCGTCGGAGAGCGATTGGGAAGCGGCTGGAGAGCTCACCAACATGAAACTCAGAAGGCCTGTTGCAACGAAACCAGAGTTCCAAAAAGCCGGGCGCCACCGAGTGCAGTTGTTGAAGTTCGTAACGGGCATGGGTGTCGTTCTATAATTACGGAATTAAAAGCGAAGCGCTGTTTGCGTTCCTTCGCTATCGTATTTGACTACACGTCATTTGTCTCTCAAAAATGTAATGAATCACAAGCGTGGAGTAAGCCTGATATGAATGCCAGGGAAATTGATCGCGAATTGGATGCATCGGAAAGCCAGGTCGTCCGTGAGGTGATGATTCAGATCAAGGCGCTTTTGAACGACCCCGGCAGGACGGGGGATGCGGGTATCTGGAAGGCGATACTCTGCGAACCGCCGGCAGATCAACTTCCGCTGCGCCGGGAAATCGGCCGGCAAATGGAGCCACAACTTCGCCCCATGGCAGAGAACGGGAGCTTTACAGCGCCAGTTGTGCGTTTCCTGGCCGAGTGGTTCGACTGGCATAGCCTTCAGGACGTCGTCGCTCTGGACGATGAGCGCAATTATCCGGAGTCGGAGCCAGAGCCTGATGCGGCGGAGGAGGGCATCGATTCAGAGTCGCCTCAAATGGTTAATTTCTGGCCAGCTGTTATTGGCTGGGTCATCGGGCTTGTAATACTCGCCATTCTTTTTGGTGGCATGAGCGGCGGCTGATACCGCCGCTTGATTACTTCGCGTTCGCTTCTGCTTGTGCTTGTGCTGATCTGGACTCGGCGATTTTGTCCCGGTATTTCTGGGCCAGAATGGCGCCGAGAATCACCTGAACCTGGTTGTAGCACATAATCGGCAGAACGATCATGCCGAACCCGGGGTGCCCTGAAAACAGTACTTTTGCCATGGGCAAACCGGAAGCCAGACTCTTCTTGGAGCCGCAGAAAACAACGGCTGCTTCGTCTTCCAGGCTGAACCCGAACCGCCGCACCAGAAACCTCGCAAAGAACATGAATAATGCCAGAAGCCCGATGCATAGCAATACTGTGAGAACAATGGCTTTTACGGGCAGATTCTGCCAGAGCCCGCTTTCTACCGAGTGTGAGAAAGCGGAATACACGATCAACCAGATAACGCATTTATCGTAGCGCGCCATCAGGCTCTCATTGCGCGCCAGATAACCTCCCAGAATCGGCCGCATGGCATGGCCGACGGCGAACGGTAATAACAGCTGCAACACGATATCTTTCAGGGCTTCGCCCACTGCAAAGTCGCCGCTACCGGACGAACTGACAAGCAATAACAGCAAGAAGGGTGTCAGCATCATGCCAAACACATTGGATGCAGCGGCACTGCAGATAGCCGCAGGTACGTTTCCCCGGGCTATGGCCGTATAGGCAATGGATGAGGAAACAGCAGACGGCAATACACCCAGGTACAAAAAGCCAAGCCCAAGGTCTGCGGGCATCCAGGACGGTGCAAAACCGCTTATGCCGTTAATGGGAAGCACAGCCAGAGGGAAGAACACGAACGTGAGCATGGTAATCAGGATGTGCAGTCGCCAATGCGAAGCACCCGCAACGATCTGTTCCCGCGATAACGCCGCACCGTGAAAGAAGAAGAGCAGGGCGACGGCTATGGTTCCGGCACTGGCCAGAAAATCCCCGGCAGTGCCTGTAGCAGGCAGAAATGAAGCCAGGACAATAGCGCCGAGTAGAAGGATGGTAAACATGTCTGGCCTGAGCTTCATAATCAGGAGCCTCTCTTTCGAAGCGCTTTAAGGCTGGGGGCAAGAAGGTCCCCGGCCAGCTTTTCAGCCTTTACCGAATCCTGACGGCGAACGGCGGCCAGAAGCAGTTCATGATCTTCCTGGGAAGGCTCCGGCAAGTCCGCGTCGTTTTCCGTACGTTCGATTGTCTGGGTGATGGCGTGGGAGAAGTAGTCGTAAAGCTCTGCCAGTGCCGAGTTATGGGATGCGGCCACCAGCGCGTGGTGAAAAGCCTCGTCGTGGTGAATACGAGCCGCGAGGTCGGCATCGGCCTTGCCTCTGGCATCAAGCGCCATGGTCATGGTTCGGAGATCCTGCTCGGTACGACGTTGCGCCGCCAGCTTTGCCGCTTCCGTTTCCAGCATGATCCGGACTTCCAGCTGATCTGTGAGCTGGGTGCGGGCGATGCGCTTGAGAGTTTCACCGGCATCCCGGGTTGCCCTTACATAGGTGCCGTCTCCTTGACGGGTTTCGAGCATTCCCACATGGGCCAGTACGCGCACGGCTTCGCGTACGGTGTTTCTGCTCACGCCCAGGGCTTCTGAAAGCTCCGACTCCACGGGCAGCCTGCCGCCTACTGGCCACTGCTCAGTTTCGATGGCGTGTCTCAGGCTTTCTATTGCGGTTTCCACCAGCGAACCCTTCTGGATTTTTTTTAGCATCAACCTATCATCCGTTTATCTTATCATCCAATCATCCTATGTATTTATGCACCATGCAAACTCTGTGTTTTTGTTAAACCAGAGAACTCAGGAACAACTTATGGATAAGCTAAGGAGAACGCCTGCACGTGAGTGCCTTTGTGCAGGCTTGGAGCCAGGTATTATCCGGCCGGATCAAGCAGTTGGTAGTCTGTTGTGTCCACATGGCGTGTGGAAAAACGGTAGGAGAACGTAAAACCGGGCCAGTTCAGAGTGTTTTTGCCGTTGGCATCGAGGTACCAGGAGTCGCACCCGGAGCTCCAAACGCTGCCTTCAAGGCCTTCCTGAATGACATTTGAATAGCGTTTCATGCGGTCTTTCCGTACATCCATAGCGGCACCTGGGTACTTTTGCAGGACTTTCAGGCAGCCGAGTACGTAGTTGAATTGGGATTCCAGCATGTACAGAATCGAGTTGTGCGCCAGGTTGGTATTTGGCCCGTAGAGCATGAACAGATTGGGGAATCCCGAGACGGTAATCCCTTTGAAGGCAACAGCGCCATCTTGCCAGGCTTCGTTCAGCGTTATTCCGCCACGCCCGGTTACACGAATCGGAGACAGGAATTCTGAAGCCCGAAAGCCGGTACCAAAGATAATGGCGTCAACAGCGTAATGCTTGCCGGATTGTGTCTGAACGCCGGTGTGGTCAATTTTTTCAATCGGGTCGGTAACAAGGTCCAGGTTGGTTCGATTAATGGCCGGATACCAGTCATTGGATATCAGAATTCGTTTACAGCCAATCTGGTAGTCCGGAATGATGTGCGCGAGCTTTTCCGGGTCCGTGACGTGTTTGCGGGCTTCGTTTTTGGCCTGCCGCGCAAAGATATTGAGCAGTCGGCTGAAGCCTGTAAATGCCAGACCGCGGCTTTCGTTCTTCCAGTAGATCAGGTAGCGGTACAGCCTGTCCCATGCGGGAATGGTTTTGAACAGGGTTTGTTCCCAGCGTTTGAAGGGCCGATCCGGTTTTGGCAGAACCCATGCTGCCGAGCGCTGAAACAGGGCCAGGGATTTAACCTTGCCGGCAATTTCGGGTACAAACTGGATGGCGCTCGCTCCGGTGCCGATAACCGCAACGCGTTTGTCCTTGAGATCGTAATTATGATCCCAGCGGGCTGAATGGAAGCCGGCACCTTCAAAATCGTCCATGCCCTCGATCCTGGGCCACGCAGGCTGGTTCAGTTGGCCTGTTGCCGTGATGAGCACTCGCGCTTCCAACGTTTCGCCGTCGGTAAGTCTCAGCGTCCAGAGGTTGCGGGCGTCGTCAAATATCGCCTCAGCCACTTCGCAGTTAAAGTGGATCTGCTTCCGGAGGCCGTACTTTTCAACGCAGTGTTCCATGTAGCCAAGAAGTTCGTGCTGAAGCCCGAATTTGCGAGACCAATCGTGTTTTGGCTCGAAAGAGTAGGAGTAAAAGTGCGACTGCACATCGCAGGCCGCGCCGGGGTAGGTGTTGTCGCGCCAGGTACCGCCCACGCGGTTGTCTTTTTCCAGCAGTGTGACATGCTCAAATCCGGCCTTTTTCAGCTGGATAGCCATGCCAAGGCCGCCAAATCCCGTTCCGATGATGATGATTGAAGGGTGCGAACTGCTGTTTTGTTGAGTCATATCGGGTGATCGGACCTTTTTTATATTAATGACGCCTTGTTCATTATACGTATCTGATGACCTTTGGGTCATGGCTGTTCAGGACAGAGTGGGTGGCCAGAATGATCAGTTCAGGGCCGCATCATAAAATCTTCAACTGGTTGCGAGAGCAATTCCCGCAGGGCCGGGCTTTCAAACTGACGCCGTATACTGATGGCATAGAACTCTTCGTAAACGCCTGGCAACGCGCCATAATCGAAAAGATCCCCGTTTCTGAGTTCATCCCGCACCACCACCGGAGGTAGAACCGCGAAGTGGCCGGAATCACGGGCAAGCAGTCGCATCATGGCCATGTCATCCACTTCTGCAACGAGCCTTGGGCGTACTTTGTGGTATTCGCAAAGCTGATCAAAGGCTTGCCGAATATTATTGTCTGCGCCAGGAACAATCAGGCTGCGACCTTCGAGAAAGTCCGGAAAGGTCACTTTCTCGCCGGATTCTGGCGGCCCGATAATACTCACGGGTTGCTTCGATATCAGCTTGGAGCGCCAGGGATTAGCTTCATCGCCGCGCACGGGCTGATTGGAGAGAATCAGGTCCAGCCTGTGTGCGGACAAGCGCCTCAGTAGCTCGTCAATATCACTACTTTGCAGGCTGAACTCAAGATTTTCGCGCCCCAGTAGCGGGTGCAGGAAGGCTTCCTGAAAGTTTCTGGACAGCGTTGCCACAGCCCCGATACGCAACACCTCCCGGTTTACCTGTGCACCGGACGCAAATACTGCTGCAAGCTCTTCGCCCTTACGGAATATTTCTTCGGCGTAGGAAAACGCCATCCTTCCGGCCTCGGATAGCTTGAGGCGGCGCCCCTCACGGATAAACAGGTCGTGCCCAAGGCTGTCTTCCAGTTTTCGTATTTGCCCGGACAGCGCCGATTGCGAAATGTGCAGGGCGTTTGCTGTCCGTGTCAGGTGCCCGGTGCGGGCAACCATCCAGAAGTAGTAAAGATGATGATAGTTAAGTTTCATGTTTGGGGCTTTTTTTATCGTTCTCTAAAAAAGAACAATAGGTTAAGTATAAACCATTTTTTATATCAGTCTAATGACGGCAAAGTACTTGGCAAGAAAGTACCGGGGAAGAAAGTACTCGCAGAAGTAAGTAAAGAGACATCAGGAGAAAGACACCCATGAACGACCTCGCTTTGTTTTTATCAGCACTGGTTTTGGTGGCCTGGCTGGCGGCACCCGCTACTTTTCTGGCACTTGCCGGTTTCAGCTCCTGGACTCGCAACCCGCTGAAGCTGAATCACTGCTGGCGCCTCGCGGAGAAGCTGCTGGTTTTCTCAATGGGTGCCACGCTTTTGATTGCCGCAATGCTTCTTGTCGATCTCCAGAACGGTTCGTCGGGCAGCTCGCTGGCGGTGCCTGGTCGCTGGCTCGGACTTTTCCCCACGGGAGTGGCTGCCTGGATGGCGGTAATGGTCGGATTTGTGGGCTGGGTGATCCTGCGTTTTTCCGAGCGTTATCTGCGGGGTGATCCCGGTCGTGAGCGCTTCCTGCCATGGTTTCTGCTGACGATAGCCTGTGTGCTGGTTCTTGTTATGACCAACAACCTGCTAGTTCTGGCTGGTGCCTGGGTTGGAGTCAGTATTTCCCTGCACAACCTTTTGACCCTCTATCCTGATAGACCTCAGGCGCGGATGGCTGCTGTACAGAAGTTCATTGTCAGCCGTGCGGGAGACTCACTTGTGGTGGCCGGTGTGGTTATGCTGTACCTCCATCACGGCACCTTTTTCCTGCCAGATATGATTCAGGCGCAACGCGCTGCGCCGTCGTCTTCCTTTACTCTGACTCTTGCCTCTGTGGCCCTGGCCCTGGCCGCCATTCTCAAGTGTGCCCAGATTCCGTTCCACGGCTGGCTGTTGCGGGTTATGGAAGCCCCAACTCCGGTATCTGCCCTGTTGCATGCGGGTGTTATCAACCTGGGCGGATTTCTCTGGCTGCGTCTTTTCCCGGTCTTCGAAGGTTTCACGGTCGGTCATCTTATTCTTCTGACCATTGGTGGACTTACGGCGGTTATCGCGGTGCTCACCATGATGACCCAGTATTCGGTGAAGCACGCACTTGCGTGGTCTACTTGCGCGCAAATGGGCTTCATGCTCTTTGAAATCGGAATGGGAGCCTACACGCTCGCACTCTTGCACCTTTTGGCACACTCACTCTACAAAGCGCACTCGTTTCTCGCCTCTGGCAGGACAGTCAAAGCGTCTGCGGTTGGTATCTTTGCCCGGCAACGTTCTCCGGCAGGACTGTTATGGGCACTTTTGACTGGCGGTGTAGCTGCGCTGATCCTGCTTCAGGCTCCCGGCCTGGTTGAAGGGAATCTGGTGTTCGGCGCCTTACTGGTGCTCGCAGTATCAAGTGCGGTGATGGCAGTGCCGGCGGGTGCGACCCTTGTGTCAAAAGCTCGCATTGCCTTGCTTGCTCTGCTTCTGGTTCCTGCTTATGGCGTACTGCATGCGTTGGTCGGCCCCGCTGTGCCTGAACACACAAACTTCGAAGCCCCGTTGGTCGCTTACGCCATCGCGCTTGCACTCCTGATTGCGCTGGTCACTGTTTCGGGGCTGATTATGCACGGTGGTCGTAACCGGTTTACCAGCATCCTGTGGCGCCACTTCAGCAAGGGGCTTTACCTTGAGCTGATGTTTGACCGGATTACCCGCCGCCTGGCTTCTGAAGCACTTAACGCCCCGGGTATGCTCAAGAGAATTCCCCATCATCCGTTCACCATGGAGAAGAGATCGTGATGGATTCCAACGCAGCCGTATCTGCAACCGTTTTGGATGAGAATAGAGTGCAGAGCGCCATAACACGGGCCTGCGGGCTGATTGCACCAATCTGGCCACTGGATCAGTGGATTGCCGTAAACCCTTTCTGGGGGCTCCGCGACCAATCGATAAAACGTGCCGATCAACTGCTTGAACAAAGGGCGGGTTTCTCGTTCCTCATGCCTGCGGCTTTCTATCGGGAGGCCTGGGAGGGCGGCAGGATCTCTGATTCGGATTTGCGGGCGAGTCTGGACGAGAGCGACAATACAGACGGCCTTCAGCCGGTGTTTGACCTGCTGAAGCACGGTGAGCAGGCTGTGGATTCTCTCCGTTTGTCGATTCTTGATGTGTTCCCGGTAAACGCAGAAGGCGTTAAGGCTGCCGATGCGGTATGTGATGAAATAGGACGACTCTGTGGCGCCTTTTTCGATGTTCGCCAGGGCCGGTGGTCGCCCGCCGTGAACCGGGATCGCCAAGGTGGGTTCTTTGAGTTCTGGCTTGAAGCCGCGCAGCAAGATCTTTCGCTGGATTACAGAACAGGTGTCGCCGGTGCCCGCGAGCGACTCAAGGCTTTTCCGCGTACTCGGCTGCAGGCGGTAGAAAAAGCCGTAGCCCTGATTGGGCTTGGCGCTAATGAGCTGGAAGTGCTTTGCCATAACCTGTTGATGCGAGTCGTTGGCTGGGCCTCGTGGAGCAGTGGCGTCGACTGGCGGGCAGGTCTTGCAGGAGACGACTCCGAAGCGAGGGAATCTCTGCTTTCTGCTTTGCTGGTGTGGGAAGCTGTTGCTCTTGAGTGTGCCTCTGACGAGCAGATTGCGGCCAGGAAAGAGGCTTGGGAAGAAATTCGCCAGAGTATTCATGCAAGCGGCTGCGATGGCACCGCTGGTCTGGATGCTGCGAACGACCCGGAAGAGAAGCTTCTGTGGATCTGGCAACGTGCCTACGAAATAGGATACCAGCGCAAGCTCATGCACATAATGGGTGAGAGCTCTGAGAACGCCACTGACGCCAAAACGGCAGAGGCTGGACCGGATGTTCAGGCGGTTTTCTGTATCGATGTGCGTTCTGAGGTGATGAGACGCCACCTGGAAAATGACAACCCGCGTGTGCAAACGCTGGGTTTTGCCGGGTTCTTCGGGCTGCCGATTTCACACCAGAGCCACGGGCCCTTTTCCGAGGTGCAAAGACTACCCGGGCTGTTGGCTCCGGCTTACCGTCTTATCGACACAGAGGGCAGTTTCGAGGGCGATAACGCGCTGAATCGCAAACTCGATCAACGGGAAATAACCCGCGAATCCGTGCGTAACGCCAAGTACAGCAGCCTTTCGACCTTTACCCTGGTGGAGACCACGGGCCTCGCCTGGGCCTGGAAGCTGTTTAAAGACAGTCTGTACCGACAGTCCGAAAAGAATGGCTCGCTGACAGGCGCTCTGACAGGCACTCTGGTACACCATCTTGGGAGCGACCCTCTGGCAAGACACGAGAAGGTCAAGCTGGTCGCGGGCTTTCTGCAGGGAATGTCGCTGACAGGCAATTTTGCTCCCTTGCTTGTGTTCATTGGCCACGGCACGCAAACCGATAACAACCCTAACCATGCAGGGTTGGCTTGCGGTGCTTGTGGTGGTCAGAGTGGTGGCGTGAACGCACGGCTGGCAGCGGCACTCTTTAACGATCCGCAGGTGCGTGAGGGCCTTGCCGAAGAAGGTATTCACATACCGGATGAAACTTTGGCGGTAGCTGCCGAGCACTGCACGGTAACAGATGAAGTAACGCTGTTTGATCAGGAGTCAGTTCCCGATTCTCATAAGGCATTGCTTTCGGAGCTACAGGGCTCTTTTCTGAATGCCGGACGAGAGGCAAGAAAAGAGCGGGCGACACCGCTGAAGCTCAATGGGCTTGACGGCACCGAGCTGCTGGCAGCTATGCGCCAGAGGGCTGTGGATTGGTCTGAGGTTCGGCCTGAGTGGGGCCTTGCAAACAATGCTGCCATCATTTTTGCGAAGCGGGATCTGACACGGGGAAAGAATCTTTCCGGCAGGACATTCCTGCACGATTATGATCCTGAGCTGGACACCGAGGGTCAGGTTCTGGAGGCACTGATGTCGGCGCCCATGATGGTGGCAAACTGGATCAACCTTCAGTATTTCGCGTCGGTTACGGTTCCAGAAGTCTATGGTGCCGGAAACAAGCTGCTGCACTCAGTCGTTGGCGGAAACCTTGGTGTCATAGAAGGGAACGGCACAGACCTGCGTATTGGTTTGCCATTGCAGTCTGTGCACGATGGTATCTACTGGCGCCATGAGCCGCTTCGCCTCACGGTGCTGATCGATGCCCCGAGAGAGCGCATCCGGGCAATTGTTGAACGCCAACCCGATGTTGCACGATTGGTTAATAACCAATGGCTATGGCTGCACAGAATACTGCCCGGGGGCGGGCAGGAGCGGTTTGTTAAGGGGGAATGGCACCTCTGCCCAGGTTAATCCTGAGCAGCGTTCAGAACGTCCGGCTTTTTCAGAGCTTTCTGAAAGAGATCCTTGTCTTCGGCGATGGCCATGGCGCACTTTTCGGCCATGTCATCGCCCAGGCCTTCAACTTTCCGCGCCAGGAACACCTGAATTTCCTCCGCCAGTTCCAGTATTTTATCCCGGGCATCGGCGTCAGCTTTTGATGTGAAAAGCATGGTCTCAGGATTTTTTAATGCCATATCCAGGCCGTCCCTATCGGAAAAATAGACTGCTTGTACCGCCATGGTCATTCCTCGCAGTGAATGTCTGTTTTACTGTATAAAAAAACAGTGTATCCGACTGCCACAGAGAAATATACCCAGGAACGGCAAAAGCAATCAGCTCGCCGGGAAAGCTGCAAAAACTCCAATCAATAGCACAAAAGTGCTGAACCCCAGGTGAAACCGCCGCCAAACGCTTCAAGCAAAACAACTTGATTACGCTGAATGCGTCCGTCTCTAACTGCCGCATCCAGAGCAAGAGGAATGGAAGCAGCCGAGGTGTTGCCGTGCTTGTTGACGGTAACGACCACCTGGTCCATGGGCATGCTCAGTTTTTTTGCGGTGGCGGAAATAATCCTCAGATTGGCCTGATGGGGAACCAGCCAGTCGATATCGGACTTTTTCATCTGGTTGGCGGCGAGGGTTTCGTCAACAATCTTGCCAAGGGTGTTTACTGCAACCTTGAAGACTTCATTGCCTTTCATTTCCACGAAGGCCAGCCCGGCTTTTACCTGATCGTAGCCATCGGCGATACCGCAGGGAACGTGGAGCAGTTTTTCGTACCGACCGTCGGCATGAATGTGCGTGGAGAGAATGCCGGTCTCTTCATGCGCTTCAAGAATCACAGCGCCGGCGCCATCCCCGAACAGCACGCAGGTGCCGCGGTCTGACCAGTCTATGATGCGAGAAAAAACTTCTGCACCGATAACCAGAGCCTTTTTACTGCTCCCGGTTTTTATGAACTTGTCGGCAACCGAGAGAGCGTAGACAAAACCACTGCACACAGCCTGAATATCGAAAGCCGGGCAGCCACGGATGCCCAATCGGGCTTGCAGAATGCAGGCAGAGCTCGGAAAAATTTTGTCTGGAGTAGAGGTGGCAAAAATGATCAGATCGATATCACTGGCATCGATTCCAGCCGCTTCTATGGCATTGAGGGCGGCCTGCTCGGCAAGGTCAACGGTTGTTTGCCCATCAACGGCAATATGCCGTTGCTCAATACCCGTGCGTTCACGGATCCACTTGTCTGTGGTATCGACCATCTTTTCGAGGTCTTTGTTGGTAACAATATTCTCTGGCAGGTAAGAGCCAGTGCCGGCAATGCGTGCAAAGGTCATTCGCGAAAATCCCACGGTGTATCCGATTAGGGAGCAGACGCATCTACAGTTGCCTCTTTGTTGGCAGAGGAACTGAACGCGTTTCAAATGCTCCTTGGCTTTGGAACATGCTATACCTCTGAACCTTTACCTGTTATTAGCGGTTTGTCAAAGACGCTCTTGGGGATCGCCCTCGGGCTTCCTGAGATTTGCTCACTCAAACCTGTCATTTAACAATTTTTAACTATATTTAATAAGCATCATAACTGTGTGTTTTATTGGTGCAATATTCATATTGTTCAAGCTGCATCGTTTTTTGAAAAGTCATATAAAAACTTTTGAAAGGATGTCAGATCATGCAAACCACAGCACCGAGTCACGAGGAGTTGGCTAAAGATTTTCTGCGACTTACCCCGGATGACCTGAAAGCCAAATATCCCGACGATCAGGAGGTACAGGGTGCGCTGGCGCAAATAACCATTGCCCGAAAGATTTTTGAAACCAACAGCTCCGCTCCAACCAGTTCGAATCATGTCCAAGCGGAGATAATGAGGCGAATAGCCTTGAAGAAAGATATGCGTCATCTGTAGTGGCTTTGAGCCTGGAAACCGGGCAGGTAGCCTGGGTGCAGCAATTTGTGCATCACGATCTGTGGGATATGGATACGCCGGCACAACCGAGCCTGGTGGAATACGAGCGCAGATGCGCATAACCGAGTGTCTATTTTTCGTGGGTAGAACCCGTTTTGTTGACTCCGCTACTCGATAAAGTTCGCCTGGCTGGCGATTAATGGCGAGAGCTTGATGTTCCAGTGCTCCATACCACTTTTGCTGTATACGTAATGCCCGCTAAGAGATTTAATCTGCGGTATACGATCTGGCTTTATTCCATTGAGGATCAACGAAGCTAACCGGGCACCCGTAATACCTTCCTGATGAGCGGAGATTGTAAACCCGCCCAAAGCTTCCTGCGCCCCGATAGAGATGTCCCAGAATGAAAAGATCGGGACTGGTGAGCTGGTATAAGCCTGATTTATAAGCTCTTTTGGCTGTATATAGTTATCTTCAGTGTCCCGAATTGTATGGTGAGTACCTATAATCACGGCATCGTACTTGGTGTACGCATTTTCTGCAGTGCTTAACCAGGTGTCTTTGTCGTTGGTCAGTACGATATCGATCTGAGAGCCGTAAAGCTCCGCTTGGCGCTTGTCTCCAAAGTAGTCATTGACCGCATTGCGCATGGTAATCGAGTCATCCATCAGAATTAAAAAGTGCTCCCTCTGGCGGAGAACTTTGCGTAAATGACGGATGCTTTGTTCGAAAAACGGGCGTTCCAAAACCCCGGTAACCAACGGGTGTTCGAGGGCAGGGTGTTGCACGGGAGTGCCGTTCACACCGAAAAAGACAACCGGAATTTCCTGATCAACCAGATGCTGTGCCATCAATGAAAAGGCATTATCATCACCCAGAATGGCAACATCCGGTTTGATTTCAGCCACCGATTTTTGGATGCTTTCTACCTTCTGGGCCCACTCCGATTTCGGCAGGCGCTTGGTGTCCAGAGCCAGAACGTGGATATCGTGTTCTGCGCCCAGTACAGATTCGATGGCAACGAGATAGTCAGCATCCCATTTATATTCTTTGTGATAGCTTTCGATAACGACCACGGTCTTGCTGAAACACAACGGGCTTACCAGTAGTAAGGCTAGAATGAGCAGACGCATGTACTGTCCTTATTTTTTTTGAGTATAGAAAGGGCTGATGACCTCCAAAGGCGAACAGCAAAAATCACACCAGCCCTTTATATGCTTGTTAGTTATGACTTTTTGCTTTAGTGATAAATTGGATTGTCCGGAATGCAAGACACTGTTGTTTGCTTTCCCGGACAACTCTGCATAAGTGGCCTGTTTTCCGGACAGTGTGGGGTTTTCGGCCAGCATCCGGTCAGGTCTCTAGCCAGTAAGGAGCGCTTCATGAATTCGCGGGAAAAACTATTAGAGCAACTGGGCATTGCTCATCCGATTGTCCAGGCACCGATGGCGGGCGTATCGACGCCTCAACTGGCTGCGGCCGTTACCAACTCCGGGGCCCTGGGTTCCTTGGGGATTGGCGCGAGCACAGCCGCCCAAGCCAGGGAAATGATTGAGCAAACCCAGGCCCTGACCCCCGGGCCCTTCAATGTGAATGTGTTCTGTCACCAGCCTGCGCGGCGTGACGCAGCTCTGGAGGCTGACTGGGTGCAATATCTCGCACCTTTGTTCGCTGAAGCGGGTATAGAACCGCCGGACTCACTCAATGAAATCTATACATCGTTTGTTGAAGACGACGAGACGCTTGAAATGCTGCTCGAACTGAAACCGGCGGTTGTCAGTTTTCACTTTGGTATTCCATCGGCTGAATGCATTGCGGCGTTTCAGGGGGCCGGGGTCTATACCATGGCGACGGCTACGTGCATGGGTGAAGCAACGGAGATTGAAGCTGCTGGAATTGATGCCATCGTGGCACAGGGTATTGAAGCTGGCGGGCACAGAGGGATTTTCCATCCTGAAGCGGCAGATGAAGGCCTGAGCACTTTGGCGCTCGTCCGTTTGTTATCACGCCAGACAACCCTGCCAATTATCGCAGCCGGTGGAATAATGGATGGTTTCGCGATGAAAGCCGCGCTGGCATCCGGTGCGGCTGCAGTTCAGCTCGGCACCGCATTTGTTCTGTGTCCGGAGTCCGCTGCAAATGAAGCATACCGAGCGGCACTGAAAAGCGAGAGAGCATCGGAAACACGATTAACCAAAGTGCTTTCCGGCCGACCGGCGCGGGGGATCGTCAATCGCCTCATTTCGTTTGGTGAAACGAAACAGAGCCCGCCGCCGGCAGATTACCCGATAGCCTACGATGCAACCAAGCGTCTCAATGCGGCGGCCTCCAAGCATGGAAACCACGAGTTTGCTGCTCAATGGGCAGGGCAAGGAGCACCTTTGGCGCGGGAGTTACCGGCGGCAGATTTGATTGCGGTGATTCTGGAGGAGAGTGTTTAAGGTGGAGCGTTCTTAAGGTGGAGAGTGCTTAAGGAGGCTGTTCAAAGTCGCTCCGAAACTCTGCGGCATACCTCCCGGGGTATATGGTGATGCGGCTAACAGATGTTTAGCCTCAATGCATCGACCATCTGCCAAGTGAGCGCCCCATGAAGACAAAAGCCGAGTGGCAAACACTCAGTGAAAGCATCACCCTCAGAAATCAGGCTTACATTGGGGGGCGCTTCCAGTCAGCGGTCTCCGGAGAAACCTTTAAAACGACTAACCCTGCAACCGAACGGGTGCTGGCTGAGGTTGCTAGCTGTGATCAGGCAGACGTCGATCTGGCGGTAGCAGCGGCTAAAGCTGCATTTGTTTCAGGCAGTTGGTCACGCAAGGCACCGGGTGAGCGCAAAAAGGTGCTATTGCGACTGGCAGATTTGATGCAACAACACCGTGATGAACTGGCGCTGACAGACACGCTCGACATGGGTAAATCGATATCGGAAATGCTGAGCGTTGACCTGCCGGATTCCATTGACTGTTTTCGCTGGACAGCGGAGTCCATCGACAAGGTCTACGGTGGGATTGCACCGACTGGTGGCGATACCCTTGGCTTGATAAGCCATGAGCCAGTTGGAGTTGTTGCTGCAATTACGCCTTGGAACTACCCGTTAATGATGGCCACCTGGAAGCTTGCGCCGGCACTGGCAGCGGGTAACTCCGTTGTGCTCAAACCCTCGGAGAAGAGCCCTCTCAGTGTTTTGCGTCTGGCCGAGCTGGCGACGGAGGCAGGTCTTCCTGATGGCGTGCTGAATGTTCTTCCAGGATATGGCCACACCGCAGGCAAAGCTCTTGCTCTGCATCATGATGTGAACGTACTCGCGTTTACCGGCTCCAGTCGGGTTGGGGGTATGTTGATGGAGTATGCCGGCCAATCGAACCTGAAAAGGGTCTGGCTGGAAGCGGGCGGGAAGTCACCGATGGTGGTCTTCGAAGACTGCGCGAATATTGAGCGCGCCGCGGGAACAGCCGCCGCTGCGATTTTCTCCAACCAGGGCGAAGTCTGTATTGCCTGCTCCCGTCTCTACCTCCACAAGTCGATCAAGGAACGATTTTTGAAGGCCTTGCTCGCTGCCACTGCCGGTTACAGGGGCGGGGATCCGTTAGACCCGGAAACGAGGCTGGGCCCGCTGGTCGATAAGGCGCAACTGGACACCGTTTCGCGGTACATCAAATCTGCCATGGACGATGGTGCGAACCTGTTGACCGGCGGGATTCCGGAATACATGGAAGGTCAGGGCTACTATATTGAGCCCACCATTTTTGACGGTGCACGTAATGACATGCGCTTCGTACAAGAGGAAATCTTCGGGCCGGTTCTGGCAGTGTGCGAATTTGATGATGAAGACGAAGCAGTGCGGCTTGCCAATGACAACCGTTACGGGCTTGGCGCGTCTGTATGGACAGACAATCTGTCGCGAGCCCATCGCGTTAGCAAACAGATTCAAAGTGGTATGGTCTGGGTAAATGGCTGGGGTGGCGGTGATTCAACCATGCCGTTCGGTGGCGTGAAGGCTTCCGGCAACGGTCGCGATAAATCGCTGCACTCCATCGAGAAGTATACCGACCTTAAAACGGTATGGATCAGCCTCTGATCGGGCGATTTGTACGGAGGGCGCTCAGTGATCGTCCAGGCTGTTCAGGTGCGCGATAAACTGGGTGAATATCTCGGCCTGGGTCGAGGTATTCAGCCGGTTATGGATGTTTTTACGATGGACCTTCACGGTTCCTGCACTGATTTTTAGCAGGTCGGCAATGGCTTGCGATGAGTGGCCCCGCAGTATCAGATCGGTTATTTCCCTTTCCCGTTGGGTTAACACACCGCTGGCAAAGGTTTTAAGGGCACGTTTCATCGGGCCGTCAGATCGCCCGTATTGCAAAAATTCCCCCGACTGTGCCAGCCAGAACTGCCGCACAAGCGCACTCAGAATCGGATAGAAATCGTTAAGAGCCTTGAGTTCGTTACGTGAAATGCTATCCAGGCTAGCCTTGCGCCCAAGCGTCAGAGTGCAGGTTACTTTTTCGTCAAGATGGATGATCAGATTGATTTCATCCACCAGCCCGAAATCTTTATAGCAGGTGTTGAAATATTCCGTTTCCTTGAAAGAGTCCGGCATGATATCTACCAGTCGTACAACGCCTGGTGCGATCCCCGATTTGATCGAATGGGATAGCGGGTCCAGGACGAAAGCATGGTTGAGGTATTTCCGCAGGGTGCTGCTTTGTTCTTCAGGGTTTGTTGGGTAGATCAGGATCGGGCGCAATGACTTTTTGTAAGTAACCATTATGAAAGTATCGTAAAAACATAACGTTGTGAGGAACTCTTGAAGTAAAACAGGAAAGCTTCGTAAGCGTTGATGTTCGATCAGAACCGCAATTTTCTTTTGCCAGCTGTCGCCGGCATTAATCTGACTGATGCGCTCTTTCATTGGCTACTCATGCCCCTGTTTTTGTAGAGCTTATGCAAAAAGCCTGGCGTGAGCCAGGCTGTCTTGCTGCGAACGTAGCCAGGCATGCCTCAAAAGAGCTTTCCGTTTTTTACATCGGCGTAGGTCAGATCAAGACATTTTCGGGCTTTATCTATTATTTCGTCCACTTGCGCAGGGGTAATCACCAGCGGCGGGGAAAGCACCATCCGATTGCCGCAGGCGCGCATTATCAGGCCATTACGGAAACAGTGATCCCGGCACACAGTACCAACATCCGTATCCGGTCCAAAGAAGGTTTTTGAATCCCGGTCCTTGACCAGTGCAATCCCTGCGAGCAAGCCAACGCCTTCAATGTGGCCGCACAAAGGGTGGCTTCCAAGACGGTCACGCAGTTGGGCCTGAAAGTAGGGCCCGATGGTATTGGCTACGTAGCTCACGACATTCTCTTCGCGAAGTAGACGGATATTTTCCAATGCTACAGCTGCTGCAACCGGGTGTCCGGAATAGGTGAAGCCATGATTGAAGTCGCCACCCTCCTTGATGAGGGTATTCGCAATCCGATCGCCAACTGCAACGGCCGAAATTGGCAGGTAGCCTGACGAAAGCCCCTTGGCCATTGACACGATATCTGGCTGAAAACCGAAAGACTCGCAGCCAAACCAGCTTCCTGTTCGGCCAAAGCCGCAGATGACTTCGTCTGACGCGATTAAAACGTCGTATTTACGACAGATGCGTTGGATTTCGGGCCAGTAATTTTCTGGCGGTACGATAACCCCGCCGGCGCCCTGCACGGGTTCACCTATAAAGGCTGCGACGTTGTCCGGGCCCACCTCGAGAATTTTATCTTCCAGTGCTTTGGCACAGGCAATCCCGAACGCTTCCTCACTCATCGAGCCGGCTTCCCCATACCAGTAGGGCTGTCGAATGCGATGAATATCCGATAGCAGGGGGCCACCTTGTTTGTGCATGCCTGCCATACCGCCAAGACTGGCACCCGCAACGGTGCTGCCATGGTACGCATTCTCACGGGCAATCAGAATCTTGCGATACGGTTTTTCTTTTAAAGCCCAGTAATGGCGAACCATGCGAATGATGGTATCGATCGCTTCAGAGCCAGAGTTTGCAAAAAAAATGTGGTTCAGATCCCCAGGCGTGACTTCGGCGATTGCTTGGGCCAGCCGCGTTGCCGGTTCATGGGTGGTCTGAAAAAATGTGTTGTAGTAAGGAAGCGTTTGCAGCTGGTTATGGGCTGCGTCGATAAGTTCCTGGCGTCCATAACCGAGGTTTACACACCACAGGCCAGCCATGCCGTCGATCAGGCGTTCGCCGTCGCTGTCCCAGAGATAAACTCCCTTGGCCCTTTCTATAACCCGGGCACCCTTGATGTTCAGGTTATGGCTGTTAGTAAAAGGATGTAAATGGTGTGCTGCGTCAGCAGCGCGAATAGTATCAGCGCTCGCTTCTGGCTGAGCGATTATTGTATTTAGCATTCTGGCCTCCCTTGGATGTGCGTCTGTAGCACGTTTAAACCATAGGGAAATTCGACCGATGATAGATATACCCCCCGGGGTATAGTTACAGGGCGTTTCCGATCGGATAGCGTATCAGCATCGATAGACAGGCCAGCAATCTCACGAGATGTATATGACAGCTAATAAAAAGACTGAGTTCGACTTCTTTATTACCGACCTGAACGGTAATTTACGTGGCAAGCGGATCCCCGCCTCTGCAATGAAAAAGGTCATGAAGGAAGGCGTAAAGCTGCCCAGATCCGTTGTCGGTTTTGATTTCTGGGGCGCTGACGTTCTTGATAATGGATTGGTTTTTGAAACCGGGGACAGCGATGGTATTTGCCTGCCGGTGAGTGATAAAGCTGTTCCTGTGCCCTGGGCGGAAAGTCCGCGAGAGCAGGTGCTGGCGATGATGCATAACCCGGACGGCTCTGCATTTGAAGCGGATCCGCGGCAGGTGCTCAAGCGCGTGGTTGATCGCTTCAAAGCGAAGGGGCTTCGTCCGGTAATGGCTACCGAGCTGGAATTTTACCTGATGGATGGTGAATCAGAGACCACACAGCGACCGATTCCGCCGCTTTTGGCCGATGGAGGTCGGCGGCTTGCCAACACCGAGGGCTATGGCGTAGAGGAAATGGACGGGTTTTCCGCTTTCTTTGCAGATATCCGCCAGGCCTGCGAAATTCAGGGGATAGATGCAGATACCATTATTGCAGAGATGGGCCCCGGCCAGTTCGAGATAAACCTCAACCACGTTGACGATCCCTTGTCGGCTGCCGATCAGGCAATCCTGTTCAAACGCTTGGTTCGTGGGGTTTCCCGGGGGCATGGTTATGCTGCAACGTTCATGGCCAAGCCCTATGCCGACCAGAGTGGTAACGGTTTTCATGTTCATTTCAGTCTGCTGAATGAAGCGGGTGAAAACGTATTTGATGACGGCACAGAGCAGGGTAGTGCCATGATGAAGCAAGCGGTTGCCGGTATGATGAAAACCATGCCTGACACGATGCTGACCCTCGCGCCGAACCAGAATTCCTATCGTCGGTTCATGCCGGGCGCTCACGCTCCAACGTTTGCGAGCTGGGGCTATGAGAACCGGACGGTTGCACTGCGGATACCCGAAAGCCCATGTGTCGCTCGAAGGATTGAGCATCGGGTAGCTGGCGCAGACGCTAACCCCTATCTGGTTCTTGCATCGGTGCTTGCGGGTGCTCTTTATGGCATTGAAAACGAACTTGAGCCCATCGAGCCCGTTGAGGGCGATGCCTACGGCGAGAGTGATGAGTCCCTGGTATTGCCGAACAGATGGGAAGATGCAACGGATGCTTTCGAGAATGGCGAGGTACTGCGTGAGTACCTCGGTGAAGACTTCCAGCGAGTCTACACGGCCGTCAAACGCCAGGAGCAACGACTGCTGAACGAGCGCATTACTGACGTAGAATATGAAGCTTACTTGGGGCTGCTATAAGCCTGGAGAACCCGGATGAGTTTAAAAATTGGTATTCTGGCTGCCGGCATTACACCGGACGACCTGCTTCCTGAATTCGGCTCTTACGCCGATATGTGCAAACGGCTGTTCAGACAAGCAGGTTTTACTTTT
>JAGPVT010000167.1 GCA_018066865.1 Marinobacter sp. | reverse complement strand
ACTTTACAGAGCCGTTAAAGCCACAATGAACTTACTGTCCCTGCTGCATTTGACGCTGTTGCTGCATTTGCTGGCGCATCTGTTGCATCTTCTTGTCCAGCTCGTCGCGCTGCTCCTGAGTAAACACGTTATCCACTTTGGCCTGCATCAGGGTTGAAAGCGCGGCGATCTCACCGGTCACATCACCCAGATCTTCGCCGTGTTCGCGGATAGCATCTTCATCGTAATCCGCTTTGATTTCACTCTGCATTTGCTGCTGCAGGGCACGAGCCTCTTCACGCAGCGTTTCAATCTCGCCCTGCATTTCATCAAGAATGCCGCGGATGTCTTTTTGCTGATCCTCCGATAACCCTACCATCTGTGCGAGCTGGGTAACCTGATCCGGCTGACCACCCGCTGCTTGCTGGGCCAGTGCCGGGGCCGACAGGCTCAAAGCAACAAGGGCAGTACCGAACAGTTTTGCGAGTTTCATAGAGATCTCCATTAACGATTTAGTTGAGCGATTTGGTACACCCTAAAACATCCCGCACCTGTTTTTCACCCCGGTATCCCTTCTTTTTGTACATGTTGTGCCCCATTTCCTCCCGGAACCCGCCACACGAGTGCACTGAAACAAATGTGAAAGTTTAGTCATTCCCCTTCATAATGGTGCGGTTAAAACACCGCTGGAGCGTAAACGATGGCTATTAACTGGTTTCCAGGGCATATGCACAAAGCCCGCAAGGAGATCAAACAGATCATGCCTCAGATGGATCTCATCATTGAGGTACTCGACGCACGCATTCCCTTCAGCAGTGAAAACCCGCTGGTGCCCGCTCTGCGTGGTGAAACTCCGCTGCTCAGGGTCCTTAACAAGCGCGACCTGGCCGATCCGGAGATCACCGCAAAGTGGCAGGCATGGCTGGAGAAAGAGCGCGGTGTAAGAACCATCACCCTAACCCATAACCAACGCGGTGAAGCACTCGATATCCTGCGGCTGGCCGGTGAAATGACGCCGAACCACGATCGTCAGAAAAGTGCGCTGCGGGTTATGATTTTGGGTATACCCAACGTCGGCAAGTCCACCCTGATCAACACCCTGGCCGGGCGCCCGGCCACCAAAACCGGCAACGAACCGGCCGTGACCAAATCGCAGCAAACCATCAAGCTGCCGGACAACATCCTTCTTTACGATACCCCCGGTTTTCTGTGGCCGAAGCTCTCACCCGAAGCTTGCGGCTACCGGCTGGCGATCACCGGAGCCATTCGCAGCTCCGTTCTGGATTTCGAAGATATCGCCCTGTTTGAGGCCGACTATCTGCGCGAAGCCTATCCGGAGCTGATAAAAGCGCGTTACGGTTTTGATGAGCTGCCTGTGGATGGCTTGGCGGTGATGGATGGCATCGCGGCCAAGCGCCATTTCCTCGGCCGTGGTGGCGTACCCGACCTGAACAAGGTCTCTGAAATACTGCTCAATGAGTTTCGTGCCGGCACCCTGGGGCGGATTTCTCTTGAAACACCCGAGATGGTTGAACGGGAAATTGTGGAAGCCGCTGCGGCCGACGCCGAAAAAGAGTCTAAACTCAGAGAGAAGAAGGCCGCTTCCAAAGCAATCCATTCTGGCCGCCGCCACTTAAGGAGAACATTATGAGACGAGTCGTCGTCACTGGCATGGGCATCATTTCGTGCCTCGGAAACTCTCTTGATGAGGTGCATGCAAGCCTCAGGAACGGAACCTCAGGCATCCGCTTCAACGAAACATACAAAGAAATGGGATTTCGCAGCCTGGTTTCTGGTTCTCCATCAGTCGATACCACCGTTATTGACCGCAAAATGCGACGTTTCATGGGCCCATCTGCCATGTACAGCTATCTCGCCATGGAGCAGGCTATTGCCCAGGCGGGTCTGAGCGAAGATCAGATTTCCAATAATCGCACGGGGCTGATTGCCGGTTCTGGCGGCTCCTCCTGTTCAAGCCAGGTGGAAGCGACCGACATCATGCGGGCAAAAGGTGTGAAACGCATCGGCCCCTACATGGTGCCGCGCATCATGACCAGCACGGTTTCCGCCTGCCTGGCCACCGCTTATAAAATTCGCGGCGTGAACTACTCAATGTCCTCTGCCTGCGCTACCAGTGCGCACTGCATCGGTCACGCCATGGAGCAGATTCAGTGCGGCAAGCAGGATATCGTGTTTGCAGGGGGCGGCGAGGAAGAAGACTGGAGCCTCACCATGATGTTCGATGCCATGGGCGCGCTTTCCACCAAATATAACGATGCGCCCGAAACGGCATCCCGCCCGTTCGATTCGGGACGCGACGGATTTGTGATCGCCGGTGGAGGCGGCATGGTGGTGCTTGAAGAACTGGAACATGCAAAGAAACGTGGCGCCAACATTCTTGCAGAACTCACCGGCTACGGTGCCACCTCGGATGGCTACGACATGGTGGCGCCTTCCGGGGAAGGCGCCCAGCGCTGTATGGAGCAGGCCATGGCGACCATTCGCGGCAAAGTTGATTACATCAACGCTCACGGAACCAGCACCCCGGTAGGCGATGCCGCCGAGATGGGCGCCGTGCAGAAAACCTTTGGTTCAGATATTCCCGCCATTTCATCCACCAAGTCTCTCTCCGGGCACTCCCTCGGCGCCGCAGGTGTTCATGAAGCCATTTATTCCCTGCTGATGCTACAGCACGGTTTTATTGCCGGCACCGCCAACCTTGTCTCTGTGGATGAGGCCATTGGCAACATGCCGCTGGTGGGGCCTCAGGGCCGGAAAGCACAGCTTGATGCCGTTATGTCCAACAGCTTCGGCTTTGGTGGAACAAACGCGTCCCTGGTGTTCGAGAGGCTGCCCGCCTAACGGTTATCGAGGCGGGGTTTGGCTCTACGGCCCCGCTTTTTATTTTTACTATATGCACATTTCCTTAAGTTTGGTCATTGGCAAAAGGGCTCTCACGTATTAGAGTAGCATTTGACTTGCATCAATTTGGACGGTTAACCGCAATGGCTCAAGCACTCAAATTCCGCCAGGCACCCTCTCCTCTGAAAGCTTCCTGCCATCAGTGCAGCCTTAGCAACCTGTGCTTGCCACTCGCTATTCAGGATAACGATCTGGACAGCCTGGAAGACATCGTCCAACAGGGTCGCATCTACAATCGCGGCGAACACATTTTTGATCAGAGCACGCAGTTTCGTTCGTGTTTTGCTGTGAAGAGCGGTTCAATCAAGACATCAATTATTACCGAAAGCGGTGAAGAGCAGGTCACAGGCTTCTTTATGCCTGGTGAGCTTGTCGGCCTGGACAGCATGAGCGGTGAAGCGTATGCCTGCACAGCCAAGGCTCTGGAGCGCACCAGCGTGTGCGAGTTCCCGGTAGAAAAGCTGGAAGAACTCACTGGCAAGCTGCCGGATCTGCAGCACCACATATACCACCTGATGAGCCAGGAAATTCAGAACGGTCATCAGCTCGCGATGCTGTTGAGCAAAAACACAGCCGAGGAGCGCATTGCCTCCCTGCTTCTGTCGCTGTCGAGTCGCTTCCAGCGCCGGCGCATGTCACCCACGAACTTCAGCCTGCCCATGGCAAGAAATGACATAGCCAACTTCCTGGGACTCGCTGTTGAAACCGTCAGCCGTGTTTTTACCCGCTTCCAGAACCAGGGCATTATCCGTGCGCGGGGCCGGGAAGTAGAACTGCTGGATGTTGAAGCACTGCAACTGGTAACCCGGGAGTTTTCCCGCCAAGGCTGCCAGCAATAGATTGGATTTTCCGAAACCGCCCGCTGCTATGCGGCCGGCGTTCGGGCCTCTACCTGCTTCGCCTCGCTCCTCAGTATTGCCAACTCCTCAACCAGCCCGGAGCGCCAGGGAAACTGTTTGATGCCAAACGTATTGCGGATTTTTGTGCAGATGAGCGTGGTATTTGGCGGTTCCAAAGCTCCCCATGCCGGCATGTTGTCCACCACATGAAGACTTTCCGGAATTCCCGGTAAGCCGGCAATCGCCAGGCCAAGCTCATACAAACTGATTTCCTCGGCGCCGGCATACTGGAATGTCCCCCACACTTCGGCACCACAATCCAACTGCTGTATAACGGCCGTTATTACCCGCGCGAGATCCCTCACAGACACAGGCTGGCCCACGCACCGCCCAGGCAAAGCCAAAGCCTCGGCAGAGGCAGTGCTGGCCTGAACCTTCCGAATAAAGCGGCTCAGGCTCCAGCCGGTGCGCAAAATGATGTGCCGGGGCAAGAGCGTGCGCAACGCCTGCTCGCACTCCCACTGCCAGTTGCCCAGCTCATTTACCGGATGGCCGGGGTTGGAAGCGATATAACCGCTCTGTTTGCGGCCATCAAACACATAACACGAAGACAACTGGAACAACGCAATACCTCTGTCGCGGGCAAACTCCGCGATGGCCACCGGCAAGGAAAACGCAGCTCTGTGAGTGCCCTCAGGGTCCAGCTCTGCAGCTTCAGGATCTGCCAGCCATAGTGCATTGACGATCAGATCGGTGTCTTCCGGGATCCAGCTTTCCAGCGCACTGAGGTTGGCCCCTGCAGGGTCACTGACCAGCAAGGGGCTAACATTCAGAGATGTCTCCCTGAGCCGCTCAAGCAGGACTTTCCCCAAGGGACTATAATCGTGAACGACAAGTACATGCACTAGGGTCAATGCCTCCGGATATTACTGATATAACATGCCTTGGGATTCTGCCGGCCAATGGCTTCCCGCTATTGCTTTGTAAAATGATCGCATCTCAAGATGCCGGCAACAGCAGCACCTTTGTATACATTTTCAGAAGCATACAACAACAGGAATCGCCATGCTGAAACAACACAGCCACATTGTTGCACCTATTTCCGACGAGCTACGCACTCGCGCCCTCTATACTGTGGAGGAGCTGCGTGAGCGCGGCAAAGCCGACAAAGAGGCGGTCGACAAACTCTACAACCTGATCGTGGAATTGACCGACGCAGGTCTGGATTTCTTTTTTCTGGAGCCTCTTCGACGTCTCAGAGCCAGTAACATGATGCTGGGCATGGCCAGAGTTGGCATCAGCAGCATGCTCAAAGGCAGTAAAATAGTCGTCCACAAAGTGCTTAAAAAACTCGATGACCGCAGTCTGGCTTCTATTCTCGATTTCATCGAGGAAATCATTCATCAGCCTGAAGATGTCTGAGCACACTATCGGCAGATGCGAGGAACCCGGCTGGTGATGCCCGTCAGCAACTCATAAGAAATGGTTCCAGCACAGCTGGCTACCTCATCCACTCCAACGGTGCGCCCCCAGAGCTCAACCAGATCGCCTTCCCGGGCCTCCGGCGCATTGCTCAGATCCACCGCCAGCATATCCATGGACACCCGGCCAATCAGCCGGATGCGGCGACCATTAATCGCGGCCGGTGTGTCCGTGCCTGCGTGGCGGGGATAGCCGTCTCCGTACCCGATAGCCACCATACCCATCCGGGTGTCGCGCTCCGCGACCCAGGCAGCCCCATAACCGACGCTCTCACCTGCCCTGACAGTCCGAGTGGTTATCAAAGGCGCCTCAAGGGTCATCACAGGCTCAAGGCCCAACTCGGGGCCTGTCTTGCCGGCTATGGGTGAGCCGCCGTAAAGCATGATGCCCGGGCGACTCCAGTCAAACAGTGGTTGGCCAGGAATAAAATGGGCGGCAGAATTGCCTACGCTTTTCATCAGCGAGGGCCAAGGCGAGGTTGCCGTTTCAAAGGTGGCTGTCTGGGCAGACGTCATTGTGCTGTCGGCATCGTCGGCGCAGGCAAAGTGGCTGACAAAGCCCTGAAGCCGCGCAAAAGCATTCATTTTCTCAAGCCTGGCCATAACCGCCGGGAGGTCGTCGGGCCGAAAGCCCAAGCGGTTCATGCCGGTGTTAATCTTCAGCCAGAAGTCCGGCAGGTGGCTACCCTGCTCCATCCACTTCAACTGGTGCTCACCGTGCAGCACTGGCTCGAACTGACTTTCTACGCAGTCCGCCAGGTCATCCGCAGCATGCACGCCCTGGAGCAATACCACCGGCTGAGTATGGCCTGCCGCACGAATAGCAAAAGCTTCTTCAATGCAGGCAACGGCGTATTTTGGCGCAACATCCGCCAGGGCGGATGCAATCCGGGCAATGCCGTGGCCATAACCATCAGCCTTCACTACAGCCATAACCCTGGCACTGCCCGCACGCTCACAAGCTGTGCGGTAATTGGTGCGCAGGGCATCCAGATCAATGTGAGCAATTGTGCTGCGCGGCATCAGTATTCACCACCATAGTCGCTGTAGTCACCGTGGGCGAGATCTTCAAACTTAGTGTATTTGCCGATAAACGCCAGGCGAATCGTCCCAATTGGACCGTTACGCTGCTTACCAATAATGATCTCGGCAACACCCTTATCCGATGTATCCTCGTTGTATACCTCATCACGGTACACAAACATGATAACGTCGGCATCCTGCTCAATCGCACCCGATTCCCGCAGATCGGAGTTGATTGGGCGTTTGTTCGGGCGTTGTTCAAGGCTTCGGTTAAGCTGCGAAAGCGCTACAACAGGGCAACTAAGTTCTTTCGCAATGCCCTTCAAAGACCGGGAAATCTCGGAGATCTCCGCCGTCCGGCCTTCGGTGTTACCTGGCACCCGCATCAACTGCAGGTAGTCCACCATAATCAGGCCGATTTTACCGTCGTTCTCACGCGCAATCCTTCGCGCTCGGGAGCGCAGCTCAGTAGGACTGAGACCGGGCGTGTCATCAATATACAACGGTTTGTCTTTGAGCAGGCTGACGGCAGAAGTCAGCCTGGGCCAGTCATCTTCCTCAAGCTTGCCGCCGCGTACTTTGCTTTGATCGATACGGCCAAGAGACGAAAGCATACGCATGGCCAGCGCATCTGCCGGCATCTCCATACTGAATACCAGAACCGGAGTGCCCGTGCTGATCAGAGCATTCTCGACAATATTCATGGCGAATGTGGTCTTGCCCATAGAAGGTCGACCCGCCACGATGATGAGATCGGCCGGCTGCATACCGGACGTTTGTTCATCCAGATCTCTGAACCCGGTGGTAAGCCCCGTTGTCTGCTCACCAGACTCGAACAACTCCTCGATGCGACTCAGAGTTTTGGTCAGTATCGGGTTAATGGACTGTGGGCCTGAACCCTCTTTAACCCTGGATTCAGCGATCTGGAATACGTTTCGCTCAGCTTCATCCAGAATCTCATTGCTATTGCGGCCTTGGGGATTAAAAGCGGAATCTGAAATTTTCCCGGAAACTTCCACAAGCTGCCTCAGGATCGAGCGCTCGCGGACGATCTCGGCATAGGCCCGGATATTGGCAGCGCCCGGAGTTTTTTCCGCCAGTTCAGCAAGATAAGACAGCCCACCGGCATCTTCTATATCACCGGCCCGCTCCAGAAACTCAGCCAGGGTGACCACGTCCAGCGGCTCGTTTTCGCTGGCAAGACGCTCTACCGCGCCAAAAATCAGCCTGTGATCCTGGCGATAGAAATCCACTGCGGAGATTATCTCGGTGATTTCATCAAACCGCCGGTTGTCCAGCATCAGGCCGCCCAGCACCGCCTGCTCCGCCTCAACGGAATGAGGGGGCACCTTGATTCGGCTGGTTTCTGGATCAGTACTAGCGGGCTTCAGATTAGGCTTGGCCATGAACATATCTTCAGTTAAGCATCATCACCACGACAGTGTATGTGGAATGCCGCAGCGATGGGAGGGGGTTACTGGATGCTGACAGCATACCAGAAAGCAACAGGCCCGAAAGCCGTATAAACGGTTCGGGCCTGTCGGTTTGGCTGGCAATGAACCCCAAAAGAGCTCACTGCAAGCCACCAGCGTGTTACAGAGTAAGAAGCTTACTCGGCAACAACCGCCAGCTTAACAGTCACTTCAACGTCAGAGTGCAGATGAAGTTCGATTTCATACTCACCGGTCGCCCGCAATGGGCCTTCCGGCAGTCGAACTTCACTCTTCTCTACTTCAGTGCCCGCAGCAGTAATTACGTCTGCAATATCGCGAACACCGATGGAGCCGAACAACTTGCCTTCATCACCCGCTTTGGAGGTAACTGTGAAGGATGCACCTTCCAGAGCCTCAGCGCGAGCCTGAGCCGTTGCCAGCTTGTCGGCCGCAGCTTTCTCAAGCTCAGCGCGACGCTCTTCGAACGCCTTCAGGTTTGCTTCAGTGGCAGGCGCAGCCTTACCGTACGGAAGCAGGTAATTACGGCCGTAACCGGATTTAACTTTTACCTTGTCGCCCAGGGAGCCAAGGTTTGCAACTTTCTCGAGCAGAATAACTTCCATCTCGTTAACCTCTTCGTGCTTTATTCAGCCGGCCCGGCAGGCTTTATTCGCCCCCGGATATCCAGCCAGCTATCCACAAATGCCAGAACCACTAACAGAATCATCAGGCTTGGGCCCAGAAGAACCAGCGCAACGTAGAACATTGCAAGCCATTGGCTGCTCAGTTTTTTACGCCCGACAATGCCATGAATCAGTGCAAGACCCGCCAAAAACATCGGCGTTCCAGCTGCCCAGACCAGTAACATGGCGTTCAGCCCGAGAAACGGACCTACAACCATGGTGACGGCAAAGACCGCAGCAATAGCAGGAGACAACTTCAAACCATGGAATTCCGTACGGAAACCGCCGGGATTATACAATCCCGCCTGCCATGATCTGGCCAGCATTGTCATGCCCACGCCCACTGCCAGGTAACTGCCCGCCATACTGGCGTTCATTGTGTCCCGTATCACCGTCTCAAGATCACTCCCAAGCGTACGAGCCACTTCAGCATTGTACTGTTCGTAAAAACTGACCCCGGCGCGAACGAGTTCGTCCAGCAAACCGGGATACATCATGGGCAACGTAAGCCCCATGACGATCGCCAGAAAGCTCCCTCCCAGAAGGGCTCTTTCCCAGGACAGCGTTGTTCTGAGCAATGACGCCATCAGCATCACTTGCAGCAAAACCGCCAAGGCTGTCGGATCACCTCCAAACACACCCCAGCCAAGCGCTGGAAGTAATGCCCAGAGTCCAATAGTAAGCCCCTGACTGACGCCAAGCCTGAGAATAACCAGGCCGACAACCGCTGCGCCAATCCAGAACAGCAAGGGTACCGCAGTTGCAACTGCTGCTACTCCGCTGGCCTGAACGGGACCGCGCATTACAAATTGTGCCAGTGCACGCATGGTCCCAAGTCCTGTTTTTCTGTTACTTAGTTATCGTGGCTGTCCGAGTACGGCAGCAGTGCCAGAAAGCGGGCCCGCTTGATAGCGGTTGCCAACTGACGCTGATAACGTGCTTTGGTGCCAGTGATACGGCTGGGCACGATTTTGCCGGTTTCAGTGATGTAGCCTTTCAGGGTGTCCAGATCCTTGTAATCGATCTCTTTAACACCTTCCGCCGTGAAACGGCAGAACTTGCGACGTCTGAAAAAACGAGCCATAACGTAACTCCTCAACTCCGGTTAATTACTCTTCTTCGTCCTGGGTTTCAGCTTTCTGATTGTCATCTTGACTATCGTCTTGACGGTCATCAGATTCAGCTGAACGACGCGGGCGATCCTCTCCGCCGGAACGACGGTCCTCACGGGACTCAGCGGCTTTCATCGGAGAGATATCAGCAACGGCTTCATCGCGACGCAGAATCAAGTCGCGAATGATGGCATCGTTGAACCGGAAGTTGTGAGTCAGCTCGTCCATCGCTGCCTGTGAACATTCTACGTTCATCAGCACATAGTGAGCTTTGTGAATCTTGTTGATCGGGTAAGCCATATGACGACGGCCCCAATCTTCCAGGCGATGTACCTTGCCGCCATCTTCAGTGATGACGCTGGTATAACGCTCGATCATCGCGGGCACTTGCTCGCTTTGATCCGGGTGTACCATAAACACGATTTCGTAGTGACGCATGAGTTCTCCCTACGGATTGAACAGCTTTCCTTAATTCGCGGACTGGCCGGGAAGCAAGAAAGCAAGGAGGTGGCAGCCGGAGCCGCCGGTTTTTTTTGCTTTATCAATAAGGCGTTACAAGAAAAGCCTGATCAAAAGCGAGACTATGCATGCCTGATTAAAAGCAATACAAAACCTCCCCCTTGGAAAAGGGGTGACGCATTCTAGGCGGACACAGCCTTCTGTGCAAGAGTTAACCAAGACGCTGACGCAATGCTTCGTACAGACAGACACCGGTCGCGACGGAAACGTTGAGGCTGTCTACATGCCCCAGCATGGGAATATTGATGAGCTGATCACAGTGCTCCCGCGTGAGCCGGCGCATGCCCGTGCCTTCGGCACCCATAACCAACGCAACCGGGCCCTTGAAGTCTGCCTGATACACCGTGGCCTCGGCTTCACCAGCGGTACCGATCAGCCATACCCCCTGGTCTTTCAGGGTGCGAAGAAACCGCGCCAGATTGGTCACGCGAACAAAAGGCACCGTCTCTGCGGCGCCGCAGGCAACCTTTCGAGCCACGGCTGTCAGCGACGCCGATTTATCTTTCGGCACGATAACAGCCTGAATACCAACCGCATCACAGGTGCGCATGCATGCGCCCAGGTTGTGAGGGTCGGTTACGCCATCCAGTACAAGCAAAAAAGGGGGTTTGTCACTCGCGGCAAGCTGGGTTAGAAGATCGTCTTCCGTCCACTCGCGGCTTTCAGTGACCGCAGCAACCACACCCTGGTGGACTCCGCCAACGCGCTCATCCAGCTCCCGACGATGGACAACAGCCCACTTAACCCCCAACTCATCCAGGGAATCGGTGATGGTTTTTACTCGCCTGTCCTGCCGGCCAGTCTGAATCCAGACCTGCTGCAACCTCCCTGGCTCGCGTTTGAGGACAGCCTCAACCGCGTGCCAGCCAAATACAAAATCTTCGGACACTGGTTCGGCTTCCTGTTATTTGTCTGTCTTGCGCGGCTTTCGCGGCTTGCTGGCACCGGCTGGCTTGTCAGAGCCTTTTTTCGGTTTTTTGCTGGCCTCACGGGCGGCTTCAGCGGCCAGTTGCGCTTTCGCACTGGCTGGCTTACCCGCCTTTTCAGTTTTTACGGCCTTTCCAGTTTTTGCGCCTTTTGCAGACTTGCCAGCGCCGGTTGAACCACCCCGGCTCCGGCTTTTATCCGTGCGCTTGCCATTCTTCCCACGAGTGTCACGCTTGGCCACATCCAGAGCATCCCGATCCGCTTGCCGACGCTTCGGCTCACTGACCAACTCCAGATCGATCTTGCGGTCTTCCATACCAACCCGCGTCACTCGAACTCTTAGCTCGTCACCCAGGCGGAAGCTGACTGCTGTGCGCTCGCCAATCAGGCGGTGTTTAGCCGAATCGTGGTGGAAGTAATCACCGCTGAGGGTAGAAACATGCACCAGGCCTTCGATATACACACCAGACAGCTCGACAAAGAACCCGAACGGCACAACTGCGGCGATAACCCCGTCAAACTCTTCTCCGACGTGATCACTGAGAAACTCGCATTTGAGCCACGCCATGACATCACGAGTGGCGTCATCGGCGCGCCGCTCAGTCATCGACACGTGCTCGCCCAACTGCTCCATGCGGGCATAATCGTAAGGATATTTCACCAGCTCCGGATCAAAGACGCGCGGTGACACAACGTCCTTCGAAACTTCGGGGTTATGAATCCGCGATTTGATAGCCCGGTGCACCACCAGATCCGGGTAGCGACGAATCGGGGAGGTAAAGTGGGCGTAACTCGGAAAGCCAAGGCCAAAGTGACCACTTTCTTCCGGGCTATAGACCGCCTGACTCAGCGACCGCAACATAACCGTCTGGATCACATTGGCATCTGGCCTGTCTGTTATCTGGGCTAACAGCGCCTGATAATCTGCCGAAGTCGGCTTGTCTCCGCCACCCAGCTGCAGCCCAAGCTCACCCAGGAACAAACGCACCGAGTTGAGCCGCTCTTCCGAGGGGCCATCGTGCACGCGGTAGAGTGCCGGCATTTTATGTTTCTTCAGGAAGCGCGCCGCGGCCACGTTGGCACACAGCATGCTCTCTTCCACAATCTTGTGGGCATCGTTACGGTGCACCGGCACAATTTCTTCGATTTTGCGCTCGGCATCGAAAACAATTTGGGTTTCCGTGGTTTCAAAATCAATAGCACCACGTTCCGTTCGCGCTTTACGCAGCAGCTTATAAAGATCGTACAGGTTATGCAGATGCGGAAGCACATCCGCGTACTGGGCAGACAACCGATAACCCGGCTCTGAATCTGGCCGCTCCAGCATGTCGCTGACTTTGTTATAGGTCAGCCGCGCATGGCTGCGCATAACCGCCTGATAAAAAGTGTACCCACTGATATTGCCAGCAGCGCTGATGGTCATATCTGCCACCATGCACAGGCGATCAACGTCCGGGTTCAGGGAACACAGGCCATTGGAAAGCTTCTCCGGAAGCATGGGCACCACGTGGTCCGGGAAGTACACCGAGTTGCCCCGGCGCAGGGCCTCTTCATCCAGCGGCGAGCCGGTGCGTACGTAATGGGATACATCGGCTATTGCCACGACCAGACGATAGGCACCACGGCCCCTCGGTTCACAATATATGGCGTCGTCGAAATCCCGCGCAGTCTCGCCATCGATCGTCACCAATCGCATATTGCGGATATCCACACGATTGGCTTTGTCTTTCTCTTCCACTTCCCCTGGAATAGCCGCTGCTTGAGCGCCTACTTCCGTTGGCCAGCTATGGGGAATGTCGTAAGAGCGGATAGCCACATCAATTTCCATACCCGGGGCCATATGCTCCCCCAGAATCTCGGCGATCTTGCCGGTGGGCTTGGTGCGCATTGTGGGCTGACGCAAAATATCCACAACAACGTACTGACCGTGATAAGCCTCACCGATATGCTCTTCAGGCACCAGCACTTCGTGGTTGATCCTGGCATTCTCGGGTACCACGTAGGCGATACCGCTTTCATTGAAAAAGCGCCCGACCGTCTGATGCGTGCGGTGCTCTATAACATCAACGATAACGCCTTCGCGCCGACCACGATCATCAACCTTGTCTACCCGTGCGGCAACCCTGTCACCGTGAAATACCATGCGCATCTGGCGTGCGGTGAGAAACAGATCAGACCCACCATCATCCGGCACCAGAAAGCCGAAGCCATCTCTGTGACCAATAACCCGACCGCTGACCAGATCGGCTTCCTCAATCGGAAGGAACGCGTCGCGACGATTACAAATAAGCTGACCGTCCCGGCACATAGCGATCAGGCGTCGCCTGAGTGCTTCGATACCTTCGGGAGTTGTCTGGCCAAGCTCGGAACACAACGTCTCGTGTGTTGCCGGCGCCCCACGCTCTTTCAGATGCGCGAGAATGAATTCCCGACTTTGAATCGGGTTATCATAGTTTTGAGCCTCACGGCCCGCGTGGGGGTCTTTGTGTTTTTTATTCCTGGAAACCATTAAAATCCTTGCTAAATGCGGCGCCACAGCGGCGCTGTTCATATTCGTTTGCGATATAGTATACGTTGGTACGGATCGACTGCCTAACAACCCACCCTTTATAAGCACAAATACGTGCCGCCCAATTACTGAAAAAACGTTTGACAGCTACAGTCGGAATTATTAAAGTACGCGCCATCTGATGAAGTATACCTTCATCTTTGGCAGAAACGCCCAGTTTTCAACAAACTAACGGTAAATCTGCAAATCACCTGCCGAGGTGGTGAAATTGGTAGACACGCTAGCTTCAGGTGCTAGTGCTCGCAAGGGCGTGGAGGTTCAAGTCCTCTCCTCGGCACCATTTCTCTCCCTGAGAAATGTTATTGCCCCAATCTCCTGTTACTTCCCAGTCTTGCGTAGCCGCTGATCATTCCAGCAGCCCGACAAGGTATTCCTTACCGCAACCGGCAATGGTGAGAAAAAGAACGAAAACAGGCAAGCAAATCAGGCGATTCATCACGGCAACCATTTATCCTTGTTAGAGGTTGTGCCGTTACTTTATGAGATGTGGCCACTGGCGACCTTGATGGGCTTGGCAATTTGTAGAGTTTGGTAACAGGCAAGCCCCGGAGACTGACTCCGAGGCTCTTGCACAGTGCGGATTAAAACGCGCGCGCAACGATCTCTTTCATGATTTCGTTGGTTCCGCCGTAGATACGCTGAACACGTGAGTCTGCCCAGGCGCGGGCAATAGGGTATTCCCACATGTAGCCGTAGCCTCCGTGCAACTGCACGCACTCATCCATCACCCGGCACTGCAGATCCGTCGTATATTGCTTCAGCATCGCGGCGGTTGGTATGTCGAGCTTTTTCTCCAGGTGAAGCTCCAGACAGCGATCGGTGAACACCCGGGCGGCGGTGATGTCAGCCTTCATCTCAGCCATTTTGAAGCGGGTATTCTGAAATTTGATCACCGGCTTGCCGAAGGCTTTGCGCTCTTTGACATAATCAAGCGTCCACTGCCAGGCCGCTTCTGCGGCGGCGATTGCGGTAAGGCCAATCTGCAGGCGCTCTGCAGGAAGCTCCTGCATCAGTTGCATAAAGCCCTGCCCTTCCATGGAACCAAGCAGATGAGTGACCGGGACTTTTACGTCCTGGAAAAAAAGCTCGGATGTATCCTGAGCCTTCATACCGACTTTGTTCAGGTTCTGGCCTTTTTCAAAACCTTCCCACGCGGCTTCAACCAGCAACAGGCTGATGCCTTTTGCGCCTTCTTTCGGATCGGTTTTGGCAACAACGATCACCAGGTCGGCCATCTGGCCGTTAGTTATAAAGGTTTTGGAACCGTTTAAAGTGTAGTGGTCACCATTCTTTATTGCCGTGGTTTTCACACCCTGAAGATCAGAACCGGCACCCGGCTCGCTCATGGCAATTGCGGTGATAATTTCACCAGAGGCCATTTGGGGCAGGTAATGCTTTTTCTGCTCTTCCGAGCCGTACTTGAGAATGTAAGGTGCAACAATATCGGAATGCAGGGTCCAGCCGATACCGGAAAGCCCGGCCCGCGAGACCTCTTCCATCACAACCGCGCTGTAACGGAAGTCAGCGCCAACACCGCCGTATTCCTCGGGCATGGTCGGGCACAAAAAACCCAGCTCGCCGGCTTTCTGCCACAACTCACGGCTGACCTGGCCATCCTTCTCCCACTGCTCGTGGTATGGCGCAGCTTCCTGCTCAAGGAATTTCCGAACGGAATCCCGAAAACCATCAAGGTCAGCGTCAAAGAGCGTACGTGGAATCATGGTGAACCTCAGTCAGTGAACAATGTGGTAATGAACGTTCACCAAGTCTCTGCCGGCAGGCGGGCTTGCTCAATGGTTAAAACCATCAATCATGCTGGCCAAAACCATCGTTGCGATCCACTTTGGCGGTAACCCGGGCCTCGCCCCATCGGGGCATCAGATCCTGAGGCAGGCCCAGATGGTCGAGAATACGGGCGACAATAAAGTCCACAAGATCCTGCACCGACTCCGGCCTATGGTAGAACCCGGGGCTGGCCGGCATGATGACAGCGCCCATACGAGTGAGCTTCAACATGTTTTCCAGGTGCACTTCGGAGTATGGCGCTTCGCGGGGCACCAGAATCAGTTGGCGCCGCTCTTTAAGGGCTACATCGCCGGCGCGTTCGATCAGGTTGTTGCTGGCACCCGTTGCCAGCGCAGAGAGGGTTCCGGTGCTGCAAGGGCAAACCACCAGAGGTGCTTTTTCGCCAGACCCGGAAGCGGGGGGAGAAAACCAGTCTTCGCGGCCAAATACCAGCACCTGGCCGGGCTCGGCAGAGGCGTATTCAGACAAGGTTTTTTGCATGGCCGGCGGAG
>JAGPVT010000116.1 GCA_018066865.1 Marinobacter sp. | reverse complement strand
TGAGGTGAGCCAAGGTAAAGTGCATTTTTCAACCGCTTGGTCCAGGGCAAATCAAGCTCACTGCCGTACCAGCAGGCGCTGCGGATAACGAGCCCACCCATGCTGTGGCCAATCAGGGTTAGTTCCTCGACTTCAACTGGCCAGGTTTCAATCAGCAACTGCAGTTGCTCGCACAGCTCCTTGCCATTGCTGGAGATATGTCTGCCCGTGTTGTAATTGAGATACAGCGGAGTGGAGCCCTGCGCACGCTGTATTTCCGTGCCCAGATTCCCTTCATTGTGCCCTTTCCAGTACTCATGTGAGAGGCATAAGCCGTGAACTAATACCACGATACGTGGGCTGGCGTCCGGGATCATATCGCTGACACTTTCTGATCCAGGCAGCAGGTTCTCGCCCTGACTGTTTCTGAAATGCATGTTAATCGCCAGAGGATTGTTACTGGCTACCAGATGATCCCCGCACACTCCGTTCAGTGCAGCAGTGATTTTCACGCTTTGTGGCGAGAGTGAGCGCTCTTCTTGCGCTGATAGCCCATCAAGTGACTGATGCAACCCCTGTTTTAGTAAGGAGGTGGTCGACTGAATGATCTGATAAGTGCGGCCACGTCGCTCTTCAGGAGGTTCGCCTGAGATATCCCGCAGCCGGTTCAGTGGATTCACCTCTCTCGCAATCGTACGATGCATCTTTTCGACGATGTCAGTAACGCCACCGGTAACATCCAGAAGCAGTTGAGCCGAACCGTGTAACGATTTGATTGATACCATTCTGCATTCCTCGAGAGATCGTTCAGAACTGCCAAAAAAAATCTATATACTTGGCTTAAGCTTTCCAGGACCGGTCGTGCCTTGATCGGCTGATCTTGTATCACAATGTACTATTAGTTTTGCATTTCTCCGATGCAAATGCTGTGGCAAGGCGCTCTGATATCTAACGTATTTGATAAAGTTACGATTCTTGTTACGGGTTTTTTGCCCTGGTCATATTCAGCGTTTGCTGGCCGCACCCAGCCGCTAAAAGGGTTAACCTGATGGATTGCCTGCTATGAACCGATATCTGAAAAACATCCGCGACGGCAAGGCCATCAACTTTGAGGCATTCCTCAAGAAGCTGCCAGACGATATTGCCGGCCGTCACTGGAAATATTTTTCGGTTGAAAAAGTCGGCGCGCAGAAATGGCGGGTTTCGTGTTTGGAGGATGGGCTGCTTGAGCGCCTTGAAATGGTTGCGGTCAAGCCTGAAAGTCGGAGCCAGGCCGCGAGCCAGGGCGACTCCCATCGTCATGCTCCAGATCACGCTTTTTTACTGGTTTATCACTCGTTGCAGAAGGGCCAGCGCCCGGAAGTAGTGATGCTTTCTCGGGAGGGCGCTGTTTGTAATTTCAAGTCCAAGAAGTTCGGGCTTCTGGTCGAAAACGAGCAGAACTTCTTTGATAATACGAGAATGTTAGAGTTTTTGGGCGAGTGTGAAGGCGATATTTTCTCGCTGGATAATTGCGATGTGATTCTGGGTAGCGGCAACCGGGTAACCCGGCCATTGGTTCTGGATTGGTTGGGGCAGTACGATAGCCTTTTTTGTGCTTTCGATTACGATCTCGGTGGCCTGAAGATGTTCGGGAGCATTAAACGCTATCTTGGCGACAAAGCCCATTTTGCGCAGCCGATACACTGGCACCAGTGGCACAATGCGTTTCGGAAAACGCCCGGCAGTAGCGAACGCTTTGCTCAGGCCATCGCAGCGGCGGAGTCGTTCGGGTTTGATGGGCTGGCTGTAGCATTTCGCAAGACAGGGCACTTCATGGAGCAGGAGATGATTCTGGATGAACACTGATGTAGCACTGGAACCAGGCAGATCCCAGGGTTTTCCGTTCGGTATCCGCCGCCTGGTTCTGGTGGATTCGGCAGGCTTTTGTTACGTAGAAATCCCGGTTGATAGTCATGCCCTGATCCTTGGGCCGGGTAACCTTGGTAAATCCAGCCTGTTGAACTCTCTTCGCCTGTTTTTGTTGCCAGAAAACAACTTCAAAAATAGCCGTAAAAAGTTCGCCTTTCGTAATGCCAGCGCCGGCAGTTTTTATTCCAATGAAGAAAGCTATCAGCATTATTTCCCGAGTCAGTACAGTTTCCTGATTATGGAAGCGGAAAACCTGGCCGGCGTTCACTGCCAGATTCTGTATCGCGAGCAAAGCAGTCAGCTCAGCTACGGTAGAGCGTTTGTTCCGGTTTCTTATGATCAGCTTCGGCCCCTCTTCTGGGATGTAGAGGACGCAGAGGGAATTGGCCGCGCCCAGCCGGAACTCTCCTTTAGCCGGGTCTCTGATGCGATTAAAAAGCTGTCAAAGAACACGCTTTTTACCAGCGACACTACGCGTCTGAAATCCCTTCTTTACAGCAGCGAACTGATGTCCGCTGACAAGGTGAGATTCTCGGTGTTGCCCCTTGGTGAGTCTGATGAGCGCCGCGTGCAGTCTTTGCGCACATTGATTCTTCTGTTGTTTGAAATGAAGGCAGATGATCAGGCGATGGCAAATGCGGTCGCCAGTATTATCGAGGCTGACAAGAAGTTTGCGGATGACGCGTTCGATTTTAATATCGATCAGTTCCTGAATCGCCACGATGATCTGAAGGAGCAGCAGAGGCAGTTGAATCAGATCGAAAAAGAGCGGAGTCGGTTCGATCGCCTGAATGCCGATTATCAGAAGTACCGCCAGCTTCTTGGCAGCCAGCAGGAATTTGCGGCCTTCAGGGATGGTCTGGTTGAGGCGTTGACAGAAATTGGCCAGCGGCGCTCCAAGTCCATCGCAGAATTGAACGAACATAAGGACACGCTGAAATTCGTGAAGGAAAAAGTCAGCAAACTTGGGCAGGAAATTTACGGTTTGCAGGTTCAGATCAAAACCGCTGAGAACAAACTCAAACTGGCCGAGCAGAACCGCCAGGATGGCGATTTACTCGTCTCCCGTTACGGCGATATGTCCCGTGAGGATATCGAGGAGTTGTTAACCGAGGAGTTGAGGGGAAAGCAGTCCCATCTCAATGCGCTGAAAAGCCATGCCCAGGCAGAAATACGGGCGCAAGAGCTGCTAAAACAGATTGAGGCCAGTGAACACAAGCTGAAATCCTTGGGTGAAAGGGAAGCCAAACAGCAATGGCAACTGCATAGCCAGCTTGAGGCCGAGGTTGTTGCACCGCTTCAAGCGGTGGATCAGCGATTGGTCATGGCGAGCCCGGGGCAGCCCCTGGATGAGAAGACAAAATCCGTGATAACGGCTTTTGCGGGCCTGTTTGAAAGCGGGGGTAGTCGTTACGACTGGTTTGACGTGGAATTTCCTGCCCGGAAGCTCAAGCCTGAAAACTTTGCCGCTATGCGCTCCAGGCTCGAAAGCGATATACGGGCTCTGCGCAGAGAGCGGGATGAGCTTACGGGGAGTGCGGATCAAAAGCAGGATCGCCCGCAGCAGATAACCCGTACCGAGAAGGAAGTCCGATCCATCGAAAAGGATCTGGAAACTCTTGAACGTTACCCGGCGGCTTCTACCATCATCAAAGACGAAACCCGCTCTATCGCCGATAATCGGGAAAATCTCGCCGGCACAGACGAAAAAATCCGGAAAGAGCAGGAAAAACTGGAAGCACTTGAGAGCAAGGTAAGCAAAGCCCAGGAGGTAGCCAATCGCTTCAGGGAGCGGGAAGAAGAGTTGGTGCACGTCAGAAAATCTGTAAGCACGGTAGAGCAGAGAATCCAGTATTTACAGTCTGCCCGTGCTGAAAAAGCCATGCCTTCGGAGGAAGTCGGCGTAGCAAGGTTTGATGATATCCAGCGCCAGTTGGACGATCTGGATAAGTTGCGCATCAGTATCCTCACGCATTTGCGGTATTTTATTTACGAGAGTGTGCTGGAAGATAGCGAAGGGGAACTGCAGAAAGACAGCCCGTCTTCAGCGGTGATCCGCGATACGTTCAGGGCGCTATCTGATCTGTTCGACGCCCTTGGTGAACGCTGGCAGGTTCTCGAAGAAGAAATTGCCATTCATAACGAAACGGTCGCGAGTTACCGTCGCGCCCTGAAAACCAACCACGATCATATTGCCCGCTTCGAGGCCCAACTGAACCGGGAGCTTGCCGGTGTTCAGATCAATGATCTGGTGGAGATCCGGGTCGATATCCATACCGATCCGAAATTCCGGAACCTGGTGGAGGAATCCGCTGCGATTGATCCTTACAATCGCAAACTTCAGTCTGATGCGTTCTATGGGCGTCTCAAGGTGTTTGTGGCGGAGTTCTTCGGAGACGAGGGAGGTAACAACCGGTTAACCATGGATAAGGTCATTACCGGTATTTCCTATAGCACACGTAAACAACATGCCAGCCACCTTGATAAAAAGGGGCAATCTACGTCCACCACGGCTCTGATCAATCTTGAGCTGGTTTACCGTTTGCTCAAACGGGTTCTGTACCCCGACGTGCGTTTGTCTTTCCCGATGGTGCTGGATGAGCTGGCCAGCATTGATATCAGCCAGATGCCGTCATTGTTGGCACGGCTGCAGGAGCAGGGTTTCAATCTGTTCTCTGCGGCGACGCACAGTGCCAGTGCGGAAGTGATCTATCTGGTGGGAAAACACCTGGAAGTAGGCCAGATGCGCACTTCCCGGCCTTACAGTCCGCAGAGAACGCTGGTTTTCTGGGGCGGTGCAGAAGGCTTTACCGATAAGGCCGGTTTGAGCAACTGGGTGGATCAAGGCCAGAGTGCTCTGCTGGATGCGCCGAATGAGTAAACGCTTCAGTACTCTTGATACCACGCGACTGCTGTTTGAGCACCCCAGGATTTTTTTTCGGTTGATCGAGAAGATGGATCGTAACGGCGTGCGGTTTGTGCGTGAAAATGAGCTCGTGATGGACGTTCTGGAGTATTCCCGTGGGTTGAACAAGCCGGATCGGGAGCGCCTTCTGCTCGCGCTTTCTCCGGATAACCTGTTCCGGGCCGGGTTGGTTATAGACATCGTCAAATCCGCCGGTGAGCGCAGGCTGGTCTTCCAGAACGCGCTGCTGGATCTGATGCGGGCCTGCAACGCTTCGCTGTACCAAGAGTTAACAGATGCAAAGCTACGGGGGCATCTGGTTACCCTGCGTGATGTGCGAACCTCCCTTGAAGTAAGCAGTTTCAATACGGCAGACCCTGACTTCACAGAGCTTACCGAAGCACTGAACGACCGGGTAAGTGAGCTGATTGGCTTGCTCCGCCAGAACGTGCTGAGGATGCAGACCATCAGCAGCCAGCTCTCCGATATGTCGGGTGAAGCGAGTCGTGCCCCCGAACGGTTTGCTGAGTTCCGGCAGAACCTGTTTGAAAGCATCGTCACACTTTATGACAGGCACATAAAACCAACTCTGGTTTTTCTGAACCCGGATACCAGGCTGCCTGATGGTTCAAACTTGTTTGAAACTCTGGATGAGCTCGTAAAACTGCTTTCATACAATGAATATCATGAGTTGGCAGATCAGGTCTCCCGGTCGGCCCTTAGCCTGAATGCGTTGCACAAGCCCATTCAGTTGGTAGGGCAGGAAGTAGAACACTTCTTGCGCAAAACTCGCCGGGGTATGGTTCAGTACAATGCGATGGAGCACTATTTCGCCGCATTGAAAGAGCTGAAGACAGAAACTGAAACCCTGAACATGCGCAAAAAGTGGCTCAAAGGCGGTGAGTTTGCCCGTACAACCGGGTTTTTGATGGGGCTGAGGGGCCAGAATCGCCCGAAGCACTATGCATTCGGTGCGTCCTCGAGCTATTACCAGTTGCTGTTTTCAGAGTTGGCTCTTCGGCTGCGGGATCTGCAGCGGAAGTCGGCTGTTCCATCCCTGCAGGATCTTGAAAGTAGCCGGGGGCAGGGTATTGATATTTATCGAATCAATACCCTGTATCAATGGCTGGAAACAATGGAACTTCGGCCGACCGGGGATCTTGTTCGTGAGTTGCATGGCCGGCTTGACGGATTTATGGAGGGGTACCGCTTTGCGGATCTGCTAGGGGCGCTGAACCGACTGGTCAACGCCACCCCGCAAGGCTTCAGGGTGGTTACAACAAACCGGCTGAATGTACTTGAGCCGGCTGACGGATTTGAAAATCTTGACGAAGTATTCGTGTACCGCAAACGTCGGCTCGAAACGCTGAAAGAGTCGGAAGGTGTAAACAATGGTTGATGTGGCAGATAGTGCAGGAAAGAACGACGCGTCGAACGTGTCGGAGAGTTTTGATCAGGTGCTTCCTGTGCAGAGCGCTGCGATTTTCAGGGAGTTTCAGAACGGCAGGATAATTGTGCGGGAGGTATACGACAACAACCGCTCTGAATTGGTCGCTAACCCGCTTTATAATCTGATTTTTAGTCATTTATCGCATTTTCGAACACTATATGAACATCTCGGCAGCGAGCTGGTTTTCAACGACAGTGGGGCCTTCTTCTACCTGAAGGAGAATTCGGATGACGAGAGTGAAGAGCACGATGAAAATGCATTCCGCGTGCAGGTCGTGCTCTTATTGATTGGCCGGTATTTTGCTCGCAGTGGCCGGGATCTGGACTATCTCGGTCGCCCCGACGCAGGTTTAAAAGAGGAAGACGTTGCCTCGATGGACCGCGATGACGAATACCGTGACATACTCCGCGCCGCCCGCTTCGAAAAAGGCTTGCTTGAAGCACTGGAGTACCTGGATAAGCGGAACCTGGCATTCCGTTGCGGAACCCAGCGTTATTTTCTGAGTACGGCGGGCATGCACTTTCTGAATGAGCTGGTCCGGGAATATGAGGCTGGTTAGCTTAATCTCGTCCTTTTGCCGCTCTGACCTGCCATAATGTGGTTTTTCTGGCAACGTGACATCTCCTATGCCCTTTTCCAAGGACGCTCTTACAACGGTTCATCTTATTGCCAAATCTGGCAGTTTTGCTGTTGCCGCAGAACGGCTGAACCGTGTTCCTTCTGCGGTCAGTTACACTGTTAAGAAGCTTGAAGAAGAGCTGGGTTTTCCCCTGTTTGACCGCTCAGGACGGTAGGCAAAGCTGACTGCTGCCGGGCAGTATTTTATTGAGCAGTTGAATCAGCAGCTTCCGGCTACTCAGATCACCGTAAATACCGAAATCTATAACGGATGCTGGGACGTTCTCTTCGGCAGGCGCGCCGATCTGGTGATTGGTGCACCCCATGCCGCACCAAAAATTGAAGACATTGTGTATCAGCTGATCGACAGCATTGAATGGGACTTCATAGTGGGTCAGCTGCATCCTCTGGTAGGCAATACCGAGGTTCTGACCGCGGAAGTGCTGTGCGTTTACCACACCCAACAAGCCTATTGGCGCCTTTATGGACAAGGCCGCAGCCGAGCAGTGCGCCGCCGAATTGGGTTGGCACATTATGGAAGATTCCGGGCGAGGCTCGTTCGCTCAGTGAACAAGGCCAGTTCGGCGAAGGCTCTATGAAACCAAAAGTAGACGCCTTGCTGACGTTTTTGCAGGGCAATCCCAAGGGCCGGGGGCCGGTCCAAGCGCGATAAGGACAAGGGCTATACTTGTACTGACTGCTGTCAATAGAGCCGGGTGCACATAGGACGGCTGGCTCCTCAATACAACCCCAGTAAATCATCTATTGCTCTTTTCGCCCCTCCAATAGTCCGTATGACAAATGCTGGGGAAAAGTTTTACTTATTAATCAGCAGTTAGCGGATATCTAACCGGTTTATTACGGTTTGCTGACGAAACACTGACGATTTTTTAACTAGAGAGATGGTAGGTCGCACGTCGATAATCGGCCGCGTTTTGCAAAGCTCAAAAAATAGACGATCTATTGGTGTAAAGAAATTATGAAATGCGTCACTAAAGTGTCAAAGGCAGGGAGCGCCGCTTTTTTTCTGGGAGTTGTGCTTATAGGGTACGGCGGTTCTTCTAATACTGCCAAGGCAGGCACGGATTTACACTCTGACAGGACCGGAACACATTCGCTCATTGACGGAACTGGCACAGGGGTTTCCGTCAATGAGCTTGCTGTTCCCGAGAAGGAGAAATCTGCAGTCCTGAGCTGGAATGCACCCGAGAGCCGCGTAAATGGTGACGGAATCAAGATGGCTGAGCTGGATAAGTACATTATCCGCTACGGTCAGGACGCCGATAACCTGGATCGTGAGGTTGTTATTGCGGATGCTCAGGTGGAGGCCCGCATGACTTACAAGGTGAGCGGCCTCGACGCAGGAATCTGGTACTTTACAATTCTGGTTCAGGATAACAAAGGTTTGCTGAGCGCTCCGTCCGCAGTCGTTGACAAGGAGATAAAATCCTAATGAAAGCCCCAGCCCGGTGCCGTGAATACCTGACAGGGGTCTCTTTGGCTCCTGAATACACCCACTGAAAATCATCTATTATTTTTTACCCATCCGATACCCCCCCCCAGACCCCGTCTCGCTGCCACCAAGCAAAAAAGCCCCAAGTAATCAAAGACTCGCGCAAACGTGACTGTTTTGTCGCGATTTTCTGCCAGAATATTGACGATTTTTTCGCTATAGGAATGACAGGCTTCACATTGATATTCGTCCGCGTTTTGTAGAATTCAACAAAGTCGACAATATACTGGTATGAAAATACTATGAAGCGCGTCATTGAAGTGTCACAGGCATGGGTCGCTGCGTTTTTTCTGGGAGTTTTGCTTACAGGGTGTGGCGGTGGTTCTGATTCTGCCAGTACAAACCCCGGCTCGACCTCTGGCGGGAGTGGCTCAGATGGAGGCGCCAGCCAGCCCAATCCTCCCGGGAGCGAGAAGTCCGCAGTCCTGAGTTGGAACGCACCTGACAGCCGGGTAAACGGCGATGGCATCAAAATGGCTGAGCTGGATAAGTACATTATCCGCTACGGCCAGGATGCCGATAACCTGGACCGGGAGGTTGTTATTTCTGATGCTCAGGTTGAGGCCCGCATGACTTACAAGGTGAGTGGTCTGGATGATGGAGTCTGGTACTTCACAATTCTGGTTCAGGATAACAATGGTTTGCTGAGTGCTCCATCCGCGGCCGTTGATAAGGAAATCAAATCCTGACGAGCGCGTTTTCAGAGCCGGCGATGAGCCCCGTTTGCATGGGGGCTAAGGCATCGGATCTGCAATCGGAAGTTTAAGTGTAAAAGATGAGCCTTCCCCTGGGCTGGAGACCACGTAAATTTCACCCCGGTGTTTTTCTATCACCGTTTTTACAAACGAAAGCCCAAGCCCTGTACCGTGAATGCCTGCCAACTCGCTGCTTTTCTGGCGGCGGTAACGGTCAAACAGGTGTGGCAGTTCGTCCGGGTCGATACCAGAACCGTCGTCTGCGATCGTCAGGCAGGCCTGATGCCCCGCACGGAAAACCTGAAGGCTCACGGCTGAGCCTGCCGGGCTGTATTGCACGGCATTGGTCAGCAAGTTGATAACCGCCCGCTCAAGTAGTTCTGCATTACCTCTTAACCACAGATCTTCCGTGCCTTGTAGCTGCAATGAAATGTGCTTTTCCACTGCTTGCTCACTCACACTATCACGGGCATTTTCAACAATGGCGAGAAATTCGCACTCATAAAAACGAGTCTCGGTCAGCTGCTCGGCGCGCGCCAGCTGAACAAATTCCTCAGCCAGATGGTAGCTTCGTCTGGCCAGTCGTCCCAGCTGTTCCAGTTGGCTTTGGTCAATATGAGTGGGGTCACGCTTCAACTGTTCGATAAGTGCCAGTTGTGACACCAATGGTGAACGAACATCGTGGGAAATAAAGTCAATGGCCTCTCTGTGCTGACGCTGCTGCTCACGAAGCTCGGAGATGTCGGATATGTTGGCAATAATGCCGTATTGATTGCTGTCGGGAAGAGCGAAGGGCGCGAAATGAATAAGGAAGTCCTTATCCCGGATGTTCAGATCCACAGTCCGGCTTTGCAGCAGCGTAAGGGTTTCAGAAACCGTTTCATGCCAGGGCGGAGTTTCGCGGGGGTCGTGCCCTTCGAGAAGTCGTGTCAAAGGAAGCCCGCCCAAGCTGGGCATGGGCTCTCCGAACCATTCTTCAATATGGCCGTTGGCAAAACGGATAATGCCCAGCTCATCGGTCACGATGATGCCATCCGGCATGCGCTCAAAACTGCGGCGGATAAACTCCTGCATATGGTTCAGGCGTTCGGTGGCCAGTTTGACGCGCTCGATACGGGCTGAAATGTTTTCGCTTGGCCTGAGCGATTTTGTTGCAGGGCCGGAGCTGGAAAGCTTCAACCGGCGCAGGTAACGCTGTATGGCGTCCCTGCTCAGATCGTTGGGCAGAGTGAGGCCGAGCGTATAGCAACTGCTACCACGATTCAGCTGAATCCAGCTCTGGTTTCCATCATTTCGCCAGAGCCCCGGTTCCAGGTTAGCCGGAACATCGGCCGGCCCCAGGTTGCGGATGGAGAGAATGTCGTTGCCTTCCAGCAGTAACCAGCCCTGCGGTTGAAACAGCGCCTGAAAATGCTCGAGAAGTTGCCTCGGCGGGCGCTTTGACGGGTCCGGCAGCGCCACTCTTGGGCTGCGAACGAGTGCATCCAGTTGGCGGTTGAGGAACTGGTTGGTCATGGCCAGCCGCAAGCCACTGGCTATAGGGAACGCAAACAGGGGAATGATCAACGCACGGGCGACGGGAAGCCACACCTGAAATGCTGCCAGCATCACCATAGACAGGCCAAGGAGAGTGGCCCCTGCCACCGCGCACGCAAACAGCGTGCGAGCAGGGCGCATGCGTGGCAAAAGCACGGCCAGCGCCACGAGTGTGATAAGGGTCAAAGCTATACCAGCCCATTCAGGGGCCGGTTTGACAAGAAGTCCTTGTTGATTCGCTGAAAATACATTGGCGTGGAATTCCACCCCGGACATCGGCCGACTCAGGCCAGAGAAAGCCGTTGGCAGAATGTCTCCCAGACCGGCTGCCGTGGCGCCGACAAAAACGGTTTTGCCGCCAAACACATCCGGTGCCGGAGGGGTGTTCAGCACATCGCTGTAGGAGTAAGTGGGCAGTGTGCCAGCCCCACCCGCAAGGGGAACGATCCGATAGTCGTCCCGTACATTGATAAATGAAGGCAGACCACTCAGTTCGGGTTGTCTGGGGCTCACACCGGAGGCTGCGAGCGCGAGAGCGGGCCATAGATGGCGCGTCATGCCGTTAAAAAGATACAGCCCCCTTGCAATGCCATCGTGATCCAGCTCAACGTGCACGTGACCGAGGGCTATAGCAGCCGTGATCAGGCCACTGGCAGGAAACTGTTCACTCAACATAAAACGCGAGCTTGGTGGCGACAGATACACTGGCAGAACAACCTTGCCATAGGCCTGCATGGCATGTTCAAGCACAGCATCATCCGGAGAGGGTTCGGTAAACAGAACGTCGAATACGATGGTTTCGGCACCGGCCTCGTGCAGTTTACGGATAAGGGCGGCGTGGGTTCTTCGTGGCCAAGGCCAGCGGCCTTGCTGAGCCAGACTAAGATCATCAATAGCGACGATCGCTACGTCGCGGGATGCGACGGCTGGGCTGGCGAGCATGGCGGAATCGAGAAACCAGTAATCAATCCGTTGTGGTAGCGCCGTCGTCTCTGCCAGCAGGAACATCAACAGGAGTGTAAGGCCGAGCGTCCACGGAGTCGTTTTAATTGGCAGCCAATCCCGGGTCATGAGTCCTGCTGTAGGTGCTGATCGATCAAAGTGTTATTCCAGGTACAACTCCCTCCCTGGTCCCCAGCGGCTTTGCAACAGGCTGTCAGAAAGCGCTTTCAGGCGCACAAAATACCGCCTTCCGGGAATAAGACGCAAGGCCGCTGTGGTATCTGGCAGTGTAGCTTCCTTTATGATGTTGTTGAAGCCGGGTTCTTCCGCCAGCTGCATCCGGTAATTGGTGGCTGTATCAACCTTCTCCCAGAACACACGAACCTGGCTGTTGACGTAATTGATGCTAATGATGCGCACCGGCGGTAGCGTGCCGTTTACGATCAGTTTGCGTGGCTGCGTTGTTGCCACTGAATTTCCGCCAGCTTCTGTCACTACGCGCCAGTAATACTGGCCAGGGCTCAGTGGGCGGGAAGGCAGGGCGGTTGTGCCCGGCGCCCATTCACTGGTCGCAACCAGATTGCCGAAGGCTTCGTCTTCGGCAATTTCTACCCGGGCCACTTCGTTCTCTCCATTCAGAGTCCAGCGGAACTCCGGCATATCGTCATTCACGCTGCCTTCGTTTTCTGGTTCCAGCAGGTTGGCGGTACGGGCCTGCAAATCAACCTCTATCGGCAGTATGCCAGGCATTCCTGCCATTCCTTGCGCGTCAAACGCCGCGAGATGAATCTCATACTGGCCATTGTCCAGGCGGCTGATGTCGAAGCGGCTGTCGTTGATTTCACGGCTTTCAACCCAGCGCCCGCTCTCTGTTTCGAAGATATCCAGCCGATAGTTGGTCGCAGGTTCTCGCTTCCAGGTCATCTCTGCCGGCAGTTGGGTAAGTACCGGGGGGAGTGGGTTGATTTCCGGTGCGGGTGGCATCCTGCGGATGCTCAGCTCGCTAGTGCTGTTACTGGCAACTGTTGCGCTGTAGCCGGCAGGAATTCGCTGAGTCCGGTTCGGCGCGCCGAAATCAACCACACCTTCGGTAACCTGCAAACTGGTGCCCTCTGGCCCGGTTTGCAGTGAGAATGCGGTACCGCGAACGGCTGCAACGGCAGATGGGGTTTCAATTTCAAAACGGGCGCCCCCTTCAATGACGGGCTTCACCCGGGTGTGCACTTCTCCCCGGTTAAGTCTTAACCGCGTGTCTATCATTCCTGACTTGCCGTACTGCGTCAGGCGGTTGAAGATCAGCCGGGAGTTCGGGGAGAGCCGCACTTCTGATCCATCGGCCAGGGTGATTGTTGCGGCTCCTTCAGCGGAAAGCACTTCATCACCCACTCGCACCAGAGTGTCTTTGGTCAGGGTTTTTTTGCGGCCATCAATGCCGGATATCAATTGGACGTTGCCAGACACCGAGGTCGCGCGTGCGGGGTCGGGCTGCCTCTTAAGCCAGGACAAAGGAATGCGAATACGATCGCCTTCTCCAAGCGTGGCGGAGTTGTCGATAGAGTTATATTGGAGCAGCCGTCCGGCGCTGACGTTTTTAGCCAGAAGTTCGCTGGCGATTTCCGAAAAACTCTCACCGGGTTTAAAGGTATAGATCCACTCTGGCGCTGCATCGCGGGTGGAGCTTGCAACCGTTGTCGCCGAGCCGCGGGTAATGGAAAGTTCCGCACACACAGGCATCCCGAGTGCCAGGAGAACCAGCAACAGGAATGCTTTGGTGACAAACGCTGTGCGGTGTTCAGTCATCTGATGTTTGCGTTTCCTGGTCTGCTGCCTGGATTTCCACCACTTCGTCGCTTGTGGATGTGGCTTGCATGGCCTCAAGACGATAACCGCGCTGGTAGATCGTTTTGATGCGGAAGCCGTTTTCCGGGTTCAGGCCCAATCTGCGTCGCAGGCGGCTCATGTGCGTGTCTACGGTTCGGGTGTTGATATCCCGGGTAAGCCCCCAGACTCGTTCCAGAAGTACTTCACGGGTTAGCAGGCGACCCTGGTTCTGGAACAGGAACAGGGTCAGATCGAAGTCTTTGTCGGTCAAGGTGAGCGCTTCACCGTGGAGGGCAATGGTTCTGTGCTGGGTATTGATCTTGAAAGGGCCGTATATAAGGACTTCTTTTTCGTTATCCGGGTTTGCGCGGCGCGCCAGAGCGTTGATGCGCGCTACCAGTTCTGCCGCTCGCGCAGGTTTCGCGAGAAAGTCGTCTGCGCCCGCGTCCAGGGCCTCGACAATGTCGGATTCGCTGTCGCGTTGGGTGAGAAATACCACGGGAATGGGCCAATTGATCTGTGCTCTGACGCTTTTCAGCACATCAATGCCGGTCATATCCGGAATCTGCCAATCAAGAATCATCAAGTCATAGCTGCGGTGCAGTGCCGCGCTGAGGAAACTCTGGCCAGTGGGGAAACTGTCGCAGTGATGGCCACGTTCAGACAGAATGGACTGGATGTGCTGCGCCTGTTCTTGTTGGTCTTCAAGCAGAGCGATGCGCATTGCGCCTCTCCTGGAGTAAGTAGTGTGGGTGTGGCCCTGTTTCACGGTGGGTGAAAGGGGATTCCCTGCCATATCAGCCAATTATCACAAAATGCTGCCCGGCATTCCGTTTCGTTATGTAGACTTGCGTAAACGGGTTGCTGGCTTACCGTTGTCGTCATCCAATGTTTGTCGGCAGGCAGGAAAATTACTGCAGCCCCAGAACCAGCCTTTTTTGCCTTTTCGCCGGACCAGAGGCGAAAAACAGTGTGGGCAGGGAATGGGTTTTTGTTCAGTGCCGTCCTCTGGAGCGGCATTCTCAATGGGGCGTGTTCCACGACAGTCGGGATAACGGGTGCAGGCGAAAAAGCGGCCAAACTTGCCATCTCTGTCTGTCATCGGAGCGCGACATTTCGGGCAATTCGGGGCGTTGCTTTGCGGCCCGATACCAGGCGCATCGGCAGCTGGGCCAATGAACCGGCGAATTTCCGCCTTGAGAGTTTCGAGGAATTTCCGGGGGTCGTCCTCGCCCCTGCGAATACTCTCCAGCGTTGCTTCCCAAACTGCCGTTCTGTCTGGCTTGCTGACAGACTCCGGCAGCGCACTGATCAGCGCTTTACCTTTATCGGTCGCTCGGATGTGGCGGCTGTCCCGATACAGGTAGTCCCGTTTGAACAGCGTGTCGATAATGTTCGCACGCGTGGCTTCTGTGCCAAGACCGTCTGTATTCCGCAGGGTTTTTCGCAGCTCTGTATCGGTTACAAATCGTGCAATATTCGTCATCGCCGATAGCAGGGTGGCGTCGGTGAAGTGCAGGGGAGGTTGGGTTTTGCGCTCGTTTACGGTGCTGCCTTCGCAGAATACCGGTTCGCCCTTGTCCAGGCGCGGCAATGGCGGCTTTTCTATCTCTTTGTTGCTGTCCCGGAGTTTCAGCTCCAGCGTTTTCCAGCCTGGCTCCAGCACGGCGGTTTCTGTGGCGCGGAATCTGTGCTCTGTTACCCGAATAGTAAGCCGGCCTTCGCGATGCACAGCGTCTGCCGAAAACTGCATCAGGTAATAGCGGCTGACAAGACCGTAGATTTTCTGTTCGGCGTCAGTGAGCTTGCCATTAGGTGCCGTGCGGCTGGTGGGAATAATGGCGTGGTGAGCATCAACCTTTTTGTCGTTCCACGCAGCCGTTCTACGGCTGAAATCAGCTTTTCCGCAAGCCTCTGCAAGCTCTGGCAAGACCCGGGCAATTGCACCGGTGACCTGCTCGCGCTGGGCAAAATGGCCTTCAGGCAGATACCGGGAGTCAGAACGGGGGTAGGTGATCAGTTGGTGGCGTTCGTAAAGATTCTGCGCAGTGTCCAGTACGTCTTTTGCCCCCATGCGAAACAGGCGGCCAGCTTCGATCTGCAAGGCGGACAATGAAAACGGTAAAGGCGGGGCCTCGGGCCTGTCGCGGAAGCGGGATTCCACTACAGAACCTGGCCGACTATGAACGCTCGCGGCAATCTGCTCGGCGGTTGCGCGATCCAGAAGGCGGTTTTCTTCGTCCAGATAATCCTGAAACTGTTCGTCAGGAAGCCATCGCGCAATGAAAGACTGCTGGTCTGCTTCTTCTTCCTGTGCCTTGAAGCGGGCTTCTATACGGTAGTAGGGCTTGGGCTCGAAGTTCTCGATGGTGTTGTCCCGCTCAACGACCAGCCCGAGCACCGGTGTTTGAACGCGACCGACGGAATACACACCCTTCTGCCCTTGTTGTTGATAGCTCAGGGTGTAAAAGCGGGTGAGGTTGATGCCATAGAGCCAGTCGGCTCGCTGTCGGGCGAGCGCGGAATGTGAAAGCCGGCGAAATTCCAGGTTGTCTCTGGGTTGCTGCAGGGCTTTGGCAATCGCCGCCGGAGTCAGGTCGTTGATGAGCACTCGCTTTACCGGCGCCTTGCTGCCGAAATAGCGTATTACTTCGTCAACCAGCAACTGACCTTCTCTGTCCGGGTCTCCGGCGTGAACGATGGTGTCTGCCTGCCTGATCAGGGACTCCAGAACGTTGAGTTGCTGGCGTACGCTATCTTTGGGGGTAACCTGCCATTCGTCCGGGAACATGGGGAGGTCGTGCTGGCGCCATGTTTTCCAGGCCGGGTTGTAGCTGGCGGGTTCGGCTGGCTCCAGCAAGTGGCCTATGCACCAGCTTACGGTAGCGGTCTCACTGCCCTGGCCGCAGCGGATCCAACCTTGGCCTTTTTGATAGGGGCCGGGGAGGGCGGCGGCTATTGCTCTGCCGAGGCTGGGTTTTTCGGCGATGTACAGGAGCATGGTTTGGGTACGGTTTTGTCCGGAGTTGAGTGGGAGGGGAATGTGGCTGTTTGGTCGTTGGGTGTCAAGGTTCGGGGTGCGCGCCTTCTGTAGTAGACTGTCGCTTTGGAGTTAGTGGGTGTGGGGCTGGCCTTTCCAAAACACGCCGTGGACCCGCCCGTGGGGGCTTGGTGTTGCCATCCCTGGCAACACACAGTTTTGGAAAGGCCAGCCCCACACCCACTTCGCGCTCCGAGGTATCGCCACTGCATATAGAGCGAATTGTGGGAGTTAACAGGTTATGAAAATGCAGAATGCAATTGAAGCCAAGCTGAACGAGGCGTTTGACGCCAGTATTCTTCAGGTGGAGAACGAAAGCCATAAGCACAGTGTGCCGCCAAACTCGGAAACGCACTTCAAGGTGACGATGGTGTCGCCGGCGTTTGCCGGGCAGATGAAAGTTAAGCGGCATCAGGCTGTTTATAAGCTGCTTTCCGAAGAACTGGAGATGGCCGGTGGCGTGCATGCGCTAGCGTTGCATCTATACTCTCCACAGGAATGGGAGGCCTCTGGGCAAGTTGCGCCCACTTCGCCGGATTGTATGGGCGGTTCCAAGGCAGATTCTCAGTTAGCGACTTCAGGCGCTCAAAATCAGAGCGGAGGGCATTCATGAGCCAGTTTTTTCAGATTCATCCAGAAAACCCGCAAAAGCGGTTGATCAAGCAGGCTGTTGAGATTCTTCGCAGTGGTGGTGTGGTCGTATATCCCACTGACTCGGGCTATGCCCTTGGTTGCCATTTGGGTGACAAGCCGGCTGCGGACAAGATCAAGCGGATTCGCAAGCTGGATGACAAGCATAACTTTACGCTGGTGTGTCGGGATCTCTCGGATATCGGGACCTATGCAAAGGTGGATAACACTCAATACCGGCTGCTGAAAACCTTCACGCCGGGGCCATATACGTTCATCCTTGATGCGACCACCGAAGTGCCTCGGCGGTTACAGCATCCCAAGCGGCGTACTATTGGCGTGCGGGTGCCGGATAATGCGATTGTTCAGGCGCTGTTGGCTGAGCTTGGTGAGCCCATTATGAGCAGTACGTTGATCTTGCCGGGCGAGTCCGACCCAATGACAGGTCCCTATGATATCCGGGATACGCTGGAGCACGAGCTGGATCTGATCATTGATGGTGGTTTCTGCGGTATGGAGCCCACCACGGTGGTGAACTTTACTGGCGACGTGCCGGAGGTTACCCGAGTTGGCAAAGGCGACCCGGCACCGTTTGAGGCGTAACGTTCAGGCCCGGGTATTCAGGCTGAAAGCGTAGGCTCCCCGGTTCGCCGCAGCTTCGAACGGGTCAGTTGGGACTGAACGGCGCAGGGTGTCGTAGCGATGAACGAGATCCTGCAGGCCATTAAACTGCTGGTTTTCACTGATCAGTGTATCCAGCAGTGAATTATTAACGCCGTAGGCCTGGTTGAGCTTCAGGGCATTGTCCATGAAATGCAATGTCGGTTCGTTGACGCTCAGCCGGTTGAAGGCATCCGTAAAGTTTTTGTTCACATTCAGATCATTCTCTATGCGGATGCGGGTTTCTTCCGCCAGATTGCCGCCCACTTCAACCTTCCCGCTATCGTTTTTATTGACGCTTATTGCCGAGGCCGGGTTCAGGTTGTATTCGGCAAGTTTGTGCCGCAGCGTTTCTCTGATAAAGGCAAGATCCTGCCCTACCGTTTGCTTGTAATCTGCCAGTGGTAATTTCTGTGATTTCAGTCGGCCTGTATCACCCAAAGCATCTCCCGATGGTGTGAAGCGATCATCGCCGGGTCCTGTGGGTTGCAATGCCTCTGCACTGCCAGCACCTTTGGCTTTTTGTTCCTCGGCTCCCGTTGCCGGTCGCTTTTCCAGAGTCTGCTGGAAGCGAGTGCTCGCCTGAATCAGGGATGTCAGCAGTGACATGGTGTGTAGTCCTCCATTGGCTCGCAGCAGGCGTGCCAGAAAAATGCCCGTTAGAACGTTAAGAAGCACATTTCGGGCCACGTGAGGGAAATACGTCATTCTGATCTGCATCAGTAAAAAAATTGACGCAGATAGGTAAAGTTACCCGCCGCTTTGCCGTCATTAACAGGGAAGCCCTAAGGAACCCCGGTTTATTATGAAAAAACACTATTCCATCCGCTTTCTTTTACTCGCCGCCTTGGCAGCCGGGTTTTCACTCATTCTGGTATTTACCGTGCTTTACAGCGCGAGTGCCCAGCGTGATCACATGGAGGAGTTCAGTCACAAATACGTCGATGGCTTGGCCAAGTCGTATTTTGACGGCCTGAATACCATGATGGTGACCGGCACGATCAGCAATCGCGAGGTGCTGCGGGACAAGGTAATGGCTCCGGAGGATGTGCTGGACGTAAGGGTGATCCGGAGTGATCAACTGAACCGGATGTTTGGCGGCGGTACTAAAGCGGAACAGAGGCGTGATCCAGCGGATAAGCAAGCCCTGGCGGGTGAACGGATCGAGCGCTATTCAAGCAACGATGATGGTCGCATCTACACGCTGATCGAGCCGGTTATTGCGCGGGAGGATTATCAAGGCGTTAATTGCCTGGGTTGTCATCAGGCACAGGAAGGTGATGTGTTGGGTGCGATTCGGGTGGATTACTCCCTTGCGGAGAGTGACGATCGCCTGCACCAGCAGTTGCTGGCCAGTGGTGGTATTCAGGTTGTTATTTTTATTGTGGTATTTTTCCTGACCGCGCTTGCCTTGGGCCGGTTGGTGTTCTCCCGGCTACGTCGGCTCCAGGTTCGAATGGATGAGATATCCGGAAACTCCGACCTGACGATTGAGCTGGATGTTTCCCGCAACGATGAGATTGGCTCGGTATCACTGGCCTTCAATCGCATGATGGCGAAAATCCGCAAAAGCATGCACACGGTGATGGATAACGCGGCCCAGGTTGAACAGGCAGCCCGGAGTATCGCAGCAAAAGCTGAAACCACCGGCCGTGAAGTGATGGCACAGAAGGACAATACGGATCAGGTGGCCAGCGCAACAACAGAAATGGCCGCATCGGCTGTTCAGGTGCGGGAAAACGCCAATCATACCACCCGCAAATCTGCAGAAACGGCGGAATCAGCCAATAGCGGTGAGCGCCTGGCACGCAATGCGGTGGAAGGTATCGAAGCTCTGAATACGGAAGTGCAGGGCGGCGCCAGACGAATCGAGGATCTTAACCAGCGTACCAGCCAGATGGCGAGCATGCTGGAAGAAATCTCCAATATTGCTGATCAGACGAACCTGCTGGCGCTGAATGCAGCCATAGAGGCCGCCAGGGCAGGAGAACAAGGGCGTGGCTTCTCGGTGGTTGCGGACGAAGTTCGTGCACTGGCAGCGCGCACGCAGGTTTCTACTGAAGACATCCGCAAGACAATTAACGGGCTCAAAAGCGAAGTGGTTGATTGTGTGGCTATCATGCACCATGCCTCAGACATGACGGGGCATCAGGTCGAGGCCATTCTGAAAGTAGAGTCCGAGCTACAGAGCATTGCTTCGGCTGTGCGTGAAATCACCTCTCTCAACCAGGAGATGGAAAGCGCAGCAAATGAGCAGAGTGATGTGTCGGAGGCCATTAATCAGAATGTTATTGAGATCAGTCGCTCCGCAGAGCAGGCATCAACGGATGCGCAGGAAACGGCAGATATAGCGGGAGACTTGCTTGTGATGGCTGAAACGCTCAGAGAAACCATTGAGCAGTTCCGGTTGATCAGAAAGAAGAGCTGACGGGACGGCCTCTAAAGAAAGGCCAGTCCCGTAACCGGCACTCGAAGGTCAACCCTGCCGGGTGACGGTAATGATCTTGAGATGGATATTGTTGCGGCCACGGATTGGCCACTCGATGGAATCGCCCACCGCAAGCCCGAGTAGAGCAGAGCCCGCAGGTGCAAGAATAGAAATCTTTCCTTCCCCGGTACCCACCTCATGGGGGTATACCAGGGTCAATTCCTGTTCCTGGCCGCTATCCTCATTCTGGAAGCGAACCTTTGAATTCATCGTTACCACGTGGTCAGGCATTTCCGCGAGCGGAACAAGTGTTGCCCGGCTCAGCTCATCATCCAGGCCGTCCGCAACATCGGAATCACCCTGCTTTTCGATCAGGGTTGTCAAACGGTTGAAATCTTCTTCAGCAATCAATACTTCCGGCATATCAGCCATAGCAATCTCCAGAAAATAAATTAATAACTCGGAATTTCAGAATTCAGACGCCGAATCCGGCGGTTTAAAAGCGGATTCAGCGAGAAAAGAGAAAGGCGGACAACATACCAGCAGTGCCTGCCTGTTGGCGGACACTGAAACGGTAGAAAGGAATGGTCTCTGAGAAAAGCATTCTCACAGGCTCACCTGATGCGTCGTTTCTGATTAATTAAAGGAAAAGCGGTAACTTGGCCACTTTGATCAATTTATAAGCTTTTGCCGGGGTCCACAAGTGGGTGTGCGGAAAACGTGAGAAATAAAGCGCATAACGCCAGATTTGTTAGACTGACACCATAGACGATTCATCCACAGACTGTATCAGGCAGGGAGTTACCTACCATGTCCAAACTGTTTCCGTCCGTCGACCCCGGTGGGTTGCTGGAATATTCCGTGGTATTCAATGATCGCTCGCTCAACCACATGTCTGCCCCCTTTCAGCAAGTAATGCGGGATATTTCTTCCACCCTGAGGCAGGTTTATAACGCGCAGAGCGCCGTTATTGTTCCCGGTGGTGGCAGTTTTGGTATGGAGGCTGTCGCTCGTCAGTTTGCCAATGGCGAACAGTGCCTTGTGGTTCGCAACGGCTGGTTCAGCTATCGCTGGTCGCAGATACTGGAAGCAGGTCGAATCACCGACAAAATAACCGTACTTCAGGCCAAGGCTCTGGACGATTCGCCTCAGGCAGCTTACGCACCGGTTCCAGCCAAAGAGGTCGCGGAGCGCATCCGGGCCGAAAAGCCTGCCGTTGTGTTTGTTCCCCACGTGGAAACCGCTGCCGGTATTGTGTTGCCAGACGACTACTTGAAAATCATTGGCGAAGCCGTAAAGGACGTCAATGGCCTGTTTGTGCTGGACTGCGTAGCCTCCGGTGCATTATGGGTTGATACCAAAGCCTGCGGCGTGGACGTCCTTATCACCGCGCCTCAGAAAGGCTGGAGCGCTTCACCTTGCGCCGCTCTGATTACATTGAGTGAACGGGCCATCGCACGCATGGAAGAAACCACCAGCAGCAGCTTCGCGGCAGATTTGCGCAAATGGTCGCAGATCATGCAGGCCTATGATTCCGGTAGCCACGCATACCATGCCACCATGCCTACCGACACTTTGGTCATACTTCGTGACGCCATGCTGGAAACCCTGGAAACCGGCCCGGAACTGCTCTGTCAGCGCCAGATGGAACTTGGCAACCGGGTGCGCGAACTGTTTTACGGTGCTAGTTTTAAAAGCGTCGCAGCTCCCGGCTTTGAGTCGCCCAGCGTGGTAGTTTTGCATACTGATGACATCAATATTCACAACACCAGCCTGTTCCGTGAACAGGGCCTGCAGACGGCAGCTGGTGTGCCGCTGATGTGTGGTGAACCGGAGGGCTTCCGCACGTTCCGCATGGGGCTGTTTGGACTGGAAAAGCTGAACAATGTGGATAGAACGGTGGCGAACCTGAGAGTGGCTTTGGAAGCGATTCAGGGCTGAGGATACGTCTGCAATGGACTCGGTGTGCGAGAGCCATTTGGACTTTTTTCCGTACGATATGATGATGCCTTCGAACTCACTGAACTCTGGGTTGCCCTTTGTAGCCGGCATGGTATCGGCGCAGGAGCCGGTGGTGGTATCTTCGAAAATCGACACGGAGGGCGGAGTCCTCGGCCAGATGATTCTTTAGCGCCTGGAGACCGGCGGCATTCCGGTGAAAAACCGGCTACAGCTTGGCAGTACCAGTATTGTGGGCAGCGCGATCAAAGCTGGTGAAATTGACCTTTACCCTGAGTATACCGGCAACGCCGTTTTTTTCATGGGTGCAACCCGGCACCGACAACCTGATTTACAACAGAGACGGTTTTTACGTGCTGTTAAGTTTTGTTGAAGGTTGAGCTCCCCCTTGCGGGGCTGATTAACGGCAATACCGCCTACGTGTTACAAGGGGCTATACTGATTGGCTTGTTGGCGCTGGCGACCGACAGCTTGTTTGAAGCTATAGAGCGTGCCTGGGCTCGGGCGTTTTCAGTCTGAATTCAGGACTTCAGCTTCGGATGTAAAACATTGGGTGCACTCTCTTGGAGAAGAAATCGCTTGGAGAAGAAATCGCGCCCCCAAAAGTCGAACAATGTGGAAAGAGCAGTGGAGAATGGCTTTGGCGATGATTCAGGCCTGAGCAAGCGGAACCAACAACCTGTTTGCAGGAAGCTGTTATGACATTTCCCGGTTTCTTTGATGACGCACCCGTGATTTCGATGCATGATCCGCTGGCGGATCTGTTGGGTGCGGCGGAAGGTGGCGTAATAGAGTATTGCTATGCCGATGCGGTAAGGCTGGCCGGGCATTCTTGCCCGACTGTGGCTGGGGCTTACCTGTCTGTTCGAGCCGCATTGAATGTACTTTACCCGGACTCATTGCCCGAGCGTGGTGGTATTGCAGTGCACATGCCGTCGCCCGAAACAGAGGGCACCATTGGCGTTGTCGCCCAGGTGATAACCTTGCTTACCGGCGCTACAGCCCTGGGTGGCTTTAAGGGAATTGGTGACCGTTTCGCACGTAACGGGTTGCTCAGCTTCGCCAGGAATAGTGACGAGAATGACGGTGCTGTGCGTTTCGAGCGCCTCGACTCCGGTGCTGCCGTAGGAGTGATATTCGATGCCAGCCGGATACCCCCGGATGCTTCCCAGCGCGAACGCATGCAGGCGGTCATACAGAACCGCGAGACGCCCGAACAACAGGTCGAATTTGCGCGTCTCTGGCAGGCGCGTGTGCGCAAGATGCTGCTGGAGCACGCCGATGATCCGACGCTGGTTCGCATCGTCCCGTTTAGCGGATCGGGTGCTTAATGCAGGCTGGCCTTCAGGCTTGAAGTTGCAACCACTTCGACAATTATGGCAGCGCCAAGAAACAACCAATTTTTATCTGATGTTCACTCAATCATAACCATTCAGAGGTAATACCATGATTCAGTCTCAAACCAGCAACTATGCACGTCAGGAGCTGACCGACATCATCATCGCGGCCAAAGCTGAAAAAAATCTGTCTTTCGAGCAGATTGCAGAAGGAACCGGTCTTAGTGATGTGTTCGTCACCGCAGCTCTTCTAGGACAGCATGCATTGCCGGCCAGCGCCGCACAAATGGTTGGCGACAAGCTCGGCCTTGACGACGACGGAATCGCGTTACTGCAGAGTATTCCCTTGCGTGGCAGCGTCGAAAATAATATGCCGACAGATCCCACCATCTACCGCTTCTACGAAATCATGCAGGTTTATGGAACCACCCTGAAGGCGTTGGTACATGAACAGTTTGGCGATGGAATCATCAGCGCAATCAATTTCAAAATCGACATCAAGAAAGTGCCGGACCCAGATGGTGGCTCACGTGCCGTGATTACTCTGGATGGTAAATACCTGCCTTACAAGCCCTTCTGAATCATGAAAGCCGGGAAGGAATTGGAACGGATTTGAAATCTGCCCCAATTCCTTCCCGGCGCTGTCTTGTCCGGGTTTTTCAGGTTAAGCCTTGGCAGCCCGTGCAGCATGAAGCTTCTTATAGCTTTCAATCAGTCGAAGGTGTTTATCCAGGCCTTCCAGCTGCATGTTGGTCGGGGTAAGGCCGTAAAAGCGCACACTGCCATCCACCGAGCC
>JAGPVT010000115.1 GCA_018066865.1 Marinobacter sp. | reverse complement strand
AATTACCGCAGAGCGCGGCGTTCGGCGACTTCTCGGATCGTGATGGATACGTGCCATGATTGAGAAAACCATGGGCAGCGGATTTCGTTTGGCGACGAACATTTGGTTTGCTCGAAACCAAGGATCCTTGATCGTTTTGGTGGCAGAATATGTCTGAAGAAAACAAACGTCAGATGAGCGCCCGGCTTGATGAAATGTCGAAGCGCATCGACCGATTACAGTCCGAGATCGATGCACCGAAGCCCAAAAAATTGTGGTATAGACCGACTACCCCTGGTGAATTCATCACTTTCATTGGTATTCCAGCGGCCCTGGTCGCGGCTTTGTGGGGTTTCTACGATGGAGTCTGGCTAAAGCTTCAGCGACTTGATACTGCCACGTTAACTATGGCCCAAGATAGGCTGGTCGAGCTTCAAGATCTTAGATCAGAGATCTTCGTCCTTCAGGCGCGCCAGAACGACGCCGAGATCGCTGCAATACTCGAAGCCAAAGCCGGCCGTCGCGACCGCCTTGTAGAGGATAGCTTCGTCTATTGGACCAAGCAGCCGTCCTACTTTTCTAAGAAAGAGACAATCCTGTTGGCTGAAGAATTGCAACTACAGCAGCGTCAGGGAGATGCGCTCAAGGTCATTGCAACTGTTGCCCCCGTCGGCATAATTGAACGCACTGATTTGGAGCGTTTTAAGGGTAGTCTTTACGGCGCGGAAGGTCCTGATCAAGATCTTGAGGCTGCGCGCAAACATTATAAGGCTGCGTTACAGCACGCATCTCAACATTCTAGCGAAGCGGGCAAGCAGCAGCTTTGGGCAAAGATAACTTATTCTTGGCTATTCACCGAGCTCTCCAATCGCACCGGCTGCCAGCACGCCGCGCCAGTCGCTGATATCCTCGGTGACCTTTTGGCCGATGATCCAGATGGCGAAAACCTTGGTGTCGTCGACCCTGAGGCGCGCAAGTTGCTTGAAGTCGAAGCTAGACGATGTGATTGACCATAAATCGATATGGAGATATGCAATCGCAAGGATGTTGATGCGCCCCAGGAATGCGTGATGCAAGTTCGCCGGACCCTGCGGTCAAGCTAGAGGGGAGCAGGTCAGCAGTTAAAACGATAACTATGGTCGAACACTCAAGCTCTATTCACGTCCTTCGATGCTTTAGAAGTGGTGCGCCTTCTCGATCGGACCTCGATCGATCTGATTGATATTAGCGGAGGTACCGACTTCCCTGGCGCGAAGGCAAGTTCCGATGGTTCAAGTCGGGGAGCATACTTTCTTGATTTCGCTCGGCGTGCAAAAGCCGAGTTACCCATGAATAGTAGACACCTTCTATAGTTAGGGTAGCCCCCTGGAGAAATTGAGGCGAACTATGAGCACCTTCCAAACAAACTTCGTCGTGGCGAGTGACAAGCCAGAATGGCGGGCCCTGTTTGACGGCTACGCCGAGTTCTATGGCGTACCCATGAGTGATGCCATCGCAGATGAAGTATAGAGCTGGCTACTAGACCCAAGTCACGTGCTTGAAGGGTTGCTCACCCGCACCGATGCAGGTATCGCGGTTGGTATGGCCCATGTTCGTGCTTGCCCTCGCCTTTTACGACCGGTACACCGCGGGGCCGAGCGATTTCATCATGTATCAGTGGAAGCAGTAACCCTGCACGGCAGAAATTATCCATACAAGTATAGGCATGGCGACGCCCTATTCATTGCGCCTTCGGCTCCATTGCTAGGGCGCGCATGCTGCAAGCGTTGAGGTACTGTGGCGCTCCCCACCAAGCGTAAATGGGGTGGGGTACCTTATTCCTGTTAAAGCAGCGCTTTTTATTGGGGGGATTACCGTTGCAATTGATTTGCAGTTCGGAAACGGCGCTGCCGCTTCCGAACGATTCATATTTCCCTTCTATCAGAACGCCCACCTGAACCTGATCGAAGCGGTTTGGCTCAGGAAGTCCTGTCTGCCTTCGATGTCATACTGCGCTGTGATTTCCGATGTGTCACCGGTCTGGAAGTTCATGCCAATACCGGCTCGTGCCAGCCACGGGCTGGGGTCGATGCCTTGGGTGGTAAAGGCGGTGCCACCACCGGTGTAACTGGCGGTAAGACTGGTGGCGTCATTAAGCAGGTCATAACCCAGTCCCAGGTTCGTCTTGATGGTGGCTTTGTCATTGAGTTGATGGCCAAGATTACCTTGCGCCATCACAATCAGTTCATCACTGTGATTGCTGTCCACATCCAGATTCAGCGCCCCGGCACCGGTTTCGGTGTAGCTTTCATCTTTGATGTAGGCGTAATCAGCTCGGATACTGGGGATGAGAGTCGTTGCGTCACTCAGTTGGAAACGCTTTCCGGCACCGGTACCGACATGCGCGGTGTAGCTGTCGTAGTCGGCTTTGGCGACGCGATCCATAAAGCTGATATTGCGCCTGCCTTGGTTCTTGTTGATGCCGATATCAGTCTGCCAGTTGAGTTCAACATCAGGGTGGGATGCAAAACTGCGACTGCCATAGACGATAGCTTGATAGGCGTCGATATCAGCGCTGTTACCGGATGAGGTGTCTTTACCATCGACATCGCTGTTCATGTAGGAGATGGCAAGGCCAAGTTTGGTGGTGTTATTGAGGTCACCATCAAGCCCGCCAATAAAGCCGTAGCTGTCGGCCTTATAGCCGGATACGCCATTGCGGTTGTCTTGTTCGATCCGGCTTCCAATCGGTTTGAGCCACATATGACGGTCGCCGAGAAAGTCGTTACCGGAGGACAAGCCGCTAAACCAGGATTGTCTGGCCTGAATCACACGGTTGGTGGCATGCAGGGTGTTGGTGGCGATTTGGGTGGTGCCGCTGACTAAAAGCGGTAAGGATTCGGCGACGGCATCACTGACTTGTTGCTGGGTTTCGAGTTTACCTAAGGCAGTGACCACTTCGTCCATATCGGCACTGATAACAGTATCACCGGAGACAATGGTATCCAGTACTTTGGCGGCGCCCAGGCCGGTAGTAAAGCCGGTGCTGGTCACGCTTTCCGTAACCCCAGCCGCATTAGGGTCGAAGACTTCAAGGTCAATGTTATTGCCGTTAATAACAGCATTAAAGTCAAATAGGGCGGAGTTGTCGGTCAGGGTGAAGGTGGAGGCATCCAAATTGCCGGCGCTGACTACGCCCGTCAGCACTTCACGGTGAGCAAGTGTATTGATCTCAGTGACATCCACATCAATGGTGGTGTCGGTGGAAAAAGTGGCGGTGCCAGTCACTGTGAGTTTGCCATAGCTGGTGTTGCTGGAGGCGCCGGTTTTAAGAATGCCGTCTGCGGTCTGGGCGTAGTTGCCACCCAAGCTTAAGGTTTCACCATCGGCAATGGATAAGGTGCCGCCACTCACGGTCATGGTGCCGGTATGGCCGCTCAAGTCGCCGGTAAAGAGGGTGGTGCCAGAATTCAGGCTAACTGAGCCTGTGCCACTGATATTGCCGGCAACGGTCAAACTATCAGAGCGATTGAATACCAGCGCGCCATTGTCAGTGATATCACCGCCGATACTGCCCGTGGTGCCGCCATCGCCGATTTGTAAGATACCGGCATTGATGCTGGTGCCGCCAGTGTAGGTGTTGGCGGCTGTTAAGACTAATGAGCCATCACCTGTCTTAGTAAGACTACCAGTACCTGTAATTGCTACACCCACCGTCGCAGCCACAACTGTATCGACCCGCATTTCAGCGCCACTGGCCGCAAGGCTGAGGGCACCATTACTGTCGTTGTCGGTGAGTTGATAACCGTCAGTTGCAAACTGCAATCCTGCAATGGTCTGAGTACCATCGACTTCGACAGTGCCAGCGGTGCCTTGGAATACTGCGGTCAGATTATTCCAGGCCAGATTGGTATCGCCATTTTGTGCTGTCCAGTTGGTTGTTGACGCATCCCATGTACCGTTACCGCCATCGACACTGCTGTTGGCGCTGGTGTTGCTGCCATCCCAAAATTGCAGACCGTTATAATCAGCAGTCAGGAATATTTTCCCGCCAGTGGCGGTATCGATAGTGTAGTTATACCCGGCTAATACACCGCTACCGAAGCTTACTGTGTTATCGGTCAGGGCGCCGCTATAGCTAAATAGTTGATAGCTACCACTGTCACCTGAATTCACACCGAAATCGAAGCCACCTAAATCGGTGATATTCAAAATACCGTCCAGTGTCAGGTTACCATTAACGGCAATCAGGTCGCTGTCAGTGCCTGCTGTGCCGCTTGGTGCATTCAGTTCAAAACCAAGGTTTGAGCTGTTATCGAGGGTTAAAGCACCCACGGTCAAGGTGCCGGGGGAATTGCCGGCAGCAAGGGTAGCGCCATCACCAACCGTCACTGTGCCGCTAATGGTGCCGCTACCGCCTAATGTAGCGCCAGAGTTAACGGTAACCGTACCAGTACCCGTCGCACTGCCTGTGGTGTTATTGGCTTTTAAGGTGCCACCGTTAATGGTGGTTGCACCTGAGTAGGTGTTGGCATTCGTCAGAGTTAAAGTACCGGCTCCTGCTTGGGTGAGTGAACCAGTGCCGCTAATCACATTACTGTATGTCACATCATCTGAATGATTGAATGCCAATGCGGCATTATTGGTGATATCACCACTGATGCTACCGGTGGTGGAGCCATTACCGATTTGTAAGGTACCGGCATTGATGCTGGTGCCGCCAGTGTAGGTGTTGGTACCGGTCAGGGTTAAGGTGCCCGCTCCTGACTGGCCGAGTGAGCCCGCACCACTTACCACACCAGCATAGGTCAGCGCATCATTACGATTGAATATCAGTGCCGAGTTATTGGTGATGTCACCACTGATACTACCGGTGGTGGTGCCATCACCAATATACAAAGTACCGCCATTGATGGTGGTGCCGCCGGAGTAGGTGTTGGCACCAGTGAAAATCGTTGTGCCGGAATAAAGCTCAACCGAACCTGCGCCGTTAATATCAGGAGAGAAAGTGTAATTGGTATTGGTATGATTAAACACCAGCTTGCCCGTGCCCGTAGCGATAGTACCAAAATAAACTGCGGGAACATCCAGGTTGCCGGCTGCTACGGCCGTTTGACCTTGAGCAGCACCGATATTGAGGGTGCCGGTAGAATTAGGATTATAAGAAATATGTGCGCCCCCAGCAGCTACAGTACCGCCATTTCTGACGGTAAGGCTGCCGCTGCCGTTATAGCCCACGAAAATATTGTTGCCATTAGTCCAACTGCCACCATCAACAGTGACCGTGCCATTACTACCTGTCTGGCCGCCTATAACCCCATCATAAGCATCATTGACCACACCTCCAGTGCTGATGGCGAGTGAACCAGTATTAGTATTGCCCACAATGAGAGTAGCTGCAGACGCTGTACTTGAGCCCACTTGAGCTGTACCGCCATTGTCGATAAGAGCAACGTCGTTCGCGAATATAGGGAGGTTACCGGTATCCCAGTTAGCGGTGCTAAACCAATCTCCCGTCGTGCCAATCCAGGTGGTATCTGTAGCCCATGCCGGTACCGCGCTGAAGGCCAGCCCTGTGCCCAACAACACAGTGCTGATACGCCGTGATAATGTGCCTGCTGCTGATGAGCTGCTTTTGCTTTTCCCCTTGGCTTTGGTGAGTTCACCCACCACCATCCATACCTGACGGCTGGCATTCCAGACAACTTTAAACGAACGATTCATAACTGCTTTTTCCTTAAACTACTGCTCTATTTCGCTGTGAGACTTCTCGGCAGATCCGCAAAAAGCAGCAAGAAATTAAAGACAACGCATGCGCGTCCCCGTTGATAAAATTCTCTTTCATTATCAATGGAGTCGATGTGAACCGTATATGGTACAAATAGACCAGTTGCCGCATTTTTACTTGTGTTAACTAGGGAAGCACTGATCAATTCGTGATTCATTGGCGCAGTGAAGTTCACTCAAATTTCAGCAAGATTTCTGGCCAATTCGAGAGCCAGAATCATTAAATGTTCTGTCTTCAGGTTATAAGAGCCCTTTTAGGGCCAAAATTCCGCAGCGCCTGGCTGTCATAGATTGCGTCTTCCAGCGCTTCGTCCGCCAAGGCTTACCACTGCTGCGCAAAGTACATCCGCAGCATGCGCTTTAAAGGTATTGGGGGCGGCCCCGTTTACCGCGCGAATCAGGATAGTAGTGCGGTGATAGGGCTTTCAGCAGCCTCGACCAGAGCACGGCCTGCTCCATTTCTGCCAGAAATCGCTCACGGCGCGTCGTCTTTTTCTTGGCAGCAAACTCTGCCTGGGCGAAGCTCGTTTGATTCATGACAGTCTCTGGCTATTCCTACGGAGGGGCTACCATTTACTAAAGCGGCAAGGTAAGGGGAATAAATCAGTGTTTCCTTAGCTTGCGCCAGTCATAATTCGCGTTATGAAAACACCTTGTATATTGTTGATTGATGACCATGCCATTCTGCTTGATGGCTTGCGCATGTTGCTGGAGTCCCGCATTGAATCAGTACATGCGGTGTCGGCAGCTTCTTTGGATGAGGCGATTCAAGTTGAGGCTATACCGGATGTGATCGTGCTGGACCTCAAGCTCCCCGGAGTCAATGGGCTGGAAGGCATTTCTATACTTCAACGCAAATGGCCACACGCTCGCATCGTGATGTTGTCTTCACAGGATGATTTAGCAACCCAGCAACTGGCCATGACACGTGGCGCGGTGGCGTTTATTTCCAAAACCGAGGTGGGGGATCGCATAGTTGATGTCGTTTGTCGGCTTCTGAACGACGAGACTCCAGTATCAGTTACACCACCCGGTACAACAGATCAGCCCTATTTGACTCCGCGCCAGTGTGAGGTGCTGGATCTCTTGAATCTGGGTTTAAGCAATAAGATGATCGCCAAACGGCTTCAGCTTTCAGATAACACCGTGCGGCGGCATGTGCAGGATATCTTTGCATTTTTCGGCGTGTCCAACCGCACTGAAGCGGTGTTTACTGCACGACGTCAGGGAATTGTGTATTGAACACACAGCTGTATCGCTTCACTTTGCGTTTTATCAATGCGGAAACCGAGCGCAATTATCAGTCGCACGATTTTCCACGCATGGTGTCGCAGGGCCGTTTCGCGACCTTCATCGCCTTCTCTTCCTACCTGATACAAGGAATAGTGTTTGACCCTTGGCTATTTGAACCGGAAGTGCTTACTACAATCTGGGGTATCCGTCTGACGGCACTGATGGTGCCGGTATCGGTATTAGCTTTGTCGTTTCACCCGTTATTTCAGCGTATAAATTACCTGCCGCTGGCATCGGTCGGCCTGGCAGGAGGCGGCAGCATGATTCTTCTATGCTTGTATCTGCCGCCGGAAAAAGTGGACTATTACTACCTGTCGCTGATTTTAGTGGCCTTTTTCACCTACACCTTCGCCGGTACGCGTTTTGTCTATGCTCTGGGGGTGGATATCACGCTGGTGCTGTTATACAATCTGACCACCGTCTGGCGCGGCGATTTTCCGCTGACAACACTGGCGGTGCATGATTTCTACATCTTCTTTTCCAATCTGATGGGCGGAGCGGCGAGTTATCTGACCGAATTGCAGCGCCGCAAGCTATTTATCACTGAAATGAAAGTGCGCGAAGAGATGGAAAAGGCTCAGGCCGCACAACATGAAGCTGATCTCGCCAACACGGAAAAATCGCGCTTTCTCGCCGCGGTTAGCCACGACTTGCGACAGCCGGTTCACGCGCAAGGTCTGTTTTTGAATGTGCTGTCGCAAACCCGGCTCGATACCAAACAACAGAATATTATCGCTCACATCCATGCAGCAAGCTCCGCTACCAGTGAAATGTTGCATACCCTGATGGATTTTTCGCGTATCGAGGCGGGGGCGATTACACCAGACATACGGGCATTTCGTTTACAGCCACTACTCAATAAGATTGAAGCCGAGTTCATGCCGCAGGCTGATAGCAAGAAGCTTAGCTATCGTTCACCGGAAACTGGATTGGTCGCTATGTCCGATCCCGCTTTAATCGAAATCATTTTGCGCAATCTGGTTTCCAACGCAGTTCGCTATACCGAACACGGCGGTATACTGGTCGCCTGTCGCAAGCGTGGTGATTCCGCCATGCTGGAGGTGTACGACACCGGTATCGGCATAGAAGCATCGCAACACCGGGAAGTCTTCCGTGAGTTCAAGCAATTAGGCAACCCGGAACGCGACCGACGCAAAGGACTGGGGTTGGGGCTTTCTATCGTCTCGGGGCTGGCGCAGGCTCTGGAGCATTCGTTATTGTTGGATTCTATCCCCGGTCGCGGTAGCATATTCCGACTGGCGCTACCTTTAGCCGATATCACTGCAGTCGAATCAGCCCCCTCTGAAAAAGACCTCCCTGCTCGCAAAACCGGCATTCGTATCTTGCTGGTCGATGATGACGAGGCGGTGCGCGTTGGTACACAGCAACAATTGCTAGACTGGGGATTTGACTGTGATGCCGTAGAATCAATTGAAACGGCACTTGATTCAGCAAGAGCTGCACCACCACAACTCGTTATCAGTGACTATCGTCTGCGTGAACATCGTACCGGCGCTGAAGTTGTAACCGCATTACGAGAACAGGTGAACCCTTCGCTACCAGCCCTGTTAATTACTGGCGATACAGCGCCGGAACGTATTCAAGAAGCTGAGGCCCTCTCGATTCCGCTACTGCACAAACCCGTTTCAGCCAAGGTGCTTTATCGCAGTGTCGTCGAAGCTTTGGAGGCAGAATAAACTGGATTGGACTTACCCTGGTGCAGCAGCCACTCCCTAAGCTCGCCCCTTCCGTGCTGACTAAAAATTGACCATTCTCAAAGTGGATCTACACTCATCTCATGACGTAACAACATGTAACGACAACAACAAGCAAAGGGCAACCATCATGAGTCAAAAATCATCCCTTCGTTCACTCAGTGTGGCGGCGGCCTCGGTCGTTCTGGTGAGTTTGCCGTTGGCCCTACAGGCCAAAGCGCCTGAGGTAAGCCAGGCTGTCTATTTAGACGGGCTGGAAAGCCCTTGGGATTTGGCCTTCCTGCCCGACGGCACCATGTTCTTCACTGAAAAGTGCAAAGGCCTCTCGGTTCAGTTGCCCGATGGCACGGTGAATAACCTGCTGGGTATGAGCGGCTCCGAAGGCTATGCCTTGACCGCTGACGATCTGTTCTGCTCCGGTCAGGCCGGCATGAACGGCGTCACGCTGGACCCGAATTTCGCGGACAACGGTACCATCTACGTCTATTCCGCGCATCGCGTAGGCGATAACCCCGCTTCCAATCGGGTGTTGCGACTGAATGTGGGCGGTGACTTGGCCACGGTGTCTGATCGCACCGACATCGTGACAGACATTCCTTACAAACAAGCACCCACGGATCATCCGTTCGGTGACGCCGGCGCCCACAACGGGGGGCGCATTCGCTTCAGCCCGGAGGATGGCTTCCTGTACGTAACCACCGGCGACAACCACAACAGCAGCCTGCCGCAGTTTGGGGACAACCTGGGTGCCAAGGTCTTGCGCATTGATGGTAATGGCGATGCTGCGCCCGGCAATGCCGATGCCACACCGGAGGGTTTCGACCCGCGCATCTTTACCTACGGTCACCGCAACGTTCAGGGCATCGCATTCCACCCGGAAAGCCACCAGCCGATCGTCACCGAACACGGCCCCTGGCATTCCGATGAAGTAAACGCCCTGGTGCCAGGTGGCAACAGCGGTTGGGACCCGCGCCCGAACATGGCAGGCCGGGGAGATTGCCCGGATGATTATTGCGGTTACCAGCCCAACCAAAACGAGGGAATGGACCCGAAGGAGCGCTCGGCCTACATGCCCATGACCGACCTTGAAACGTACCCGGATGCCATGAAGCCGCTGTGGAATAACAACGGCTACTCCCAGGGCATCAGCAGTGCCGCCTTTCTGGAAGGTGAACAGTGGGGTGACTGGAACGGCCGCCTGGTGGTCAGCTTTATGGGGATCGGTTTCGGTGGTACACCGTTAGGCCAGCGTATCAACGTGATTGACCTGGCGGCCGATGGGCCAACCATTGGGGACATTACCGAAATGCCGCTATCGATGGGTCCATCCCGTTTTCGTGGCCTGGTGATGGGGCCGGATGGCGCGCTTTACGTCGCCACTGATGAAGGCCAGATTCAGCGCTTTACCGCTGAGTAATGACCTGCCTGACGGCACTGCCCTCAGGCAGTGCCGTACCCATCGGAATCTGAAGGACACCCTATGAGTCGAACATTACTGTTTACGATGGCTCTTACTCTGGGCCTGACCCAAGCTCAAGCGGCAGATACGGCAGCTGGCAAGAGCCTCTACGCCAGCAACTGTGCCCAGTGCCATGGGCCGACCGCCAAGGGTATGGCCAGCTTTCCTTCCCTGGCTGGACGAGATGCGGACTACATCCAGTCGCGGCTGAAAACCTACCGCGCGGGCGAGAAAGTCGGGCCGAACTCCAGCCTGATGATTCCCAATGCTCGAAACCTGAGCGACGACGACATTGCTAACCTTTCGGCTTTCCTCTCCAACAACGCCCAGTAGTTCCTGTTTTGTTAAAATCGCGCTGCAACCGTCCCCTGAAATCGGTGCATGCGTAACACGATTACCTGTGCAAAAAATGCCTCAAGGATCGAGGCTGGTGATCTGTAGCGCCAGAGCGAAATTCAGATAAATGTCCATGCCAATATTCTCGTGATCTTATTTCCGTGCTTCATTTCTATCTCACGAATATCAATCGCGCCAAGCTTGCGAATCATTTTTTTCGCAGGCTTCACGTTCTCGGTTTTCGAAACCAGGCTCGTAAACCAGCGGCATTGAGTTGAAAACATCTGGCTTTCTTTTATTAATTTTTTAAGGAACAGTCGTTCGCCACCCTTGCACCAAAGCTCTGCTTCGAGGCCGCCAAAATTCAGAGTGGGAGACTTGGACATCGGTTTTTGCTCGCCGCGATTGTGGGCAAGGTTGATGAGTTTAAGCTGGTTGGCTTTCAGTGCTTCATCTTGCGAAGCATGGAAGGGTGGGTTGCATACGCTGACATCAAAGAATTCTCCGGCCTGGATGATCCCGTCAAAAATTCGATTTTTATCGTGTTGGGTGCGCAGCGTAAAACGGCCTTTCAATGTGGGATTGTTGGCGATAATCGAGGCTACGTTCTCGAGCGATTGAGTGTTGATATCACTGCCAACACAGTGCCAACCGTATATTTGGCAGGCCAATAGCGGATATATTCCATTTGCCCCGGTTCCTATATCGAGCAGGGTGATTTTGGGCTCGGTATTAGCCAGATTCGTAGCAGAATCGCCAAGCCCAGGCAGCTCGGCTATGTGATGGATATAGTCGGCTCTGCCCGGGATGGGTGGGCAAAGCGCACCGTCTGGAATATCCCAATCATTAATGTTGTAGTATCGCTTCAATAGCGCAGCGTTCAGGGCTTTTACTGCCAGTGGGTCTGCGAACGCGATGGAGAGGTTGCCGTGAGCGTTTGTTGTCAAATGTGGGGCCAGTGGCGCGTAACTTTTCACGAGCGAGGGGAGATCATAGCCCTGCTTGTGCAGATTCCTCGGGTGCAGGCCCTTGCGGTCAGGCTTGGTTTGATGTTTTTTACTTCGGTGGAATGTGCTCACAGTAACGTACCCGAGGTTTGGAATTCATCCTGGTGTTTTTGCGTGAGTTATCGTCGTATCAGTGAACGCCGGTAACTTGTGCCGAATTGGTTATAAACGGTTATTATCAGCGCATATGCAGGCGTCAACAACTGCAGGCACGGCGACATTCTTTTCGCTGCGGTCATTCAAATCATCCCTGTATTAGAAGTGGAGTTTATTCATGCAGCCGAAACACCTTGTGGCGCAGTTCATTGCAGATATTCATGCTCAGCGTTTTGATGAGGCAAAGACCTTGCTGGTTGCTGAGGGGTTTGAATACGTGGGGCCGAATATGCGGTTCCTCAGCCGGGACGACATGATGTCCTACCAATTCGGTATGGCGGCTATCCAGAAAGATTTGATTGTCCGTCAACTCGGTGTCGACGGAGAGCACGTGTTCGCCATCCTGGATTACCGGACCAACTTTGAACCGATCGGTGATGTGCGGCTTGCACTTTGGTTTCGTGTCCGGGACGACAAAATCCAGACGGTTGAGGCCTTCTACAATGCTGCTGTGGTTGAAAACATGCTGGGGGGCAACCTTCCTTCAGTCAGTTGAAGTGCAGCTGAAAAAAAACCGGCGCCCGCATAACTGCGGGCGCCGGTTTTTTACTTTGACGGCTGTGAGAATCTAGAAGTTGGAAAGCTTTTCCCATTCTTTTTCAGCTTCATCTTTCTTCATGCCGTACTTCTCTTGGACTTTGCCAATAAAGTGGTCGCGGCGGCCGGCGATTTCGTCCAAATCGTCGTCTGTTAACTTGCCCCAATTCTCGCGTACCTTACCTTTAAGCTGTTTCCAGTTACCTTCAATGATGTCGTTATTCATCGCAATTTCCTCGCTTTTCAGGGCGGCGCATAGTAAAAAATGCCGCCTAAGTGAAAGGAACATCCGGCTTGCCGTTCCTGCAGCAATCCGTTAAATCGCGATCTACGTTGTCATAGGGATCTTTGTTTGACAATGCTTCCCGTATTGCGGTTAATTCACACTGCAATGCCGGTAACCCCTGAGATCCGTGGAGTGTGTGGGCTCAGTTCGTTAATAATGTGCAGCAATGAAACGTCCTGAATAACACCAGGCAATTGCATGAGGGGCGTTTTTGCGCTCCTGTGCTTCTCTCAATTCCCTAGTACGTTCGTTTCATTTTTCTTTGATTTCTTGGCCGCTTTCTTTTCCTTTGCGGTTAAAAGCGGTTGTTTTTTTGTGTCCTTTTTTTTGTCTTGTCCTTTGCTCATTACATGTACCTCTGTTTAATGCGTGCGCTGGCATCAAAGGAGATTACGATGCCGACCACGCAGTATTATCAGTATGGCCCCAATTACGAGCAACGGGAAGGGCTTGTTGTTTTGTATAAAAGCACCGCAGTTGTTTTTATCCCTCCAGATTACGCACGCGCTGGGCCAGTATGGAAAAATCGAAGAGTTTTCTTTTGGGTAGCAACAGGAGCAGTAGCGAAACGGCAATGGGAACCAATGATGCCAGCAGGAAGGACTCCAGCAGGTAAGTGGTGGGAGTACCCGGCGCAGGAAACACTGAAAGCCCGGCGACCAGGCCGGCCAAAGTGCTAAGGGCGGCGTTGTAGTTTTGATAGCGAGCGTTGTAGAAGCCAAAAAATACCGGGAAGGCCGCGGCGCAACACAGCAAGTCCGCCAGCAGAAACAGGTAGAGCACGCTGTAGCCCTGGGCAGCAACGAACAGCACCGGTACCGATAGCAGCACAATCAGCCAGCGCGACAGCGACAGCAGGTTTTGGTTATTCAGTTTCGGCAGCAGCCGACGCAGGTCTACCACCATGATGCTGGTCAGTCCGCTGATGGTGGAGTCGGCGCTGCTCATAATCAGGGCCAGCCCGAAGGGCAAAAGGCCAATCGCAAACCACAGTGGTACATCTGCCAGCAGCACGCTGAACAGCGCAACCGAGCCGTCCCCAGGCAAGCCCAGCCCCACAAAAGCCAGCCCGAACAATCCCATGGTGAAAATAATGGGGAAGCTGAGCAGGCCGCTGATAATAAATCCGTTGCGAATTACCTTGTTATCTCGCGCGGCAAAAATACGTTGCCAGGTTCCCTGATAAAACAGCCCGGTCAGCACCACGGCGATAAAGAAGGTGAGGCCGGATTTCAGACCGTTGATGTCGAACGGATCCAGCAGGTGGGGCGCTTTTTCCTGCAATCCCTGCAGTGCCGGGGCCAGACCACCGGTAGCTTGCCAGCCGAAGGCGATCAGCAGAACCAGAAAGGGCAGGATTACCAGCATCTGCACCCGGTCGGTAAAGATGGTCACACGCAGCCCACCGTAAAGGGTGTAGAGCAGGGTGGACGCCATCACAATACTGGCGGTAAGCCATAGTGGTACCGGCGCCAGAAGGGAGACCATTTTCGCGATGGCGGTCAGGCCCGCCGTCAGGCTGATAAACAGGTAGAAAATCATGATGACCAGCACGAAACCGTACATCACCCGGCCGTAGCGGCCGAGTACAAATTCGGTGAGGGTATGGCCCTCGGGCATGAGTGTGCGAATGCGATTGCCCAACGGAATCATAATCAGGCGTGGTGCCAGTGCGCCCAGGGCGTAACCGGTAACAGCGCCGATGCCGCCCCAGGTTGCGGCCTGCGCTGGGCCAAACAGAATCCAGGTTCCCAGAGTGGTGGCCAGCAGCGTTATTAGAGTGGCGGAGCTGCTCTGGCTGTTGCGGGCGACCAGAAAGTCGTCCAGTTTGTCCTGTTTTCGGCGGGCGTATATCAGGCCAGGTATGGCGAACAGAGCGGCGAATAAAACCAGCCACACAAGTGCGGTAGAGGAGCTTAACATCGGCTGTCTTCCTTGCCCTGCAGGCGGATAACGTAATCGTCAAAAGTGGCTTACCACCGGGACAGTCGCGAAGGAAAGAAGACACACACAGGCGTGCCTAAAGCGCGCGCTTTCCTTCCCTTCGCCGGCATTACCCGGATCAGGTTCGAAGGGTTACCGCATTGCATGCGGAATCTCAGCCGTTAACCGGCTCCCCCAGGATTGTAGACAGAGTAGGAAGTCTGCCAGTAGTTGTCAATTGCAGGTATCTTGGCCTACATAACCGCACATCTGGTGTGTTATGGTTTTGATTCGACACGGGGTGTCCTGCTTGCAGGGCTGAGATAACACCCGTTGAACCTGATCCAGTTCACACTGGCGAAGGGATGTCAGCCGCAGGCGTCCACCAGGTACAGCGCCGCATCTGTCACTTCATACCTTCGCCTCAGCTATGAGGTGTTTATGTACAAATCCGTCCGTCTTGATCAACAGCTGGTTTTGATAACCGGTGCTGCCCGCGGCTTGGGCGAACACTTGGTGCGCGCGTTTCTGCGCGAAGGCGCCAGCGTGGTGATCAACTACCGCAACAGCGCCGAAGCGGCGCACAGGCTGGCCACCGAAGAACCTGTACGTGCGCTCGCGGTTCAGGCTGACGTCACCGATCGCGCGGCAGTGCAGGCGATGTTTGCCCAGGCACGACAGCATTTTGGAACGCCGGTGACCACGGTGATCAACAACGCCCTGCCGGATTTTTCATTCAACGGCGATGCCCGCCCAAATGCGGATCAGCTGACCTGGGAAAATCTGAACCAGCAGTTTGCCGGTGTGGTGGGCGGTGCGTTGAACACTACCCAGGCAGCGCTGGATGGCATGCGCGAAGCCGGCTTTGGCCGCATTGTGAATGTGGGAACGAATCTGTTTCAGAACCCGGTGGTGCCTTATCACGATTACACCGCGGGAAAAGCGGCTTTGCTGTCGCTCACCCGCACCCTGTCGCAAGACCTGGGGCCAGATAATATCACCGTAAATATGGTTTCCGGTGGCCTGCTGCGCACCACCGACGCATCGGCCGCCACGCCCGAGGCGGTGTTTGATTTCATTGCCGCCAGTACGCCGTTGCGCCGGGTAACCACCCCTGCGGAGTTTGCTGACGCCACGCTGTTTTTTGCCTCGCCCTGGGCACGCTCGGTCACCGGGCAGAATCTGGTGGTCGACGGCGGTTTGGTGAAAAACTGATGGGCGCATCACAGTCTGGGCAGCGCATGATGCACATCAACCTGTTCCTGATGGGCTGCGGCCATCATCGGGCTGCCTGGCGCCATCCGCAATCGGCGGTGGAGCAGTTGGGCGATATCCGCTATTACGAGCGCCTGGCGCAAACCGCCGAACGCGGCAAACTGGATGCGGTATTTTTTGCCGACAGCAGCGCGGTGGGTAATGTCTCTGATGGAAGCTGGTGGTATCTGGAGCCGCTTACCGCCATCGCCGCCATGAGCCGCGCCACCGAAAACATTGGCTTCATCAGCACGGTTTCCAGCACGTTTTACACCCCGTTTCACGCCGCCCGTTTGGTAGCCTCGCTGGATCACATTTCCGGCGGGCGTATTGGCTGGAATGTGGTCACCTCGATGTTCGATGTGGAAGCACGCAACCACGGTTATGAAGCCATGCCGGGCCATGCCGAGCGCTATCGCCGCGCTGACGAATTTGTGCAGGCGGTGCTGGGATTGTGGGATTCCTGGGCCGATGACGCCCTGATGTTTGATCGCCAAGGCCACTATGCCGACCCGGCCAAAGTGCGGCCCATTAACCACAAGGGAGAGTTTTTTCGGGTGGATGGCCCGCTGAACGTTCCCAGGCCAGTGCAAGGGCATCCCGTGCTGTTTCAGGCTGGAGCCTCGGAGCAGGGCCGGGAACTGGCGGCCAGGTGCGCCGAGGCCATCTATGCTGTGGCTTACGATTTGCCGGCGGCGCAGAGTTATTACCGTGATATAAAGCGGCGGGTCGAAGCGGCCGGGCGCACTGCTACGGTGCCGATCATGCCGGGTTTGGTCACCTACGTAGCGGCTACTGAAGCAGAGGCGCTGGCGAAGCAGCGAGAGCTGGATGAGTTGTTGCCCGCCGATGCGTCTTTGCGCCAGTTGGCCACGTTCATTGATCAGGACTGTTCGGGCTGGGATCTGGACGCGCCGGTGCCGCCCTTGCTTCCGCTGGAGGAGTTTAGCGGACCTCAGGGGCGTTACAGCACCATATTGCGCATTATCGAGACTGAGCAACCCACTTTGCGCCAGTTGCTGGGTCGGCTTGCAGCGGGTGGTGGCCACTGCACCATGGTGGGTACGCCGGAGCAAATCGCCGATAAGATGGAGCACTGGTTCAACAATGACGGCGCCGACGGTTTCAATCTGATGCCGCCGTCTTTGCCTTCCGGTATTGAGGATTTTATTGAACAAGTGGTGCCGGAACTGCAGCGCCGTGGCCTTTTCCGTACCGAATACAAAGGGCGCACCTTGCGTGACCATCTCGGGCTGGCGCGGCCTGGTGTGTGATCGGACGAGCTTGTTTACAAATGCAAGTACAGTGTCGGGCGGAAATGTGGCAGGCTCGTTGCTTATCTTTTAACAGGCAGTGATGTATGTCAGGACCACCCCAAAACAAAAAACCATCGCTGTGGCACGTTCGTTTATGGCCGTCCTGGGTGCTGGTTTTTACGTTATATTCGTTGTCATTTTTACCAATGCCTGCCAGGCAGAAACTGGGAAGGCGACTTGGTCTTCTTTTGAGCACCAAGATCAAATCCCGCGCGCG
>JAGPVT010000104.1 GCA_018066865.1 Marinobacter sp. | reverse complement strand
AGAGACACAGAATTGTCAATAGGCGAGCAAACAATTTATGTAGAGATTAGTGACCGGCACACGTTTCACGGGGGCGATCGAAACCCGTGAAACAGACACATGAGGCTTGCCTGCGCGCGCAGTGCAAAGGTTTCAGATGTTCAGGGAGTGTTAACGACATTCGCCCGATTAATCAGCAGGCTGACAGACAGTACGGTCAGGCCGAAACCGGTAAAAGCCCAACCTCGGACGAGGTTGCGCCTGGCCCGAAGCCAGCGATATTCTGGTAGGTAGTTCTGGCCTGCTGTCCGGTTCTGGAAGCGTCTTCAGAGACGCCTCCCCGAGAGCTGACAGAGGTATCTTCGCTGTCGCTATCTGACGATTGTTCTTGTGGCTCAGAGGAAGTCTGCCCCGAGACAAGCTCAGACTGCGCCTGTAGCATAACCTGCATGGCCTGTGCTGCAACGGCGCGATCCTGGCCCGACGGTTCCGCTGGCGCCATCGCAGTGGCGCGGACGGCCTGGCTCCCGGTTTCCGAAGGCACCTCACCTTTCGCATTTCCAGTACTACGCGATTCGCGAACAGAAGGGGCTACAGAGTTGGAGGGCAAATCAGACGGAGCGTTAGCGGGAAAACCTCCCGAACGGGTTCCGGTGGCGTAGAGAGACAGATGGGAGAGAGGTGAAAGCGAGCTCACGTAATCAAAACTCAGACCATAATATCCAAAAGGGTACCAAGGGTTTCATCAGCAGCTTTCACCACCTGTGCAGATGCTTCCACGCTACGCCCGTATAATTTCAGATCGACTATGGGCTCAATCAGACTGCTACCACTCTCGGCACTGCCTTGAGGGCCGTCAACGCCTGCGCGGGCGATTCTACGGGCGGCATTTTCCATGCCGTACATGCCGTCCTGAATACCTTGAATGCCAATTGCGAGCGTATTATTGATCATGGCTGCAGCTTCCTCTGACCATTAAATAGCACCATTAATTGACACCATTAGGCCATATCATTGCTCAATTTTCAAACAACACATCAACGCCAAGATAGCCACTCAGGGTTTCCGGCTCGGCGCCTTCAATCCAGGGTACAACACCAAGACAGGGAGCCTGGATATGCTCCATGAGATAATCCAGTGTTTCCTGCTCACAGCTCATTGCCACGGGTTCCGCGTGGTTAGCTACCCACCCCGCCAGCACCAATCCATCGTTGCGAATAGCCTCCGCTGTTAGCAGCGCCTGGTTAATGCATCCGAGCCTGAGAGCAATCACAAGAACCACCGGCACACCGAGCTCCCGGGGCACCGCCGAGTAGGTTTCCCGGTCATTCAGCGGAACTCGCCAGCCGCCCGCACCTTCAATCAGCAAAAGATCCGCAGGGCGCATTTGCATGCCACGACAGAACCCCACCAGACGGCCCGCCGAGATGTTTCGCCCGGCCTGCGCGGCTGCCACATGCGGTGCAATGGCCGGCGCCAGCGCAATAGGGTTAACAAGATCGTAGGCAAGCATTTCAGTGGCTGCTCGCTGAAGAATAAGGGCATCTCCATTGCGCAGCCCCTCTGGCGTGCTTTCGCAACCGGAAGCAATGGGTTTCATGCCTAGCGTGCGCTTGCCGGCTGCCTTGGCGGCTTCCAGAATTGCCGCAGACACCATGGTCTTACCAACCGCTGTATCTGTGCCTGTCACAAAAAGCGTTGTTTTAGCCATACATGCCTGCTTGGATCACTCTTTTTCAGTCTGTGTCTTATGGTTGATATCACGGCACGACCAGGAAACCCAGGCGGCCTCATAGCTCGCCACAACGCCGCCCTCAGGCTCTCTGGGATAATGCCGGCACATGGCGCGCAACCGGCCTGGCGCCGTCATCGACCTGCGCCTGCTGGCATTTTTGTAGCCCGCACCCAGGTGCTTGAGTTCTGCTGCCAACGTGAGTGGGGAGGTATAGGGTAACCGCAGGGTTTTTGTTTCGATTTCAGCTCCCGGTAACTCTCTGGATACAGCCTCCCGGAGCGTCGCTTCAGACTCAAAGCGGTTTATATGATTCTGACCGGGGTCTGCCTGCCGCCAGGCCTGATCCAGCTCTCTGAGAGTCCCATCGAGAAGCGTTGAGACCACTAACTTGCCTCCGGGCCTGAGCACCCGCCGGCACTCTCGCAGAACTTGTGCTGGAGCAGCACACCACTGGATCATGAGGTTACTGAATATAAGATCACAACTCTGGTCCGGCAACGGAATCGCCTCAGCATCCGCAACAGTCCAGATGATGTCATGCGGGGTGTTTGCGCCAGCGTGTTCTATCATGCCGGGCGAAAGATCCATACCAGTAACGGACACAAAGTTTCCAAGACCAGCCAGCTTGCGGGTAAACCAGCCGGTGCCACAGCCAAGATCGAGAGCGCAGCCCGCCATGCCAGCCTGACTCTGAAGCGTCTCGAACATCGCATTACCCATCAGGCGCTGCAACCGGGAAGCGCTGTCATAGGTCGTCCGGGCATTACCGAACTCTCGAGCTATGTCGGCTTTATTTGCAGGGCGAGTGTCAATCGCACCCAGGGCACTCATGACTTCTCGCTCAACGACTGGAAAAACGTTTCGATCACTGCGCGGCAATCGCCGGCAAACACGCCACCAGGCCAATGGGCCATGCCGGGGATACTAATTTCAATAGTAGCGGGCGGGGTTTCCAGAGCGCCAGCCCAGGTTGCCACTACTTGATCGCAAGCCCCCGTAATATGAAGAACAGGAACTTCAACCTGTGACCACAGCAAGCGCTGATCCGTTTGTTGCAGCCAGTTCAGGCTTTTCATCAGATTGCCCGGTGATACTGGCGACCCTTGATCGAGCCAGATTTTGAGGCGCTGGCGCTCAGCCCGGCCGTCTGCCGCACCGCTTATCATCAGCAGCATGAAGTGAATCCAATAACGCTCACTCTCCCGGTTCAGGCCCCGGCTGAACACACCAAACTCATCTGCCGACATGCCGTTAAGCCAGCGTTCGTCTGCAATAAACTTCGGGAAACCTGCGAGCGTGATCGCCACAGAAACCGCTCCTGTATGCCGACTCGCTGCCTCCATAACAACCTGAGCACCCATAGACCAACCCATCCAGACGGACGTTTCGGGATACCGTGATAGTAATTCATCGGCTACGTCAGCCACCGAATCACAGCGTGCTATAAGACTGTCATTCAGAGACACCAACTCAACAGTGCCCGGCCAGAAGTCATACAGACCTTCCAGCATTTCCACGCGAACACCCCATCCGCCAACGACGACAAGGCGTCCAGCCATTCGTGGAAAACTCATGACGCGACATCCTTGTAATCCAACAAATGCCGGCAATCCGACAGCGCCTGCATCAAGCAACCCAGGTCGTCGTGTGAATGAGCCGCACTGAGCGTAACCCGCAACCGCGCCTCTCCCTCAGGTACCGTTGGCGGCCGGATAGCCGTCACTAGCAACCCACACTCTTCAAGCGCCTGGCTCAACGCCAGAGCCTCGCGGTTACCCCCGATCATAATCGGCTGAACGGGCGTTCGCGAGGGCATTAGCTCATAACCCAAAACAGTGGCCTCCTGCCGGAACCGTTCAATCAGACTCTGCAGGTGAGTTCGTCGCTCATCACCCTGTTCAATCAGGTCAAGACTGGCACAGGTTGCCAGTGCCAACGCCGGAGGCATCGCAGTGGTGTAAATGTAGGTTCGGGCCTTTTGCACCAGATAGTCCATCAGCACCCCCGGCCCAGCCACAAACGCCCCGCTGGTGCCTGCAGCCTTACCCAATGTTCCTATAAGAATCGGTACATCTTCTTCGGACAAACCGAGCTCCGCCACACTCCCCTGCCCGTGCGGCCCAAGAACCCCGAAACCATGGGCATCATCAACCACAAGCAAAGCCCCATGATCCCGGCAAACCTGCGCCAGTTCCCGCAGGGGCGCCACATCGCCATCCATACTGAACACACCGTCGGTAACCACCAACTTGTGACCTGAAGTCTCAGCAAGCATGGCTGCAAGCGACGAAACATCTCTATGGGCATACCTACGCACCTTCGCCCGGCTCAGGACACAGCCATCAACAATGGAGGCGTGGTTCAGCCGATCCGAGAAAATCGTGTCCCCGCGCCTCGCCAGGGCTGAAATCACACCCATATTGGCCATGTAGCCGGTGGAGAAAAACAACGCCGAACTGCGCCCGGTAAACGCCGCAAGACGCTCTTCCAAAAGGTGATGCGCCTCATGATGGCCGCAAACAAGATGGGAAGCCGCACCACCCAGCCCCGTTTCCGGCAAGGCATTCCGGAGCGCTTCAATATTGGAAGGGTGATTGGCCAGGCCAAGGTAGTCATTGCTGCAAAACGAAAGTAATCGCTTACCATCGGCGGTTAAAACCGGCTGCTGAGGGCCTGAAATCTGCCGGCGTGTCCGGTAAAGCCCCGCCTGTTTCCGTTGTTCAAGTTCTGATGCAAAATCCCGCATGTTGCTTGCCCCAAAACTAGGCAGATTCCCGAGTAGCGTCATAAAACATATGCCGCGTGGCCTCATGCTCCAAAGCCCCGACAATCGACTCTTCATCCTGCGCCTCAGATGCACACTGCTCCCGCTGCTCGGGCCGGATACCCAAACGACGGAACAACGCCATATCCGCATCCGCCTCCGGGTTCGACGTCGTCAGCAACTTCTCACCATAAAAAATGGAATTGGCGCCCGCCAGGAAACACAGCGCCTGCATCTGCTCATTCATCGTCTCCCGACCTGCAGACAAACGCACATGGGAGGCTGGCATCATGATTCTGGCTACCGCAAGAACGCGAATAAACTCAAACGGATCCAGATCCTCCACATCTTCCATGGGCGTCCCCTTCACCTTCACCAGCATGTTCACCGGCACACTTTCCGGGTGGTGTGGCAGGTTTGCGAGCTGAACCAGCAAGCCAACCCGGTCATCTTCTTCCTCACCCATGCCCATAATGCCGCCACAACACACCTTCATGCCCGCGTTGCGAACGTTATCAAGGGTATCCAGCCGATCCTGATAGGTGCGAGTGGTAATGATGTGGCTGTAGTATTTCTCGGAGGTATCCAGGTTGTGGTTGTAATAATCCAGCCCTGCCTCCGCCAGCTCTTCCGCCTGCTCGGGCTTCAGCATACCCAGCGTCATACAGGTTTCCAGACCCAAAGACTTTACCTGCCGAACCATATCCAGCACATAGGGCATATCCTTCGCAGCCGGGCTGCGCCATGCGGCGCCCATGCAGAAACGCGATGCACCTTTTTCCCGGGCAGCGCGAGCCTCAGCAACCACCTTCTCGAGTTCCAGCAGTTTTTCTTTTTCCAGACCGGTATTGTAATGGCCGCTCTGGGGGCAGTATTTGCAGTCCTCCGGACAAGCTCCGGTTTTGATCGACAGCAAGGTGCTGACCTGAACCTCATTAGGATCAAAATGCTGCCGGTGCACCGACTGTGCGCGGAACATCAGATCATTGAAAGGTAATTCAAAAAGAGACCGAGCTTCCTGGAGCGTCCAGTCGTGGCGTATTGATGTGGCAGTCATAGAGAAGTCCTGTTAACCTTTTTCGGTCGCTTGGTTTACGGATGAATCAGATGATAAAGGGACTGAATCGGCTGTCAACCTTAAAATCAATAATGGTTAACAGCGAAAATACCAAAGGCCTATGCGTTGGCTGCCTCTCCACCAGCGCTTTCAACGGCTTATGTAACTTTTGCCAGGCCGACCTTCCGGTAAACCGATGGCATTGTCATTGCTGTGCCTTGCCTCTGGCGCACTCCAGTGATCGCCATCTTTGCGGCGATTGCCTGAAATCGTCACCTCCTTTCGATCGTTCTCTCATACCCTGGCGCTATCAGTATCCTGTCGACAGCATGATCAGCCGCTACAAATACAACGGCCAACGCAAATTTGCCCGGCCATTGATTGCAGGCTTTGCGGACTATCTGGAATCCACCTTCCAGGATTGCAGTGACTCAAAACCGGACACGCTCATCCCCTCACCCATGCTTCCTGCCCGCCGTCGCGAACGCGGTTTCAATCAGGCCAGAGATATTGCAGAAAGCCTGGGCCTGGCACTGAATATTCCAGTTGGCTCCGATATCGTTCGGCGCGTGTGCAAAGTTCAGGCACAGCGAGGGCTGGACAGGGAGGCCAGGCTGGCGAATATGCGCGGTGTTTTCGAGGTGTGTAAGGCGGTGCCAGAGAGGGTCGCTATCGTGGACGATGTGGTCACAACCGGTGCAACGGTAAGGGTTCTTGCATCGGTTCTGCGAGAGGCAGGAGCACAGGAGATTCAGGTCTGGGCACTGGCGCGAACACCTGGCTGAACTGGCTTCGTCTATACCAGTTTGCTCTTCACCAGATCGGCAATGGCCAGGCAAGACGTCAGCCCCGGCGATTCTATGCCAAAAAGATTTACCAGCCCCGGAACACCATGCTCCCCGGGGCCATCGACTCTGAAATCAAAAAAACTGCCCTCTGCATTTTTCAACTTCGGCCGGATGCCTGCGTAAGCTGGCTGAAGGCGCGCAACCTCAAGGCCGGGCCACCACTGCCTTATACCCGCAGCAAAAGCATGCACCCGCTCGGGGTCGACCGCATAATCTTCTCGCTCAATCCACTCTACATCCGGGCCGAAGCGTGCCTGCCCGGCCAGATCAAGAGTAAGGTGAACGCCCAGACCACCTGGCTCAGGAACCGGATAAATCAGGTTGCTGAAGGGATGGCGGCCGCTGTAACTGAAATAGACACCCCGGGCGAACCACTGCAATGGTTTCTGTTCATCGGGCAGCCCTTCCCAATTCCACGTCAGTGGCACCGCCCCTAACCCGGCGGCATTAACAAGATTCCGAACTTTGAGCGTGCACGGCATAGCGCCGGCGACCTTAAGCAAATGACAGTCAGCAGCCGATTCCACGCGCTCAACAGGAGAACGCAGCACCAACGATCCGCCCGCATCCTCCAGCTCACCCAGTAACGCGAGCATAAGGCCATGAGTATCCAGAATGCCGGTTTCCGGTGACCAGAGCCCGGCGCTGACACGGAGTTCCGGCAACTGCCGTGCAACGTCCTCACCGCCTACCAGAGACAGAGGAACACCATTGGCCGCAGCGTGCGACTGAATGCCCTCAAGCAAACGATTTTGCGCATCACTGGTGGCGATAATCCATTTACCACACTTCCGATACCCCACCTTTCGGCTTTCGCAGTAGTCGTATAATTGCCTGCGGCCTTCCACACACAGGCGGGCTTTCAGCGAGTTCTTCGGATAATAGATACCGGCATGGACAACCTCACTGTTTCGTGACGAAATGCCTTCGCCAAAGTGGTCCCCAGCCTCCAGAACAACCACATCCCGGCCTGTCTGAGCCAGCGCTCGGGCAACCGCAAGCCCCACGACACCTGCTCCGATAACAGCGGTATCCACTTCCAGAAGATCGCTTGTCACGAGATAAACCTGTTACCTGTTGAAGGTTTCCAATGAACAGAAACCGATGAGGCTTACGTTAACTCAATCCTGTACACGCAGGAAGCCATTGAAACATCCGGAGCCCGCATTACGGGAGGGCTGTCAAGCAGGTATACTGAGGCCCAAATTTGCCAGCCTGGCCTCGCTTTATGATGAATGTCTCAGCCCATCCTTATGATGCCCTGACGCCAGACGCAATTCTGGATGCCATGGAAGAGGCCGGTTTTGCGGTGAGCGGCCGTCTGTTTGCCCTGAACAGCTATGAAAATCGGGTTTACCAGATTGGGCTGGATGAGGGCGGCCCCGTGATCGCCAAGTTCTATCGCCCCGGCCGCTGGACAGAAGAACAGATACGGGAAGAGCATGAATTTACCCGGGAGTTGCTGGTAGCAGATATTCCGGTCGTCGCACCGTTGGTGATGCCATCCGGTGATACACTCGGAAAACACGGTGACTTTTTTTTCGCAGTATTTAACCAACGCGGTGGCCAGGCCCCTGATACAAGCGTTACCGACACCCTCTACCGACTCGGACAGTGGCTCGGGCAGATACACAATATTGGCACTCTGAGGCCTTTTCAGCACCGCAAGTCCTTATCGCCTCTGGATGGTATGGAAGCGAGTAACCAGTTGCTGCTCGAAGGCGACTGGATCCCAAAGGATCTCCGGCCTGCCTGGGACAGCCTGATACCAGATCTGCTGACCCACTGCCGCGCCCGTATTGCAGATGCAGGCGAGGTTGAAACACTGCGACTGCACGGAGACTGCCATGCCGGTAACATATTGTGCCGCGATGAGCAGATGCTTTTTGTGGATCTGGACGATTGCCGTTCCGGCCCTGCCATTCAGGACATGTGGCTGCTGCTGAATGGTGAAGACATTGAACGCGGCGCGCAGCTGGGCGAATTATTGGAAGGCTATGAAATGTTCCGGGATTACAATCGCCGCGAGAGACATCTGATTGAGCCTTTGCGCTGTTACCGTCAGATCAGCCACTGCGCCTGGCTCGCAAAACGCTGGGACGATCCTGCGTTTCCGCGCTTTTTTCCATGGTTTTCCCAGCCCAGATTCTGGTCAGATCAGGTGCTATCACTGAGAGAACAGCTGGCAGCTTTGCAGGCGCCATCTATCGTACTTCCCGGTCAATACTGATCGTTCATTCACGTTCGAAATGAGGTAGACATGAGCCAGAACGAGGCCCGTTACACCATCCGCAGCCTGTTTGTGACCGCCCTGGCCACCATCATCGGTACCGTACTGGTGCTAGAGGTCAGCGGAAGAATCAACCATTCGGATAACAAGGATCATGTACCGGTCGGCGACTTCCAGGCGGTCCATATAAAGCCGGGCGAGACCTTCCGCATGTCACCCAAGGCCTCGGAGCTTCACGCAGTCTGTGAAAACGGCTATCTGGCCGTCGCTGCAGATGTAGACCCGTCCTTCCGTGGCATCCTTGTGGACTACAAAAATCGTGGCGTACGCTGTTACCGACCCTCTCCTACCGCGCCGGCGGCAATGCCTCAACCCGATGCGCCCGGTCAGCCCGACATGCCTGTTCAACGAGAGGAACCCGCCAGCGATGAGTAAAACCGACCACTCACCGGAGCAACAGACAGACCGGCTTTTCGCCACGGAACGGCAGCCTGAAGACTTCCGGTTCGATGCGGCGGTTGCCCGCGTGTTCCCGGATATGATCCGTCGCTCCGTGCCCGGGTACACCACGATCATACCGATGATTGAAGTCATCACCGAACAGTATGCCCAGGCGGGATCCAACTGTTATGACCTGGGCTGCTCGCTGGGCGCGTCTACCCTGGCCATGCGTCACGGCATTTCGTTTGATAGCTGCTCTTTGGTGGGTGTCGATAATTCTGAAGCGATGATCGAGCGCTGCGAGCATTACATAGCATTGGACGATCACTCGCTGCCGGTCAGTCTTCGCTGCGAGAACATTCAGGAAACGGAACTTACGAATGCTTCCGTAACGACTCTGAATTTCACGCTGCAATTTGTTCCGCCAGAGCAGCGAACCAACCTTCTGAGAAAAATTGCCGAGGCCACTCAACCTGGTGGCGTGCTGATCCTTTCGGAAAAAATCCGCTTCGATTCCGAGGACGAGCAGGCTGTTCAGACGCGCCTCCACCATGAGTTCAAGCGTGCCAATGGTTACTCCGATCTGGAGATCAGCCAGAAACGCAGCGCCATTGAGCAGGTGCTGATTCCCGAGACGCTTGAAGCACACAAACAGCGCCTCACAGAAGCGGGCTTTGACCGGGTTCTGGTCTGGTATCAGTGCTTCAACTTCGTATCCATGATGGCTATCAAGGCCGACTGAACCCCATACGGAGAGCGAGCCATGTCGAATTTTGACTGGAAAACCTGTTTCGGCCAGCTTCTGGCTGAATTGGACGGTACTGGCCAGCGCATCTGGGCCGAGATCATAAGAGCCCAACTGACCCGCCGTTTTGACGAAACCCCCCACGGTGACCTTGGCCGGTGGCAGTCGGCACTGAACGTCCTCCCGGATATTTCCGGGATAGTATCCGAGCTGAATACCTCCGCGATTACCCTTGGCTCAACGGCAACCCTGAGCCTTAGCCAGCAACAAGCGCTTGAGAGCGGGCTCAGGGGTCTTATGCCTTGGCGCAAGGGGCCTTTTGACTTCTTCGGTACCCACATTGATACCGAGTGGCGTTCCGATTGGAAGTGGGATCGGGTTTCACCTTACCTTTCTGACCTGACGGGCCGCCGCATTCTGGACGTGGGTTGTGGCTCGGGTTACCACTGCTGGCGCATGCTGGGCGAAGGTGCAGGACGGGTGGTCGGTATTGATCCCGGGTTGCTGTTCCTGTTCCAGTTTCTCAGCGTAAAGCGCTACCTGCCTGAAACACCGATCGATCTGCTGCCCATCCGCGTGGAAGACCTGCCTGAAGGGCTCGAAGCCTTCGATACCACCTTCTCCATGGGTGTGCTATACCATCGCCGATCGCCTCTCGATCATCTTCTGGAGCTCAAAGGCACCTTGCGTAGGGGTGGCGAATTAGTGCTGGAAACTCTGGTGGTGGATGGGCCTGAAGGCTACAGCCTGATGCCCGAAGACCGCTACGGACAGATGCGCAACGTATGGTTTTTGCCGAGCTGTGACACGCTGCTGCGGTGGCTGGAGCGCACTGGATTTCGCAACGCCCGGGTTGTGGATGTTTCGAAAACCAGCATCGAAGAACAGCGCAGCACAGACTGGATGCGTTTCAATTCCCTTCAGGATTTTCTGAATCCAGATGACCCTGGCAAAACCATCGAAGGCTATCCCGGGCCAAAGCGTGCCACGATCATTGCAGAGAAACCCTGAGAACAAAAAAACCCGCCGTGCCGATTAAGGCAGAGCGGGTTTCTGAACCTCTTAACGCTTAACAGTCAAAAGGGTGACGCAGGACAATAGTTTCAATACGGTCCGGGCCGGTGGAAATAATATCGATCGGCGCTTCAATCTGCTTTTCAAGAAAACGGATATACGCCTTTGCATTCTCCGGCAACTGCTCGAGTTCAGTCAGCCCGAATGTGCTTTCGCTCCAGCCCGGCAACTCCGCATATACCGGCTCGATATCTTTATAGCTGGCACAACCGATCGGCGGACGGGTAACTTCGCCATCAGGCGTTTTATAGCCCACGCAGACCTTGACGGTTTCCAGCCCATCAAGAACATCCAGCTTCGTCAGGCAAATGCCAGACACGCTGTTGATCTGGATTGCATGGCGCAGGGCAACTGCATCAAACCAGCCACAACGGCGTGAGCGGCCGGTTGTTGTGCCAACCTCATTGCCTTTGACTGCCAAATGCTGCCCCATTTCATCAAAAAGCTCAGTGGGGAACGGACCAGAGCCCACGCGAGTGGTGTAGGCCTTTGTAATACCCAGTACATAATCGAGGTACAAAGGACCAAAACCCGAGCCGGTAGCGGTGCCGCCAGCGGTCGTATTGGATGAGGTTACGAACGGGTAGGTTCCCAGATCTATGTCCAGCAAGGAGCCCTGGGCGCCCTCAAACATGATGTCCTGACCGCGCTTGCGATAGCCGTGGAGCAAGTCGGTAACGTCCGCCGCCATCGGCAGAATTTCCTCACCCATCTGCATCAGCTCTTCCAGAGCAGCATCGATATCTTCAGCTTCTTCCTTGAAGTACTCAGTCAGCACGAAGTTGTGATAGGACATAATTTCCCGCAGCTTCACTTCGAAGTCTGCCGGGCTATGGAGATCGCCAAGACGAACGCCACGGCGTGAGACCTTATCTTCATACGCCGGACCGATGCCCCGGCCAGTGGTGCCGATTTTGTCGATCCCTTTAGCGCGTTCGCGGGCCTGATCTATACGCACGTGTGTGCGCAGAATAATCGGGCACGCCAGGCTGATACGCAGCCGGTCGCGGACCGCCACGCCAGAGGCCTCCAGCCCCCGAACTTCCTTCAGAAGGGCCTCTGGCGACAAAACCACGCCGTTACCAATCAGGCACTGAACGTTCTGCCGGAGAATGCCAGAGGGAATCAGGTGCAGAGCCGTTTTCTTGCCGTCAATGACCAAGGTATGACCCGCATTGTGGCCGCCCTGAAAACGAACCACCGCTGCGACTTTTTCAGTCAGCAGATCGACGATTTTACCCTTGCCTTCATCACCCCACTGGGTGCCCAGCACAACAACGTTTTTACCCATGATTCTCTCTCAATGCGCACACGGTATGGCGTGCGTCTTGCAAATTTGGCAAATGTACTTTCACGCGTTCGTAACAGCTCGCTGGTTTCAGCTCAGCGTCTGAACGACCCAATGATCACCCTGTTTCACCAGCTTCCGGTCGCACCCCCGGGTTGAGGGATCCACTCCGTTGTCTTCCGGTAGTGCCCGGACGACGATATCCGTCATCCGCAGTTCCGAGACCACCTGCTCCAGCACTGCATCATTGTCAGCAGGCGCCCACACGGCTTTGCTGCGACAGACCGAGCGCTTGCCCAGCGTTACCAGAGCCCTAATGTCAAGACTGAACCCTGTAGCCGGGCGTGCACGCCCGAAATCACTGCCAATGGCGTCGTAACGACCACCCTTTGCAACCGAATCGCCGTGGCCCGGCACATAAGCCGCAAACACCAGGCCGGTGTGATAGTTGTATCCGCGCAGCTCGCAGAAATCGAAACCAAAACTGACTTCCGGAAAATCTCTCTCCAGCATCTCCGCAACCCGACTCAACTGATCCAGGGCAGCACTCAGATTATCAGACGCGCCGGTCAGGATTCTACGCGCCTCGGCCAGCGCTTCCGGACCACCGCTGACGCGAGCAAGCTCACGCAGGCGCGCTCCCGCCGAACCGCTCGGGCAGTCACCAAGAAGCCTGTCCAGCTCAGGCACAGACTTGCGTGCCATGGCGTCGAAGATGGCCGCACTGGTATCCCGATCAAATTCGGCTTCACCAATGAGGCTTTCGTAGATGGATACGTGTGCCAGATCCAGATGAACTCTCGGAAGGCCAGCAATGCGAAGGGCCTCGAGCATCAGGCTGATGACTTCCAGGTCCGCAGATTCAGAAGCGCTGCCAAAAAGTTCACAACCCGCCTGAATCGGCGTACGCCCGGTCAACATGTGTTTTGGGCGGGTATGAAGTACATGCCCGGCATAACAAAGGCGAGTAATTCCTTCCTGCCCCAGAGTGTGGGCGTCGATGCGCGCAGCCTGAGGAGTCATATCGGCGCGAACACCCATCATGCGCCCGGTCAGCTGATCAGTCAGCTTGAAGGTCTGCAGTTCGAGGTCGTGTCCGGTGCCGGTAAAAAGGGATTCGAGGTATTCGATAAGCGGCGGGATTACCAGTTGATAGCCCCAGCGCTGGCAGGTATCCATTACTTCCCGGCGCAGGGATTCTATCTGTCCGGCCAGTGGCGGCAAGATATCCTCCACTCCGTCCGGCAGTAACCAGCGATCAGATACTGTCATGAGATTCCGTTGTCCATCCTGCGCACTCCTTCTCATTATGCAGAAGAAGTGCCCAGTTTTTTAGGGTGACATTCGGGGGCAAAAAAACCCGAACCAAAACCTGAAGGATTTTACACTGTTGGTGAGCACAAAAAAACCGGAATACCTGGGCATTCCGGTTTTTCGGCGTACAGAGCGAGGTTTAGCTTCCGCCCTTTGAATCCTTCAGGAATCTCATGAAGTCACTTTTGGCGTCAATAACCATGAGATCGCCTTTGTCAGAAAACGTATTCCGGTATGCCTGAAGGCTACGATAGAAGCTGTAGAACTCCGGGTTGGAGCCGTAAGCCTCTGCGTAAGTCCGGGCAGCTTCACCGTCGCCTTCGCCCCGAGTTGTTTCCGAGGAGGCAAATGCCTCCGCCAGTGTCACAGTTCTCTGACGATCAGCATCAGCGCGGATACCTTCCGCCAACTCACGTCCACGGGAGCGAAATTCCTGAGCCAGTTTTTCACGCTCAGTCGCCATACGACGATAGACGTTCTCACTGACCTGCCCCGGGAATTCGATGGCCTTGACCCGGATATCTTTTACATCAATACCGAACTCCTTGACGGACGTTTCATTAACCCGGTCACGCAGGTTAAGCATCAGCTCATCACGCTGACCTGAAACCACTTCGTGCATGGTGCGGATACCAAACTCATCTCGCAGGCCATTATCCACCCGGGATAACAACAGCGACTGAGCACGAAACTCATCTCCGCCGGTAGCCCGGTAGAACTGATCCACATCGCGGATTTTCCAGGCGATATAGGACGTGACATCGAGCGGCTTCTTTTCAACCGTCAGATACTGCCGCGATGGCAGATCCATGGTCAGCACGCGGATATCAAACTCCCGAACCTGATCGATGACCGGTACCTTGAAGTGAATGCCTGCCTGGATGTCGGTCTCAACCAACTCACCAAACCTGAGCATGACCCCACGGTGGGTTTCCGGAATAATAAACACACTCGAAAGTACCAGCAGGACAACGATAAGAGCGCCTGCAAGACCCACTACACTTTTAGGTCCCATGATTATCTGCTCCTCCGGGTATTAGTGTCCTGTCTGGTTCGAATCTCCTGGATAACCTGATCAGTGACGCTCTGGATGTCCATCTGCCCATCGCTGCCGGAAGACTGGCTTCCACTCCGTGACATCGTGCCCTGAGTCAAACGATCCAGCGGCAGATACATCATATTGCCACTGCTTTCGGTATCCACAAGAATCTTGCTGCTATTCGAGAGCACCGTTTCCAAAGTCTGCAGGTACATACGCTCCCGGGTTACGACCGGTGCCATCTGATACACCGCCAACAACTCCAGGAAGCGGGCGGTCTCACCGCGAGCACGCTCGATAACTTCTTCTTTATACGCGCTGGCCTCTTCGATCATGCGCTGGGCCTGACCACGGGCTTCAGGAACTACCTTGTTGCGGTAGGTTTCTGCTTCTTCCTTCACACGCTGCTCGTCTTCACGGGCACGCTGAACCTCACGGAACGCGTCTTGTACCGCCGGAGGCGGCTGGGTGCTTTCAACGTTAACACGGACAATTTCGAGGCCGGTCCCATATTCCTGAAGAAAGCCCTGAAGGCGCTGTTCAACACGAACGGCCAGCTCGGCACGCCCCTCAGTAAGCACATCATCCAGGGAGGAGCTGCCTACTTCGTGGCGCAGAGCACTGTCGGTGGCAAACTCCAGTGCCTGGTTGGAGTCCCGGACGTTCAGCACGTAATCGCGGGCATCGCCAACGCGGTACTGCACCTGCAAGTCAACCGTGACCAGGTTTTCGTCCTGAGTCAGCATCTGACCGCTGGACTGAGCAGTTCTCACACTGGTGACGAGCACTTTGGTGACATCATCAATCAGCGGCACCTTGAATCTCAGGCCGGGGCTTTCGGTCTTGGAATACTCTCCAAACCTCAGCACAACCGCGCGTTCCTGCTCGTTCACCGTGTAGAACGACTGGAAGATCACGTAGCCCACAACGAGAATGGCTGCCAGCGCGAGAACGGCACCAAAACTGCCCGCCGCGCCTGAACCGCCACCGCTGTTACCGCCATCGCCGCTCGATTTTTTGCCTTTGCCACCCAGCATTTTGTTGAGTTTGTCTAGACCCTTTTTCAGCGCCTCATCAAGGTCTGGTGGCCCCTGATCATTTCCGCGACGACCACCACCATTTCCCCAGGGGTCATTATCGTTGCGGTTTCCACCCGGTTCATTCCAGGCCATAGTGCTCTCCGTTCCAAAGATTTCGAATGGCTGCAAATACTAGGGATTTATCATCGCCCCGGCAATAGCTGCTATGATTTCAGGCTTGCCTATTATCCAGGCGCACCATTTCTTCACTCATGCCTGCACGGCTCAGAAGCTGCAGCCAGTCCCGGTATTCCAGCCGGGTTTCAAGCACCGTTTCTCCGGTTTCCCGGTGTTCTTCGCTGAGCACCGAGCCAGCCTCATGCAGGAGCGCCCGGAGCTTGCCGTCAGCAGGCCCGAGCAAAACAAAGTGGTGAACAACATCTTCCGCCAACCGCTCAACAATGGCATCGTAAAGCCCGTCAATGCCTGCCCCCGTAACGGCCGAAACCCAGGCCCGCACAGGAACCCCATCTTCATTGCGCTCAACTCGTGGCGTAAAATCGTCCAGCAGGTCTATTTTATTAAACACCTGAAGCACGGGGATTTCATCGGCGCCGATTTCTACCAGCACATTTTCAACCTGCTCAATGTTTTCATCACGACGGCTGTCGTGACTGTCAACAACATGCAGCAGGATGCTTGCTTCCGTCGTCTCTTCCAGGGTTGCCCGGAATGCCTCAACCAGCTTGTGCGGCAGATGCCTTATGAAACCTACGGTATCCGCCATTACGACCGCCCCGACATCCGGAAGTTCCAGGCGTCGGATAGTAGGATCCAGTGTTGCGAACAACTTATCTGCAGCGTAGACGGTCGAAGAGGTAATCCGGTTGAACAGAGTGGACTTGCCGGCGTTGGTATACCCGACCAGGGATACCGTCGGAATATCGGCTCGTTTACGTGCACGGCGACCTTGATTGCGTTGCCGGCGCACTTTCTCGAGACGCTTATGAATGGACTTGATGCGCTCACGCAGCAGCCGGCGGTCAGTTTCAAGCTGGGTTTCGCCGGGGCCACGCAGACCGATACCACCTTTCTGGCGCTCAAGGTGCGTCCAGCCGCGAATCAGGCGCGTTGACATGTGTTCAAGCTGAGCCAGCTCTACCTGCAGCTTGCCTTCGTGCGTACGTGCGCGCTGCGCAAAAATATCGAGAATGACTCCCGTGCGATCCAGCACGCGACACTGGAGTTCGCGCTCAACATTTCGCTCCTGCCTGGGGCTGAGTGCATGATTGAAAAGAACAACATCAGCTTCATGCAGCGTTACCGCATCCCGGATTTCCTCAAGCTTGCCTTCTCCTACGAACAGCCTGGGGGTTGGCTGTTTGCGGGATCCGGTTACCGTGCCAACCGCTTCAACTCCAGCCGATGACACAAGTTCCCGGAACTCATCCGGATCTTCAGAGCCATCATGGGACGTAAAATCGATGTGGACGAGGATAGCTCGCTCACCGACATCAGGGCGCTCAAACAAAGGGCATCAACTCCAAAACAGTCAGTTTTCAATATTATAAAAACAAACACCCGCGGCCATCGGAACCCAGAGGCTCGTCAGGAACGCGGGTGGAAATACCGGCAACCGAATCAATTCAGTCTTCAGGCTCACCCTCTTCCGCCGGATTCTGCTGCGGAAGGCGTACATTCCGTGCAGGCACAACGGTGGAGATTGCGTGCTTGTAAACCATCTGGCTGACCGTATTTTTCAGTAAAATCACAAACTGGTCAAAAGACTCTACCTGCCCTTGCAGTTTGATGCCGTTAACCAGAAAGATGGAAACCGGAATGCGTTCCTTGCGTAAGGCATTGAGGTAAGGGTCTTGTAACGAATGCCCTTTTGACATGGGTTTTCTCCTGTTTATAGGTAAATGCAGATCGTCATTATTAAGTGCTAAATGTGGTATGAGTTTTGATTTTTTTCAAGGCTGCCTCAACGATAAAACCGTCTTCGCTGTCCAGCCAGTTCAAATCAGACCACTTTCGGAGCCAGGTAAGCTGCCGTTTGGCAAGCTGACGGGTAGCCGCAACGCCTTTACTTACAAATGCGTCATAATCATCTTCGCCGGACAAGTGACTCCAGGCCTGACGATAACCGACACAGCGCATGGAAGGGAGGTCCCGGTGCAGATCACCTCTGCTCATCAAAGCACAGACTTCGTCCAGAAGCCCCCTTTCCAGCATATTTACAAAGCGCCGGTGTATCCTGTCGTGAAGCACTCGCCTTTCCGGAGGTACCATGGCAAGCTGGATTACAGTATACGGAAGCGATGAAGTTTCGTCTGCCTGCCATTGAGTAAAATAAGTGTAATCCTCAATATCCTGGCGGCCCGCCCCTTGCTGACCTGTCTGTTGCCCAGAGGGCTGACTGCATTCAGCCTCCCAGAAAGCCGAAATCGGCCGACCAGTCAGGCGGATAACTTCCAGAGCTCTCAAGAGGCGCTGGCGATTATTTGGATGAATCAGTTTAGCCGCTACCGGATCGCGTGCTTGCAGCTCTTCGTGCAGCGCAGACCACCCAAGCTTTTCCGCCTCTGCCTCAAGCGTTCTGCGCAACGCCGGGCTCGCCGCGGGCAGCCCTGACATGCCGTGCATCAGCGCCTTGAAGTACATCATGGTGCCGCCTACCAACAACGGGATACGCCCGGCAGCGGATATTTTTCCCATCTCAACCAGCGCATCACGGCGAAAATCGGCAGCGGAATAGGTTTCAGACGGGTCACAGATATCAATCAGCCGATGGGGAGCCCGGGCCAGTTCATCGGCCGTGGGTTTGGCCGTGCCGATATCCATGCCACGATAAATCATTGCGGAATCGACGCTGATGATGTCGCAGGGCAGCTGTTCGCATAGCGCCATGGCCAGATCCGTCTTGCCAGAGGCCGTAGGCCCCATCAAAAAGATGGCGGGAGGCTTACCCTCTAAACCACTGGCATTATTGGCTTGTGGCGCCTTCAATGGCACTTTCAATGGCACTCTCAATGGCGTTCTCGATGACACTCTAGCGCCCCCGCAGAAACAACTTGTCCAGCTCTGTCAGAGTAACGAGCGTCCAGGTGGGGCGCCCGTGATTACACTGCCCGCTGCGTTCCGTTGCTTCCATATCTCGTAGCAGAGCGTTCATTTCCGGAATGGTCAGCTGGCGATTTGCCCGTACAGAACCATGGCACGCCATGGTGCCCAGAAGCTCATGGGTAACGGCTTCGACCCGATCACTTTGGCCGTGCTCAATCAGGTCCGATAACACGTCCCGCACGAGTTGCTCTGTATCGGCGCCCCGCAACAGCGCCGGTGTCTGACGAACGGCGAGCGTCTCCGGCCCGATACGTTCGATCTGCAGCCCAAGCTGTTGCAGCTCTTCTCCGTGGGTTTCCGCCAATGCAGCCTCTTTCTGGCTTACTGCAAGAGAAAGCGGTACCAGCAGGGGCTGGCTTTTCAGATCCTGCTCTGCCAGTGCACGTTTCATTCGTTCGTAGGTGATGCGCTCATGGGCCGCGTGCATATCGACTACGATCATCCCGGCACTGCCTTGAGCCAGCACATAGATGCCATGCAACTGGGCAATGGCATAACCCAGAGGCGGCTCCTCATGACCGTCCGCGTCAGCCGGATGATTCAGCGGCGACGAGTAAGCTGCATCATCACTCCCAAACGACCCCGGCTCTTGCCGGGCACTGACACCACCGCCACTGAGGGATTGATAAAAACCCATCTGATCACTGGCCCGCCATTCCTGCTGTGGCGTTACCTGCCCTCCAAAACCGGTACTTGGAGCGTGACCGCCTGTCGAAGGCATCGCTGGCTGCCCGTTCCATGGCTGGCGCTCGACTTGCGTTGCCCCGGCGGCCATCGCCTCTTCCTGCCCCGCAGTCTCGCGACCGAAAGATTGGGCAACTGCACCCCGAAAATGGTCGTCCGGTCGCACATCTGCCAGAGCCTTGTGCAGCGTACGGAAGATAAAATCGTGAACCAGGCGACCATCGCGAAAGCGCACTTCGTGCTTGGTCGGATGCACGTTGACATCAACGGTGGCGGGATCAACTTCAAGGTAGAGGACAAACGCCGGGTGACGGTTGTTGTAAAGCACATCGCGGTACGCCTGGCGTACGGCGTGAGCGACCAGACGGTCACGGATCACACGGCCGTTGACAAAGAAATACTGCAGATCGGCCTGGCTGCGGGAGAAAGTGGGCAGTGCTACCCAGCCCCACAGGCGCAAACCGGTGGCTTCTGCGTCAATTACCACCGCGTTGTCGATAAACTTCTGTCCGCACAGCGCGCCAATGCGGCGTTCCCTGTCCAGTATGGATTCCGCTGGCCGGAGGTTCTGAACAACACGCTGATTGTGCCGCAGGGTGAAGCCCGCATCGAATCGGCTAAGCGCCTGACGCCGCAAGCATTCCTCTACATGATTGAATTCGGTTTTTTCGGTACGCAGAAACTTGCGCCGCGCCGGAGTATTGAAAAACAGATCGCGGACTTCAACGGTTGTGCCGACGGGATGTGCAGCTGGAGAGATTCGGGCATCCATGTCACGCCCCTCGACCTCCACCCGGGAAGCCGCTTCCTGCCCCTCTGTGCGAGAGGTCAACGCAAGGCGCGACACAGAGCTGATACTGGCCAGAGCTTCTCCCCGGAAACCGAGGGACGCCACGGACTCCAGATCATCAAGACTGGCAATTTTGCTGGTGGCATGGCGACTGAGAGCCAGAGGCAAGTCATCTTCAGCGATACCGCTGCCGTCATCGCGCACCCGGATCAGCTTTACGCCGCCCTGCTCCACTTCAACATCAACTCGGTCTGCGCCCGCATCGAGCGCGTTTTCAACCAATTCCTTGACGACAGATGCAGGGCGCTCAACCACCTCGCCCGCGGCAATCTGGTTCGCCAGCCGCGGCGAGAGCAATCGGATGGAGGGCATATTTCGGAACTACCTCTTGTTCAGGATGAGGGAATACGAATGGTTTGCCCTACCATAACACGGTCGTTCCTCAGGCCGTTAAACTGCATCAGCTCACTGACGGTGGTCTGGTTTTCCCGAGCCACCCCTGAGAGCGTATCGCCGCTCTGCACCCTGTACTGGCTGACGCGACCGCCACCCTGGCGATTCTGTTTCTGCCATGCCAGCAACGTTCCAGGCGGGGGCGTTTTACGGAAGTACTCATCAACACCGTTCATGATGGCGCCAGCCAGTTTGCGGCGGTACCAGTCCGTAGCCAGATTTTTCTCTTCCTGGGGATTGGAGATGAACCCCGCCTCTACGAGAATCGATGGGATATCCGGTGATTTGAGCACCGCAAATGCAGCCTGCTCCACGCCAGGCTTGTGCAAATGAGCCACGCCGTTGAGCTTGCCAAGTATCGAACTCCCTACCCCCAGGCTGGCGTTAATACTGGCCGTCATGGACAGGTCAAGCAATACGCCCGCCAGCATGTCATCGCGCCCATCGAGAGACACACCTCCCGTTCCGCCGATGAGGTCAGAGCGATTTTCACTCTGCGCTAGCCAGCGCGCCGTTTCACTGGTGGCACCGCGCTCAGACAGCGCAAACACTGAAGCGCCTTTAGGCTGAGGAGTCCGGAACGCGTCCGCATGCACCGATATAAAAAGGTCGGCGCTGTATTTGCGGGCCAGAATGGTGCGATTCCGCAGCCCGATATAGTAGTCTCCGGTGCGGGTAAGCTTGGCGGTATAACCCGGCCGTTTATTGATCATATCCTCAAGAATATGAGACATTTTCAGGACGACATCTTTTTCCCGGGTTCCCCTTGGCCCTATGGCACCCGGATCTTCTCCGCCGTGGCCTGCATCAATAACCACGATTACATCGCGCTTGCCGGCTGAGTTGTGGGTTACCGTTGGCTTGGTCGCCTTTTCCAGCCGGCTGCCACTTTCATCAATAAGGTCAAGCACAAGGCGATGCCCATACTGCTGATTGGGCTCCAACTGAAAGCTCCTGGGTTTGATATCGCTGGCAAGATCAAGAACCACTCGCAGATCGGTACCATTACGCTTCGCACTGCGGATGCGTCTTACAGGGCTGCCTGTCAGATCAAGTTTCCCAAAGTCCGTTTTCAACCGGGTGTCTTTCAGATCAATCACCAGGCGCGACGGGTTGCTCAGGGCGAACATGTTGTGATCGACCTTGCCCGCCGTATCCAGCACCAGACGGGTGTGGTCGGGCGCCGGCCAGATGCGGATACCCTCAACCTGAGTTCCAGCGTGAGCCAGCGTGGTTGCCGCCAGCAGCCACAGTGCCATCAAGGCCACCAGGGTTGTCATTGTCAGCTCGAGTCTTTTCATACGGCTTGCCTGTTTGTCTGGTTTCGGTCAATCAATGGCCCGGCTCAATCAGTTCCAGCTCGTTCAAAAGTGACGCGCCCAACTCAGAGCGCGCCCGGACAACTGCCGAGCGGCCTTCGCCCTGATATTCAAGATGGATTTCGAGATCCGGTTGCGGCAAAAGCCCGTCACCACGTTCCGGCCATTCAACAAGACAAAGGCTGTGGCCGTTGAAGTAATCCCGAATACCCATGTATTCAAGCTCTTCAGGGTCTCCCAGCCGATACAGATCAAAATGATAGGTCGGCGGAGTCAAGTCTTCGTATGGCTCAACAAGCGTATAAGTCGGGCTCTTCACCGCGCCCTCATGTCCGAGACCTTTGATAACGCCCCGACTGAGCGTGGTCTTACCCATTCCGAGATCGCCTTCGAGAAATATCGTCAGCCCCTGGTCTGACTCTTTTGCCAGACGAGCCAGTTCACGACCCAGCCTTTCGGTCTCGGCCTCGTCTTCCAGAAACAGCCTGCACTCGTTCCCGAAAATGCTCACTCCCCCTCCTCGCTGCCGTTACTGACCGGCTCTGCTTCCCGGAAAACTTGCGGTAGTGCCTCAATCACGTCGGTGGGTATCAATCCCATATATCCTTTGTCAGACGAAGCTCTGCAGGCGGCCTCAAGATGTACCACGGCCCCCAAAACGGCAGCGTGGAGAGGTGAATCCTTCATCTGCGCATAAAGCGCACCAATGATTCCCGATAACACATCTCCCATGCCCCCGGTCGCCATACCCGGATTACTGCCGCCGGCAACATCCACAGCGTCCGTGCCGGATGCGATAATCGTCCCTGCCCCCTTGAGCAAGATCACACCGCCGTAGAGGGACTGCAGCTTGTTGGCCGCCGCCATACGATCCGCCTCTATTTCCGGAACCAGGCAGTTCAGCAGTCTTGCCGCTTCTCCCGGGTGCGGCGTCAAAATCTGATTGCTGAAAGGCATTGCGACCCGGGACGAAAGCAGATTCAGGGCGTCAGCATCCAGAACGCGAGGCTTACCGCTTTCAACCACCTGTTGCAGCATCTGCTGTCCCCAGGCGCTCTGCCCCAACCCCGGCCCACAGACCACTACCGATGCGGCATCCAGCAGTGCTGGCAGTTCCGAGCCATGGGTCAGGCCGTGAACCATGACCGACGGGCATCGCGCCAAGGCGGCCGTCATGTGCTCAGGACGCGTTGCCAGCGAAACCAGCCCGGCACCTGAACGCGCCGCCGCTTCTGCAGCCAGCAATCCGGCGCCTCCAAACCCGCGGTCTCCTGCCACCACCAGAACATGACCAAAGCGGCCCTTGTGTGCGTTTGCCGGGCGAACAGGCAACCAGTCGCGAACGGAAGGCCAGCGTCGGAGCCTGGCTATCGGGCTCTCGCCGCTATCGGCGACGCCGACACTAACATTCAGCGCTTCAAAAACCACATCGCCACACACTGCAGCACCCTGACCGGTATACAGACCGGCCTTGCGCCCGATAAACGTGACGGTCATGGCAGCCTGCACTGCCTCGCCCTTGGCAGCACCGGTGGTGGCATTCAGCCCGGATGGCAAATCCACCGCCAACACAGGAAGCCCGGAGCGGTTGCATTGTGCAATCATCGCAGCAAATGGCTCTCTGGGCGCTCCGGAAACACCGGTACCGAGCATTGCATCAACAATCAATGTTGCTGTCTCAAACAACCTCTCCAGCTCTGACTCGCCGATATCCGCCAGCTCCAGAACCTCCACACCATCCGCGACAGCCTTTTGCCACGCCTTGCGGGCATCTCCACTCAATTTTTCCGTGGGAGCAACTGCAACACAGTGCACAGTGAAACCGTGCCGAACGGCATTTGCCGCTATTAGATATCCATCGCCACCGTTATTGCCCGCGCCACACAGTACCAGCAAGGGTTCCATACCGGGCCAGCGCATAACCAGCCGGCGAAATGCCGCGCGGGCTGCGGACTGCATCAGTTCAAAACCGTCAACGCCCTGTTGTTCAATCACATACTGATCAATGCGGCGCACAGAATCGGCGGAAAACAGCGCATCTGATAAACTGCCTCCAGCGTGCTGTGGCATGAGCCTTTGCTCCCGTTACAGAAACCGGTTTAAGAAAATTGGCCAGCTATCTGTAAAGCATAGCAAAACCTTTGAAAAGGTCATAACTTAATCAAATTAAATCTCCGTACCCTCCTCTTTAAAAGTCGGGTATAAACAGCGGCATCTATGAGCAAGACAGAAACTGATACGTCTATAGCACCGGAACTGGCTGATTTACCGGCACTTATCCGGCAATGGGCCGGGGACCTCGGGTTTTCGGATACGGGCATCACGACGGCTGATACCGGTGAACATGCCCGGCACCTGCAGGACTGGCTGAACAAGGGTTATCAGGGCGAGATGGAGTACATGGGCCACCACGGGGATAAACGCTATACCCCGACGTCTCTGGTGCCGGGCACAACCCGCGTCATCTCCGTGCGCATGGATTACATGCCCACGCCTGACAGCCCTAAAGAAGCACTTACTAACCGGGAAAACGCCTACATTACTCGCTACGCCCTTGGCCGTGATTACCACAAGCTGATCCGCAAACGGCTGGCAACCCTGGCGAAAAAGATTGACGAGGTCGTAAGCGGATATGACCACCGGGCCTTTGTAGATAGCGCTCCTGTGCTGGAGCGAGCGCTCGCTCAAAGGGCGGGCCTGGGCTGGATCGGCAAGAACAACATGTTAATTCACCCGAAGGCCGGGTCATTCTTTTTTCTTGGCGAAATATTCACCAGTGCACCTCTGCCGGTAGACCCCGCCTTTGAAACTGACCACTGCGGCAGCTGTTCGGCTTGTCTGGACATGTGCCCGACCAATGCTTTTGTGGGGCCGCACAATTTGGACGCCCGGCGCTGCATCAGTTATCTCACTATTGAACTCAAAGGCAGTATTCCGGAGGAGTTGCGCTCGCTAATGGGCAATCGGGTTTTTGGCTGCGATGATTGTCAGCTCGTTTGCCCTTGGCAGAAATTCAAGAAACCCACCCGTGAAGATGACTTTCAGCCCAGGCATGGCTTGAACAATAGCTCTCTGGCGGAGCTGTTTTTATGGACTGAGGAGCAGTTTCTGAAGCGCACCGAGGGCTCGGCTATTCGCCGCACCGGATACGAGGGCTGGTTGCGCAATCTGGCGGTTGGGCTGGGCAATGCGCCTTCGACCATTCCGGTCATTGAAGCTCTTAAACAGCGCGCGGACTATCCTTCGGATATGGTCCGCGAGCATGTTCAATGGGCTTTGGCGCAACACGGTTTATAGTTTGAAGAAGTGCTCGCGGTAGTGGCGCAGTTCGTTGATTGAATCGCGGATGTCGTCCAGTGCCAGGTGGCTGCCCTGTTTCTTTACGCCTTCCAGCACATCCGGGCGCCAGCGGCGGGCCAGCTCTTTTACGGTAGAGACGTCAAGGTTGCGGTAGTGGAAGAAGTCTTCCAGTTCGGGCATGTATTTCACGAGGAAGCGGCGATCCTGGCCGATGCTGTTGCCACACAGCGGGGATTTGCCTTTCCCCATGTATTCTTTGAGAAAGGCGAGGGTTTGCTGTTCGGCTTCGGCTTCTGAAACCTTGCTTTCCTGAACGCGTTTGGTGAGGCCGCTTTCGCCGTGGGTCCGGGTGCACCATTCGTCCATGGCGTCGAGCAGGCTGTCAGGTTGGTGAATTGCGACAACCGGGCCTTCAGCTACCAGATTCAGTTCGGAATCGGTGATGATGGTGGCCATTTCGATGATGCGTTCTTTTTCCGGATCAAGGCCGGTCATTTCCAGATCAATCCAAACCAAGTGGGTGCCTGCAGACATTCTGCTTTCCTCATTCATCAAACATCGGTGGTGGGCGGGGCTGCCTTTCACCTACCGGGAACCGC
>JAGPVT010000020.1 GCA_018066865.1 Marinobacter sp. | reverse complement strand
AGCCAATGGCATCGAACCCTATACTTATATGGTGGAAGTGCTCACAAAACTGCCAACATCGACGACCGATGATGAACTCGACCGGCTATTGCCTTGGAACCAGGGCGAAACCATTCCGGTGTAGTTCGTGGAGCGCTTACGACTAAACCAGGAAGAGCATCTTTTCTGATCATCTTTGGCGTCTTCAAAATAACACGAAACCCCATGTACGCTGGCATCATGCTGGCCCTGATCGCTTGGGCAATATTTCTTTCTTCACCCTGGGCATTGCTTGGGCCTCTTGCATTCGTTCTCTACATAAGCAGGTTTCAAATCGCACCGGAAGAGAGCGCGCTAGACGCGTTGTTTGGCCCTGAATATGCAGCCTACAAAGCGCGGGTTCGCCGGTGGATCTGACGCCTGCCCCACACATCAACAGGGGTTGGCGCGATAAGGTCGCGCCAACTGGTTAGGTCAAACATTATGTGTCACTACCAAGAGGTCAATTTTGTTACCTGAGCTGAAAACCGTTGGTCTTTTCCTCGTTACCGCATTAGCGGAAATTGTCGGCTGTTATTTGCCTTACCTCTGGCTTCGCGAGGGCAAAACTATCTGGCTTCTGGTGCCGGGTGCACTGAGTCTTTTGGCATTTGCGTGGCTGCTGTCACTGCATCCCACCGCCGCTGGCAGAGTTTATGCTGCCTATGGCGGTGTTTATATTTTTATGGCGATACTTTGGCTGTGGGCTGTCGACGGAGTCAAGCCCACTGCATGGGACTTGGTTGGCTCGGGTGTTGCGTTAGTGGGTATGGCAATCATCATGTTCGGGCCGCGCTCCACATAACAACGGCTAAATGCCAGTGATAGCGAGATCAAGAGCTCCAACAATCTGATCTCTGAAATGCGTGAGGGAGCCAATCCGGTTCTTGAGCTGCTTTTCAGGCACTGAGGAAATTTGCGGAGTTAGCAACAGCAGTTCCTGGTCGGCAAAAGTTATTTCCGGTGTGAGGCCTTGCATGGCTTGGCCGCCAAAAGCCGCACGCTTGCCCAGTGGGATGACGATACGAGTTGCGAGATCTGTCAGAAGAGGGCTTTGAATATCCACCAAGTAAGGGTAGTGCAACTTACTGGCTTTGCTGGGGTTTGGGTAGACGTCGAACTGAGCCATCAAAACTCCCGAAATTCGTCCCCGAAACAGCCATGCTGTTCGACAAACTCGTTGTAGCTTCTGATTGCCGACCGGTTTTCGTCAATCCATCGGGCAGCCTCGCGCTTTGCTAATTCCTCTTTCAATGCTCGCTCAAGGGTCGCTGAGAGGTTAATGTTCAGAGCACGAGTTTTTTTCAGCAAATCGCTGTTAACTGACAAGTTTGCGGCTTTTTTTGGTGCGTTTGAGTTGTATAGATCGGCCATTGTAGCCTCCCGTTGCAGTAACACACTTGGCATCAGTGTATGCGCATAGCTGTGCGCATACAAGCGCATGTAACCAGAGGCTGTTGTCGGGCGGTTCAGTACCCCACCGTGAAAGCGCGCCGAACGTGCTTTGGCACTTCCGCTTCATCCAGCACCGCCACAGCGAAATCTTCCATAGAGATGCGAGACACACCGCTTTCATCAACCACAAGGGTATCGGTGCCAAGACGATAGCGCCCCGTGCAGTCTCCCGGTGTCAACATTGCGGCTGGCGAAAGATAGGTCCAGTCCACACGGGTTTCGCCCAAGCAGAGTTCATACTGCGCCTGACATGCGCGAGCGATCGCAACCGCTGACGAGGGCAGGAAGTCTGGCGCGCTGAGCACTGTTTTGCCATCACATCCCGGTACCAGCAATCGCCCCGCGCCACCGACCAGAAGGACGCGCACGCCTGCGGCTGCCGAGCCATCCAACACCGAGCGGGTTAGCGTGGGCAAGTCATCCTCGTGCCCTTCCGGCGGACGCAGCGCACTAATGACCAGGTCTTGACCTTTCATAGTGGGGGCTAGTTGCTGCTGATCGGATACATCTGCAGCATAGGGACGCACGTTATCGGGCAGCCTGCCAAACTGCGCCTTCGTTCTGACTACGCCGATGGCGTTATGTCCGCGTGCCAGAGCTTCACTTACAATGCGTTTGCCAACGTCCCCGGCGGCTCAGTAAACAGTAATATTCATCAAGTATCTCCTTCGTAGTGGTAGATTGGTGGACTATTTAGACTTGGCGTTGCCCAGCGTGAGCAGGGCAACGCCAGCAACAATAAGAGCAGCGCCCAGAAACAGGCCTTTGGGCGGCGCTTCGCCCTGTAGAAATATCGCGATCGGCACCGCTACAAGGGCGCCGACAGAGCCCAGAAGACTCAGCAGAACCGGCCCACCTGTTTTCTGTAGCAGGAACAGCAGCAAAAACATCCCTGCGAATACTAAGGACTGCACCGCGATCAATACGGCCGGCAGGCTCTGGTCCATCGGTACGGCGAGCGAAAGGCCGGGCAAGAGCCCGGCGCCCAGTAATATTACCGCCGCGGCAATCAGCATCCCCGGTGCCAGCGCATCGGCAGATACGCCTTTGGGCCAGCGCAACGTGCGATAAAGGTTACCAATGGCCAATAGGACTGGCCCGCCAAGGACCAGAAGAACCCAGAACACATCGGCATCGGGCGCGGAAAGTTTGCGCGCCGCCAAAATACCGGCTCCTGCCAGCGCCGCCGCCACACCCGTGCCGCGGATTGCCTGAAACTGCTCCATTTTGAGTGCCAATGCACCGACATAAGTGAGCAGCGGGGGCAGTGAGATGATCAGAGCAACAAAGCCGACACCGACATGCGGGACAGCCGAAAAGAAGACCAGATTGGAGCCGGCCACCCCAACCAGTGCGGATACGACGTAATATTCAAGCGTGTGGGCATTAACTGGAGGTAGCTCCCGGCGCAGCGCCGCCACTATCATCAGGACAAGCGCCGCGCCGACGATTGACCAACACAGAAACGCTAACGGCGGCAGGCGCGCATCGCCCGCGAGCTTTGCCAGATTTGTAGAGAGGCCCAAAAGCGCCCCGCCGGACAGAAGATATAGCAGTGGGGCTAGCCACGCCCTATGGGACGTAGATACGTTTGTTACCAGGTTCGCCATGCGGTGCGCTCCGAATATTATCTTGACATCAAGATAATTCTTATTAATCTTGATGTCAAGATACGTCCGTGTAAAACTAGGCCTTATGGATCACATCGACAGAATTCTCACACAATGGCGCCAAGAACGGCCTGATCTTCAAGTCGCTCCGATGGGCACGATCGGGCGGATCAAACAGTTGAATCAACAGCTCATGCGAGGAATGGAACAGACGTGGTCGGCGCACGGTCTGAATGGCGCGAGCTTCGATGTTCTCGCCACCCTGCGCCGTTCAGGCTCACCTTATGCACTCTCGCCTGGAGACCTGATGGCGTCGACCATGGTGACTTCGGGCACGATGACGCATCGAATCGACCAATTGGTAAAGGCCGAGCTGGTCGAACGGGTCAGGAACCCTGATGATGGTCGTGGCTTCCTGATTTCGCTTACTCCGCAAGGGCACGAGCTCATCGACAAGGCGGTTACCGCTCATGTCGAGACACAGGCCAAACTGGTCGCCGCCCTCACCGAAGAGCAACGCGCTCAACTGGATGACCTGCTGAAACGATTCTTGCGCGGATTTGAGCGCAGCTGATCTGGCTATCGACAGGTGCGCAGGGCTAATCAGGTAAAACCGGCTGAACGGTGATCTTCCCACAGGGGACCTTCATCCCATTAGTTCACGCCCATGCTGGGCGTACCCAATGAATTAAGCCGACCGTTTTGCGCTGGCGCTCCAAACGGCAGATTATTCAAGGCGTTAGCTTCCCATGGAGGTGGAATGTCACTACAAGTGATCTCATCAAACGAACTCACGCAGCGTTGCAGGCTGTCGGACGGCCGGCTAGTAGATATCGAAATTGATGATACCGGCCTGGAAATAACCGTCACGGCGGTTAATGGCGCGAAACTTGGCTCGATCGAGTTGCAAGACACTGAGCCGGGCCACTACTACCTGACGTGGATGTACCTTGATCAGGATGGAGGCGCATTCAGAAGGTGCGGCATCGGGCGCCAAGCCCTGAAATTTCACCATGAATCCTTCGGCTGTCTATTTACTGCGGCCCCAAATGATGGGAGGCAGCGAGAAGATAGCAGCCACCTCACTGGCGATGCCCGCGGATTCATTCAGAAAATGCGGGATGAAGGCCTTGTCTTACCGGCAGATCCTTACCTGTAGCCTGGAACCTGACAATTCGTTGAACCGAACGTCGGTTAACTCAAGCGTTAGACCTTGGAGCAATGTCCAGATGCTGATTTCATTCACGGCGCCCGGGCGCGGCAAGGTGCGGTGCCGGTCGGACGGAAAATCGGTTTCACCAGTCCTGACATGTGGGCTCTGTATGCGGTGAGGGGTTGGCACCACTATGAAAGATCATGGTCCAGGTTTTTTGGCAGGTGAAGGTCTTGAACACGCGTTGGCGTTATTGCGAAACCCGCCAAGCGGTTCGCAAGCGTTACCCGATGCGCTGCCCGAGCGTGGCATAGGGGAAATCGAGGCGCTCAATAAACTTGCGCGAGCCTGAATTAAAATCTATTGCACGAAACAACCTCTCCTTTCGCGACAAAGGCGGAGAAGCTCGTTATAGATTGGTTGCGTCCGTATTTCGGGATGCAAGGTGGTCATTTCTGCGCCGGGTCATCCATTGCAAACCTCACAGCCCTATGGGCCGCCAGAGACGCAAAAAACATTACCAAGGTAACAGCATCAGAATCAGCACATGTAAGCGTTGAGCTACACATAAAAAAATTTACCGCTGCCGCTACCCATTGTCCCTTTTGCCAGGCCGCAAGAACACTGCTGAACAAAAGCGTTTGAACCTAACTGAATCAAGGAAGACATTAAATTGAAAAAGCTATTGATTTTAATCGTGATTTCTTTAGGTGTCTGGCAATTTTTCTTAAAAGATAACGCCATGTTTGCGCCAGCTGAGGAAGACACGGCAACACAGATTCTGAACAGTAACGCTATGAAAACCTTAGCCAAGTCCAAGGAGCTCGCCAAGCCTAAAACAGCGTTCAAGTGCGACGGCAGACAACATTGTTCTCAGATGAACTCCTATGAAGAAGCAAAGTTCTTTATTCAGAATTGTCCAGATACAAAGATGGATGGCGACAACGATGGCATCCCATGCGAACGACAATTTGATAGATAGCCAGCAATCGGAGGGGTAACTGTGAATACAATCAATCCCAGAAAGCTGCTGCATAGCAAATGGACCGCAGTTAACCCAACCAATAAAGAGAAGCACTTCGTCGTAACAGAGTTGGAGTTTGACGAGGAGGGTAAGCTCGTTCATTGCCGGATAGAGGCCGTTATATCCAATCGCTCTGAGCCAATAGAGTGGGCGGAGCTGAAAGATCACAACATCTGGCTTCAAGGTTGGAAATAATAACGGTTGATGTTCTGGTAGCATGGAGCTAATAGACAAGGAGCCGTCACAGCGCGGTGCGCAAACCAAACCAAACCAAAGGAAAGGAAAGAATACATTATGAGCGATAGAGAACTGTATCGGCAGAAGAGGCAGGCTCAGTTGGATGAATGGCGTGCTGAAGTGGCCAAGCTAAGGGCCAGGGCCTCTGGGGCCAGCGCAGGCACCCAGCTGGAAATGCGCAAAAAAATCAAAGAGCTGGAAAGCAAGATCGATGAAGGTAAGGCGAAACTATCGCAACTTGCAGAGGCGAGCGACGACGCTTGGGAGTCCCTTAAAGATGGCGTGGAGTCTGCCTGGGACACCTTGAAGTCTGCGGTTGGTGACGCAGCCGGGAAATTCAAGAAGTAAGAGGCGGCCTGAAACCCACCGCCAAGCTCAGGATTCATGAAAATGAAAGATTTGCCCGATACTGTAATCAACTCAGACTGGCTTGAAGCCATTCGCTGGACTACCGACGGCTTGGTGCCGGCGATTGCTCAGGATGCTGCCACTGGCGACATTCTGATGATGGCATGGATGAACCGCGAATCACTTCGCCTCACCGCTGAAGAGGGCCAGGCAGTGTACTGGTCGCGATCACGAGGTAAACTCTGGCGCAAAGGTGAGACTTCCGGACATCAGCAGGTCGTTAAGGATATCCGCCTCGATTGCGACGAGGACGTGATACTGCTGAAGGTTGAGCAGAAAGGCGGCATTGCCTGCCATACCGGCCGGCGCAGCTGTTTTTACCGCTCCCTGAAGGACCGCCAATGGGTGAGTGTTGAGCCCGTTATTAAAGACCCTGATGCCATTTATGGCAGCAACTGAGGAGTGTGTGCGTTGAGTGATGTCCTGGAAAACCTGGCTCGGGTTCTGGAGGCCCGCAAGGCAGCCGACCCTGAGAAATCCTACGTCGCCAGTCTCCATGCCAAAGGTCTGAACAAGATATTGGAAAAAGTCGGCGAAGAATGCACAGAGACTCTGCTGGCGGCCAAGGATGCCGAGCATTCGGGAGATACCCGGGCGGTAGTCAGCGAAACCGCAGATCTCTGGTTTCACAGCATGGTGATGCTTTCCAGCCTGGGCCTCTCCCCGAAGGATATTCTGGACGAGCTGGACAGCCGGTTTGACCTGTCCGGCCTGGAAGAGAAAGCGTCCCGAGGCCAGTAAGACAGCAATACCTCTTTGTAGGGTTTCCGCCAACAGCCTCCGGTAACGTACAATACCAACGAACAGACACATTTAAACGAGGACCCCCGAAATGGGTATCAGTATCTGGCAACTTCTTATTGTACTGGGCATCGTAATTCTGCTGTTCGGGACCAAAAAACTGCGCAACATCGGCACCGACCTTGGTGGCGCGATTCGCGGCTTCAAAAAGTCCATGAGCGACGAAGACACCAAATCGGAAGACCCGGACTCTCTGGAAGGCCAGGCCGACGAGCAGAAACGGCAGGCTGCTGAAGAGAAGCCCAGGGACAAAACCAAAAGCTGAGACCAGACAGAATGTTTGATATCGGCTTTCTTGAGCTGCTGATCTGCGGCGTTATTGCCCTGTTGGTGCTTGGCCCCGAGCGGCTACCCACTGCTGCGCGAGCAGCCGGTCGCTGGGTTGGTGGTGCGCGGCGTATGGTCAGCCAGTTTACCTCTGAGCTCGACCGCCAGCTAAAGGCCGACGAGCTCAGAAAAGAGCTGCGCGACGCCGGCGATGTGGGCCTGGACGACGTAAAGAAAACCGTTCGCGACGCGCTTGATGAAGCCAAAAAATATGAACACATGACCATGTCGGACAAGCCCGCCGGTAAGCCGGCAGCCGACAAACAGGCTATGACTTCCCAGAGTCCGCCAAGCGACACAAAGACAGACTCTGGCGAGATCCCATCAGGTAAGTCAGACGCCGCGCAAAATCCCTCGGACAAGTCTTCATGAATGCAAAAACTGAGGGTAAAGGCCCGGACTACAAGGACACCTCGGACGGCCACCCGGAAATGCCGCTGGTTGAACACCTGCTGGAGCTTCGCAACCGATTGCTGAAAATGGTTCTGGCTGTGGTGATCTGTTTTGCTGCCATTTACCCCTTTGCCAACGAACTGTATCTCTGGCTGTCTGAGCCTATCCGATCACTGCTACCGATCGGGCAAACAATGATCGCAACGGACATCACCTCGCCGTTTTTTGCGCCTCTTAAACTGGCGCTGTTTTTGTCAGTTTTTGCTGCTATTCCGATCATTCTTTACCAGCTCTGGAGCTTTGTTGCGCCTGGGCTCTATGCCCATGAAAAACGCTTGGCTTTTCCGCTGCTGTTTACCTCCGTCATCCTGTTCTATCTGGGAGCTGCGTTTGCGTATTACGTGGTGTTCCCTCTGGTGTTCGGCTTTTTCACGGCCATAGGCCCGGAAGGTATTGTTGAACTGCCGGACATCAGTAGCTACCTGAACTTCGTGTTGAAGATGTTTTTTGCCTTCGGGATCGCCTTCGAGATCCCCATTGCCACCATTCTGCTGATCCTCAGCGGCGCAACAACGCCAGCAGATCTGGCGGCGAAGCGGCCATACGTGGTGGTGGGTTGCTTCGTGATCGGCATGATGCTGACACCGCCAGATATCATCTCGCAGACACTTCTGGCGGTACCCATGTGGATTCTGTTCGAGCTGGGCATTTTGTTTGGCCGGCTGGCCGTACGCGAAGTTTCGGAGCCGGAAGCCGACGAGCCATCCTCTGAATGAACCTGGCCTTACTGTTTGACGAGGACTTTGTTGCGTCCGACCGCGTGGTGCTGCGGGGCCGTCGGCTTGAACACATCCGGTCTGTACTCGGCGCATCCACAGGAGATCAGCTTCCGGTTGGCCGCGTAAACGGCCTGATCGGGCTTGGAGAAGTGATAAAGCTTGCGGACTCTGAAGCTGAATTGGTTGTTGTGCTTGATCAGCAACCACCGCCTCCCCTACCCCTTACGCTTATCCTGGCCATGCCTCGCCCAAAAATGTTCCGCCGTATTCTGCAAACCAGCGCGACACTGGGCATCAAGGACATCTGGCTGATCAACAGCTACAAGGTGGAAAAGAGCTTCTGGCAGACGCCCTGGTTGTCAGATCAAAACCTGAGGGAGAACCTGACCCTCGGGCTTGAGCAGGCAAAAGATACGATCATGCCGAGTGTGTACATTCGCAAGCTGTTCAAACCCTTCGTGGAAGATGAACTGCCCGCCCTGCTGAACGGCAAAGAAGCCCTGGTTGCACACCCGGGCACTGCTACGCCCTGCCCCACGCACCTGAACAAGCCCACTGCGCTGTGTATAGGGCCGGAGGGTGGCTTCACTCCCTACGAAGTAGGTAAGCTGGAAGAGGCTGGGTGCCAGAGTGTTCATCTCGGGCGACGCATTCTGCGGGTGGAAACAGCCGTTCCCGTTCTCGTCAGCCGGCTGTTTGACGCCTGCCTGTAAATTCAGGAAGCGTTTGATCTCGCTTCCCACATCCGCAGTACAGGCGTAAGCACCGCCACCAGCAACGCACCCGACAGCAGGCCGAACAAGCCATTGGCCAGCATAGGAATCAGTGTGGCCGACAGGCCACCGAAATCCACGGCAAAGTGTTCGATAGCCTTATAAACCGGCGGTATCCCATGCACCAGAATGCCACCGCCCACCAGGAACATGGCAAGAGTGCCAAAAATGGATAAGATTTTCATAAGATAGGGGGCAAGCCAGAGAATGCCATTGCCTAGCCGCTGAGCCAGCGCACCGTCTTTCTCGCTCAGATAGAGGCCTATGTCATCCAGCTTCACGATACCGGCCACCAGGCCGTAGACAACCACCGTAACCGCCACGGCCACCACCGACAGCACCGCAAACTGCGTCCCTATGCTCGCCGCCGCAACCACTCCGAGAGTGATGGCTATAATCTCTGCAGACAGGATGAAGTCTGTTCGGATAGCGCCTTTTATCTTTCGTTTTTCCAGGACTTTCAGATCGACATCGGGCTGCTTCAGGGCCTCGCGCAGCTGCTTTTTGTTCTGCTCATCTTCCTCTGCATGCAGAAATTTATGGGCCAGTTTTTCAGCCCCTTCAAAGCAGAGGAACGCACCGCCGAGCATTAATAACGGCGTAACCAGCCAGGGCACAAAAAAACTGATCGCGACGGCGGCCGGCACAAGAATCACCTTGTTCACCATCGAGCCTTTGGCAACCGCCCAGACGACAGGCAACTCCCGGGCCGGCTTTACACCGGTTACCTGTTGCGCGTTCAGGGCGAGGTCGTCCCCGAGAACACCGGCTGTTTTCTTTGTTGCGGCTTTGGTCATCAGGGAAACATCGTCGAGCAGTGTCGCAATGTCGTCGATGAGCATGAGCAGACTGGTTCCTGCCATCAGTGCATATCCTTTATTGTGGTGGCCGTTTAAAGAATAAGGCCCATGGCCTCAGCAGCAATCCGGTTTTTAACCGGGCCAAGCCCGTCAAGCCAACGCATACCGGTATTTCTCAGCCATCTCAGCGGCAGCTCATCACGCCCAAACAATTGTTTGAAACCTTCCATGGCAGCCATCATAGCCAAATTCTCGCCCTTGCGACGGCGCTGATAGCGCGCCAGCACCAATTCGTGAGCGGGGCTCAAACCGGTACCTTTTGCTTTCGCCAACTCCTCCAGCATAACCCGGACATCGCCGTACCCAAGGTTAGCGCCCTGGCCCGCAAGCGGGTGAATGGTATGAGCGGCATCACCCACCAGCGCAAAACCGGGAGCAATATAATCTTTGGCATGGCGCTGCCTGAGCGGGAAGGCAAAACGCTGGGACACAGCTTCAACGGCGCCGAGTTCTCGTTCGATCGCCCGTTCCAGTTCAGCCGTATAGGTTGCATCATCCAGAGCCATCAGGCGGCGAGCTTCTTCGGTATCCTGCGACCATACGATGGAGCAGAAGTGCTCATCACCGCTTTCCGTTGCCAGCGGCAAAAACGCCAGCGGCCCGGTTTGAGAAAACCGCTGCCAGGCGGTGTATCTGTGACTTTGGGCCGTGCGCACGGTGCACACAATCGCTTGCTGATCGTAATCCCATTCACGGGTAGGCAACCCTACCCATTGCCGCAATCGGGAGTTGGCACCATCCGCCGCGATCACGAGGCGGGCCACCAGTGTGCGGCCATCCGCAAGCTCAATACTGCGCTGGTCACCAGCCTGCGCACAGCCGGTAACCTGCACACCATCAATCAGCTCAACATCGCTGGTTTCAACAACCTCGAACAAGGCCCGGACCAGGCTGCGGTTTTCAACAATCGTACCCAAGGCGCGGGCCTGCAATTCGGCCGCATCAAAATGGATACGTCCGGTGCCGTCTCCGTCCCACACGGTCATACCTTGATAGGGGCAATGGCGACCGGCCACGACACCCTGCCAGGCGCCCAAGGTTTCCAGCAACTGCTGGCTGGCCACAGAGATGGCGCTGACGCGGGGCTCAAAATCCGCCACGCCCTCAACGGGAGCTGGAGCCTGCAGCAGAGTGTCGCGATCTCCGCCTTCGATCAGCCCGACCTGCCAGCCCTGGCGGGACAAGCCAAGAGCGAGCGCTGTGCCGGTCATTCCGCCGCCGACCACGAGGATATCGAACACTTTGGCATCACTCATGTTCCGGGATCTCGCGCTGATTGTGACTTGGCTTTTCATTTAATCCAGGCGTGTTGATAACAGCACGGCGCCCGCCAGTGCCCATAGCGTTGCGCGCAAACAGGCGCTTGGCACCGGGCAGCAAGTCCAGGCCCACCAAGCCGGCGTCCCGCGCCGCTGCAACTGGCGCTGGAGATTGACCAAAGATACGGATCAATGAATCGGAGAACTGCACGGTTTGCTGCCGGTCCGGGCGATGCAACTGGTGGTAGCGGCGCAAAATCTGAAAGTCTCCCGGTGGCCGGCCTTGCTCAGCCGCCAACCGGAACTGCTCTACCAACGTCATCAAGCCCCGCAGTGCGAGATTGAAGCCCTGTCCGGCAACCGGGTGCAAAGCATGTGCAGCATTACCTACAAGCCCGACACCCGGCCTTACTGGCTCATCTACCGTGGTCAGTGTCAGGGGGTAATGGTTGCACTCACCTATCCGGGTGAACCGCCCCAGCCGCCAACCAAAGCGCTCCTGGAGCCGCTGGCATTTATCGCTATCCGGCAATGCCAGAACCGCTTCGAGCTCCTGGTCGCTCAACGTCCATACCAGTGCGGATTGATGTCCTGCCCGGGAGGGTGAGCCGTGTGGCAACATCGCCATGGGGCCGGTGTCGGTAAAACGCTCGAATGCAGTGAACTGATGGCTGTCGCTGGTGGACACGTTGGCAATCAGCGCGTTCTGGTCATAGTTGCGGTGGCTTGGCTGGAAGCCGAGTTTTTCTCTCAACCCGGAACGGCCACCGTCTGCAACAATCAGGCATTGCGCCGTTAGAGTGCTGGTCGCATCGCCGGCCTTCAGGGTAACGCTCACACCCTGTTCGGACGGCGTCATATCCGTGACTTCAGCCGGCGCCTGCCACTGGACATTTGTTTCGAGCAGCTCCCGCACCAGGCAAAGGCCCATCCAGCGATTATCCACCACATAGCCCAAGGCTTGCTGTTCATACTCTTTGGCATTCAGGCGAGTGGCGCCGAAACGACCCCGATCAGACACGTGAATCTGCTGAATGGGCGTCGCATGCTCCGATATCCGCTGCCAGAGCCCAAGCTCTTCAAAAATCAGTCGCGAACCCCAGGCTAACGCAGTGGAACGTGCGTCATAACTGGGCTGATAGGCATTCGGCAGGGCATCCGCAGACAGCGGGAAAACCTCGGCCACGGTTACCCTCAATGCGGGAGCAACCTTGGCCAGCGCCAGCGCCAGCGTTGCGCCTGCCAGCCCACCGCCGGCAATGATCACATCGGTATCGGAGTGTTTCACAGGCTCATCCCGCCATCAGGGCTTCAATCTCTTCAATGGTCTTGGGTACGCCGTTCGTCAACACGTGGTGGCCCTCATGGGTCACGACTACGTCGTCTTCAATACGAATGCCGATACCACGCCACTTTTCATCCACATCGGTATTACCCGGTGAGATATAAAGGCCAGGCTCAACCGTAAGCGCCATACCCGGCTCAAGCAGCCGCCATGCGTCGCCAATCTTGTAGTCGCCCACATCGTGCACATCCAGGCCCAGCCAGTGACCAGTGCGGTGCATGAAGAACGGCTTGAAGGCTTCGCTGGCAATGGCGTCGTCGACCGTGCCTGACAAAATACCCAGATCGATCAGGCCGCCAGTCAGCACTCTCAATGCTGCCTCGTGGGGGTGATTCCAGTGATTGCCGGGGCGCACTGCGTCAATAGCCGCGTACTGAGCCTCCAACACCACTTCGTAGACTGCCCGTTGCTCAGGGCTGAACTTGCCGTTGACCGGGAAGGTGCGGGTAATGTCAGAGGCGTAGCATTCCACCTCACAACCCGCATCGATGAGCACCAGATCACCGTCGTTCAGGGCCGCTGTGTTCTCGATGTAATGCAGAATACAGCCATTGGCACCGCCGCCAACAATGGACGGATAGGCCGTGGAACGGGCCCCGTGATCCATAAACGTGTGAATCAGCTCGGCCTCAAGGTTGTATTCGTAACCACCCTTTCGGGCACGCTTCATGGCACGGCAATGGGCTTCTGCACTGATCTGCCCGGCCTTGGCCATGGCCTTGATTTCGTTAGCGCTTTTGAAAAGACGGAGGTCGTGTAAAAGATGCTCCAGCGCCACAAACTCGCCCGGCGGATGCGCACCGCTTTTAACCTTGCTGCGGATAACCTTGACCCAGTCCATCACCCGGGTATCGAACCCCTGATCTTTACCCAGCGGGTAATACACCCGGCTGCGCCCTTCGATCATGCCAGGCAGAATATCGTCGATATCCGCCACCGGAAAAGCGTCATCCAGGCCGTAGCGCTCAATTGCACCCTCGGGCCCCACCAGAAATCCATCCCACAGTTCCTTTTCGGGATTCTTTTCTTTGCAGAACAGTACCGACTCACCGTGTTCACGACCGGGAATGAGCGCCAAAACTGCCTCGGGCTCACCGAAACCGGTCAGGTACTGAAAGTCGCTGTCCTGACGAAACGGATGCAGCACATCGCGGTTACGAACACGCTCCGGTGCAGCCGGAATAATGGCAATACTGTCCGGTGCCATGCGCTCCATCAGTTTGCGACGGCGCTCGGCGAATTCCTTGACGGGTATAATGGACGGCATAGAATCTCCCGCAATGTGTGGCATGATCAGTGCAGCGTTGGCGTTAGCGGCGCCGGCTTTTCCGGAGGATTGAATTCGGTGAATACGGCCAAAGCCCCGAGCCGGATGTACTCGGTTATCTCCACCAACTGCTGCTCACTTTCCTGATCCTGTTCCTGATCTTCAGAAACCTGACTGATCGCGACCATGTCTTCAATGAGTTCGCGAATCTCGTCCGGCGCCTCGCCCAGGGACTCGCCGGCAGACAGGGCCATGCCTTCGAGAAAACCACGTATCCAGGCCACCAGGGCTTCAAGGCGTTGATCAATGGCATAATCATCGTCAGGCAGCAGAGGATGGAAGCTCATATCCGCTGACTTCAGAAACACCAGCGCCCGCTCGTACGCTTCGTTCATGAAGGCGGACAGGTCATCGGCCTCCTCGGCGGCACTTTCAGGCAACCCCATGTGTTCGCAAACCATGGCGAGCCACTCATCTTCCTCAATGCGGGAACCAGCAGCCAGTCGGCCACAAAGGGCACCATGCAGCTCGGAAGGATGGCTGAACGCTTTGTGGGCCGTAAAAACATTAGCCCAGCGCTCGAATTCAGCGGCATGCGCCGCGCTGGCAGTGTCGGTTTCTGACATGAACCAAGACAATCCTGTGTTGTGGAGTTAGGGCTCTATCCTAGCATTCAGGCGCCTGCAAGACACTGACTGGTTGATTTTCAGGGAACGAGAGAACAATATGTTATAACATATCACTACCCATCAATGGACACGGGCATGCTCTCAAACAAACACCTCGTACTACCCATCACTTTGGCACTTGTCAGCACAAGGGTGATGGCAGCAGAGAACCCCGGCTCGCACCAACACGGCCATGCTGAAATGCAGCTTGCATTCGCCGATAACCAGGTTGAAATACAGCTCATGTCACCAGCAGGAAATATGCTTGGATTCGAGCACCACCCGCGCACGCCGGAGCAGCACCAGATTGAAGAACGCGTTACCAATTGGCTTGGCGAGAATCCACTGGTTAACACTCTGGAATCAACCTGCCAGATACAGGCCACCACGATTCAACATGAGGTTGCAGGCGGTCACGATCATGACGGGCACAGTCACGGCGACCCGAACCAGCACGCCGATATAACGGTCACCCAGATTCTGACCTGCCCCGGGCTGGCTAAATCAGCCTCGCTGACAACGCCACTCACCGTCCGCTTTCCAGCCCTCGAACATCTCGATATCGCATGGGCCGGCCCGGATGGACAGGGCGCAACCCACATGGGGCAAGGCGAGAGCTCTTTCAGGTTCGGGCGCTGAGGCTATTCCTCATAGGGTTCAACCGCTTCCGCCACCATGGAGTAGGAAGATGTACCAACGCCTGTTTCCGTGCGATCAATCACCAACGTCCCCTCAATCCAGACGGGGTCGTACAGAGCTTCGAGCTTGAACCCCTGCTTGTATTTGATATGAATGATCTGGTTGGGAGGCGGTGGCGGCACGTGGATGCAGGCGCCGTAATAAGGCACCAGGAAAAACTCCAGAATGCGCATGTCTTTGGTTGTTTTGAGGGGCACCACAAATCCGGGGATGCGGCCAGCGACATTCGCCATCTCCGGAACAACCCGGCCGGTCATGATTTCGTCCGGCAGCAAAGGTGGGCCATCGCCCTCATGCTCCAGTTCTGGCATATTTTCCAGCAGGGCCAGATCCTCGGCGGGCATCAACTCCAGCCAGTCGATTTCGCGCGGTTCCGAGTAAGCCTGCATGGGAAGGCTCAGCAAGAAAACCAACAGGGCCGGCAGCAGCGCCCCGGCAGGGCAACGTAAAGATTGGAACATTAGCAAAGCTCTCCGGAAAGCCAAACAGCCAGACACGCGTCGGCGAACGTAAGCCAGACATAATACACGGGGCAGAGAACGATCAACATGAACAGCCAGTCAGAATCCAGTGCGCATAGCTCTGAATATGTGCCTGCAGCACTCGAAGTCAAAAATCTCACCTTTTGCTGGGACAGCCAACACCCGCCACTCGCGTTCCCTGACCTCAGCCTGCCCCGGGGTGAACATCTTTTTCTTCACGGCCCAAGCGGCACTGGCAAAAGCACCTTCCTGAGCCTGCTGGCCGGAATGCTTCCGCCAGCGACAGGCACGATCAGGTTGCTGGGCACCGACATCCACCAGCTTGGTGCGGGCAAACGTGACCGCTTCCGGGCGGACCACATCGGCGTAATATTCCAGCAGTTCAATCTGGTGCCCTACCTCACAGCCTTGGCCAATGTCACCCTGCCCTGCAGGCTGTCGCAACGTCGCAAGGCCGCCACAGGCGAGACGCCAACGCTGGCAGCTCACGAACTACTGACGGCGCTCGCCATTCCTGAAAGCCACTGGCAGCGCAAGGTCACCCGGCTCAGCATTGGCCAGCAGCAGCGCATTGCCGCTGCGCGGGCACTGATCGGAGCCCCGGAGATTATTCTGGCAGACGAGCCCACATCCGCATTGGACAGCGACAACCGTGACCGCTTCATCGACCTTCTACTGACCATGGCTGAAGAGCGCAACACCTCCGTGCTGTTTGTCAGCCACGACCGCTCTCTGGCCCGGCACTTTCACCATCAGCTTGAACTCGGGCAGGTACCGGCATGAAGGCTCATCTTGCATTATCACTGGCAACCGCAAGCCTCTGGCACAGGCGCAAGGTTTTGGCTCTGGTGTGCCTCACCCTCACCCTGAGCGTCACCTTGCTGCTCGGCATCCAATACCTGCGCACAGAAGTGAAACAGTCCTTTACCAGCACCATCAGCGATACCGACCTGATCATCGGCGCCCGCAGTGGTCAGCTCAATTTGCTGCTTTATACGGTGTTTCATATTGGTGACGCCACCAACAACATCCGATGGTCGACCTTTCAGGAGCTTAAACAAGACACGCGCATTGACTGGCTCATTCCCATTTCCCTGGGCGACAGTTACAAAGGGTTCCGGGTTGTAGGCACAGACAAAGGCTTTGGCGAGCATTTCCGGTTTGGCCGGGGCCAACCTCTGGTATTGGCAAAGGGTCAATGGTTTAGCGGGGTTTTCGACGTGGTGCTGGGCGCAGGCGTTGCCAGAACCCTGAACCATAGCATTGACGATGAAATCGTACTTTCCCATGGCGGCGGGCGCACCAGCTTCTCGAACCACAAAGACACCCCCTTCACGGTAACAGGCATTCTTGAAGCCACGGGCACCCCCGTGGATCAGGCGGTCTATATCAGCCTGCAGGGCATGGAAGCGATGCATGTAGGCTGGGAGTCAGGCGTTGCCAGACCAGGCCGCACACTGACACCAGAGCAGGCCGAGGGCCGGGAATTCACACCCGGCGCGATTACCGCTGTTTTCGCCGGGCTGGATCGTAAGATCCTGACATTCCGCGTACAGCGCGATCTTAATCAGTACACCGGTGAGCCGCTTTCTGCCATTTTGCCGGGCGTTGCCCTGAGCGAACTGTGGCGGCTGATGAGCCAGTTTGAACAGGCACTGCTCGGCATAACCGGTTTCGTGGTGATTACCAGCCTGATCGGGCTAATCGCAGTGTTGCTAACACTGCAAACCCAGCGAGCCCACGAAATAGCGATTCTGCGCGCTACAGGCGCGTCTCCCGGCCTGATCGCGAGCCTCTATCTTATCGAGTGCCTGGCCCTTGCCGTGGTAGCCTGCCTGATTTCGCTTGGGTTGAGCGCATTCGCGATTTCAATGCTCGGCCCCTGGGTGCTGACGAATTACGGAATTCAGATTCAATTGCGCCCGTTGAACCTTGAAGAATGGGCGCTACTGACATCCGTGCCGCTGGCCGCCCTGCTGGCGGCACTGGTTCCGGCATTCAGCGCCTGGCGGCAGAGCCGTTCACAAGGCTTTGGGAGCCCCGGTGAGATGTGATCCAGGTCTCACCCGAGAGCCAAATAACAGTGGGTAGCCATCTCATGACACGCCTGTAAATTGACCGCTATGGCGCGCGCACTTATAGTTAGTCGCAATATCTTCAACCTATGCTGAGCACGTCATGGAACAGTCCGAAGTACAAGCATTAGCGGACAAGCTGGACAAGCTGATCGAACACTGCCAAAAACTGGAGCAGAGCAACGCAACTTTCAGGCAGTTGCAGGATGACTGGAACCGGGAACGGGCCCAGCTTATGCACAAAAATGATCTTGCCAAAAACAAGATCGAAGCCATGATCGGCCGCCTTCGGGCGCTGGAGCACCATTGATGTCCAAGCAATCCACCACCGTTGAGGTGAAAATTCTGGATAAGGAGTACCTGGTCGCCTGCCCGGCAGAAGAACAGGAAGCCCTCATGCGTGCCGCCAGGCATCTGGATAGCAAGATGCGCGAAATACGCACAGGCGGCAAGGTATTCGGAACTGAGCGTATTGCCGTGATGGCGGCCCTGAACATGACCCACGAACTGCTTGAGCGGGATACCATGTCCGATGCCACCAGCACTCTGCTCAAAGCCATGGACAGCAAACTTGAAAGCGCTCTCGGAGAACAGTCAAACCACTGAGTTTCCGGCGATTCCCCGATAGGTGTTGCAATCGGCCCCGGGTCTGGCCCTATAATGAATCTACTTCCTGGGCTGTTCGCTGGTCGGATTCGTCCTCGAGCCGATGCGCTTTACCCAGGTGGCTACTCTAGGGCATTGTGAGCACGTCCCCGCGAGGGGAAAGCCTAATATGTCACAGCGGCCACCGACCTTGAACTTTGGGTTCAAGGGCTACATCCGATAACGGCAGCCCGGGAAGCTTCATTTTGAGCCAGACTACCGACTCACACCCTTCTGAATCCGATTTACCCCTCTTGTCTCGCAACGAACTGCGCAAACAACTGCGTCAGCAGCGGCGTATGCTATCGCCCCGGGAACAGGAACAAGCCTCGGCTTCTCTTGCTCTGAACCTGATCAAGAATCCGGATTTACACAGAGCCAGACACGTAGCCATCTACCTGCCCAACGATGGCGAGATTGATCCGCTCCCATACATGGCTATGGCTCGTCGCAAAGGTATTCACTTTTACCTGCCGGTGCTGCACCCCATTTATCCGGGCAAACTGGTTTTCAGCCCCTATTACGATGGCGTCGAACTGACGGACAATCGCTTTGGCATTCCCGAACCCGCATTCAGCAACGGACTCAGACGACCCGCCTGGGCGCTGGACGCCGTATTGTTTCCACTGGTGGGGTTTGACGAAAATGGCGGACGGCTGGGCATGGGAGGCGGATTCTATGATCGAACTTTTGCGTTCAGCCACCAGCGACCAAGGCTGGCGCCGAAACTGATTGGCCTGGCGCACGACATCCAGAAGGTGAAAAAACTGCCGGTAGAACCCTGGGATGTACCGCTGCACAGCGTGGTGACAGACAGGCAGCTTTACCGGGTCAAGTAATTCAGGGGAGGTTTTATCGGGTCAACGGGGCTTTGGTCATCTGCATGGGGCCTGCAGCAACAGAACTTTTCACCACAGCCGCGGAGGGCTTGTCTTCCGATGCCTGAAGCGAAGTAAAACCGGTGATAACAAGGCCGACAGCAAAAATCAGCACAATTGCCCGGATAATATCAGGCTTGCCACCCATGACGCGTATTCCTGTTCCAGATAAGGTTAATTCTGCGGAAAATCAGTTAGCTATTCTTGTTTCCAAGAATTTGACGAAAGACTAACACGCATCCTGATTTTTACAATTTTTGACAGATTAAAGTTCAGTAAGAAACTGACGGGGTATTCGGATAAATTGATCGCACGGCCAACCCGGAAGTTCACTTTCGGGTTGGCCGTGCTTGCGGGTTAGGACCGCTTAACGTTCCCGGCTCCCAGGAACAGTTGATAGGCTTCGTTGTCCGTCATGTTTTCATAACGGAAGCCCACTTTTTCAAGCATCGCTTCAAAATCTTTTACTTCGTCATCATCTACCTGGGCACCGAGCAATACGCGGCTGTAGGCTGCTCCGTGATTGCGGTAATGGAACATGGAAATATTCCAGCGCGTTCCCAGCGACATCAGGAATTTCAGCAAGGCTCCCGGGCGTTCAGGAAACTCAAACTGGAATACCTTCTCGTTGGTAATCGTGGGCGCATGCCCACCGACCATGTGGCGAATGTGCTGTTTGGCCATATCGCTGTCTGTGAGATCGAGAACGGAGTAGCCAGTTTCACGGAGATCCTGCACCAGTTCGTCCCGACCCAAGCCACCGGCCTGCACCTGAACACCCACAAAAATGGTCGCTTGGCCTGCGTCTGCGTAACGGTAGTTAAACTCGGTGATGTTGCGTTTATGCAGGCCGTTGATAAAGGTCTTGAAAGCCCCCGGCTTCTCGGGAATGGTCACCGCTAGAATAGCCTCACGCTTCTCGCCGATTTCCGTGCGCTCGGAAATGTACCGCAGGCGATCAAAATTCATGTTGGCACCGCTCAGGGTGGCGATCAGATTTTCGTTCTCGATCTTTTCCCGCTCAATGTACTTCTTGATGCCGGCAACGCCCAGCGCGCCTGCGGGCTCGGCGATTGAGCGCGTATCTTCAAAGATATCCTTAATGGCTGCGCAGATTTCATCGGTGGAAACGGTGATCACCTCATCTACGTGGTCTTTGCAGATCTCCCAGGGATATTTTCCGATCTGCTTTACCGCCACTCCGTCGGCAAAGATGCCCACTTCATCCAGTATCACGCGCTTGCCTGCTTTCAGGGCAGCCTGCAAACAATTGGAGTCTTCAGGCTCCACGCCGATCACCTTGATTTCGGGGCGCAGGTACTTGATGTACGCAGCCATGCCGGCGATCAGGCCGCCACCGCCCACACAAATGAACACCGCGTGGATAGGCTTGCTGAACTGCCACAGCATCTCCATGGCAACCGTGCCCTGCCCGGCGATAACATCCGGATCGTCGTACGGCGGTATGTAGGTGTAGCCATGCTTCTCAACCAATCCCTGGGCGTGGGCAGCGGCTTCATCAAAGGCATCACCCTTGAGCACAACCCGTGCGCCATGGTCTCGCACCGAGCGCACCTTGATCTCCGGGGTGGTCTGCGGCATCACTATGACAGCCTTGATTCCCAGTTCTTTAGCCGCGAGCGCCACACCCTGAGCATGGTTGCCGGCCGAGGCACAAATAACCCCCTTGGATTTCTGCTCTTCTGACAACTGGACAATCCGGTTGTACGCGCCGCGAATCTTGAAGGAAAACACCGGCTGAAGGTCTTCCCGCTTGAGCATAATGTTGTTGCCAAAGCGTTTGGACAGGCTGCGGGCTTCAGTGAGGGGTGTTTCGATGGCCACGTCATAGACGCGCGCATCGAGAATCTTCTTGATGTAGCGTTGCGGCATGTTGATTCCGGTTGCTGATGGATGGTCTGGGAAAACGAACAGTGTAGAAAGTTTGCACCACGGTCGTCTATAAGCTCAGCGTCCTTAAGCGCTATAATGGCCCCGAACCCACAAGATTTTCACCCGGAGTGCCCGATGACCCAGGACGAACTCAAGAAAGCCGTTGCCAAAGCCGCCGTGGACTACATTGCCCCTCGCTTGGAGCACGACACTATTATCGGCGTAGGCACGGGAAGCACGGCCAACTTCTTTATCGACATGCTCGCGGATCTGAAAACCGAGTTTGACGGTGCTGTAGCAAGTTCAGAAGCAACGGCAGAGCGCCTGAAAAGCCACGGCATTCCGGTTTATGACCTGAACAGCGCTGGCGACCTGGAGTTCTACGTGGACGGTGCCGACGAAACCAACGAACGCCTTGAATTGATCAAAGGCGGTGGTGGTGCGCTGACCCGCGAGAAGATTGTTGCGGAAGTCGCAAGAACCTTCATCTGCATAGCTGACGAATCCAAGAAAGTGGATGTGCTGGGTGATTTCCCCCTGCCGGTCGAGGTTATTCCCATGGCACGGAGCCACGTTGGCCGTGAAATCGTCAAGTTAGGCGGCGATCCTGTTTATCGGGACGGCTTCACAACCGACAATGGCAACATCATTCTGGACATATACAACATGGACATTTCCCGCCCGATCCAGGTTGAAGAAGAACTGAACAACATTGTGGGCGTGGTCACCAACGGGCTGTTCGCCCGTCGCCCGGCGGACCTGCTGTTACTCGGAACCAGAACCGGGGTTGAGAGTATTCCTCGCAAGGGCCTCTAATTCCGGCTGATCGACAAAAAACTGGCATCCAGTGCCAGTTTTTTTATGCCAGCCCGCACCTCAACCAAGCGCTTGCTTGGTAAATGAAATTGCGCGACACTACCGCTCATTAATTCCGAACAGAGGTGTTTCACCGTGTCCGATTACTTCAACGATACCCATGAACAGGTACGCTTGAGCGCGCGCAAATTCATTACAACTCATGTCCTCCCGCATATCGATGAATGGGAAGAAGCCGGTGAGTTTCCGCGAGAGATCTACCAAAAAGCAGGGGATGCGGGTCTTCTGGGCGTTGGTTTTCCTGAAGCTTTGGGCGGCGTTGGTGAAGGAGACATCTTCCTGAAGGTGGCGGTTTCCGAAGAATTAATGCGCTCCACCTCTGGCGGATTTGTCGCCAGCATAGGCTCTCTGGATATCGGCTTGCCCCCAGTCGCCAAATGGGCAAAAAAGGAAATCCGTGAACAGATCGTGCCTCCAGTACTGCGCGGCGAAAAAATTGCGGCCCTCGCAGTCACTGAGCCCGGCGGCGGATCTGACGTGGCCAGCCTGAAAACCCGTGCTGTGAAGAACGGTGATCACTACATCGTGAACGGCAGCAAGACCTTCATCACCAGCGGCACCCGGGCCGACCACTTCACCGTAGCCGTGCGCACCGGCGGCGAAGGCCACGCCGGCATCAGCCTGCTGCTGATCGACCGCGGCACACCCGGCTTCTCCAATGGCAACAAACTGCGCAAAATGGGCTGGTGGGCCAGCGACACAGCCGAGCTCTTCTTCGAAGACTGCCGAGTACCCGCTGACCGCCTGATCGGCGCCGAAAACGCCGGCTTTATCGCGATCATGAGCAACTTCCTGGCCGAACGCCTGAGCTTGTCTATCATGGCCTACATGACGGCCCAACTGGCCTGCGAAGCCGCCATGGACTACACCAAACAACGCCAGGCCTTCGGCCGTTCGGTCGCCGGCTTTCAGGTTACCCGCCACAAATTGGTCGACATGGCCACCCGGATCGACGTGGCCCGGGAATACACCTACCGCTGCGCCGCACTGATGCAAGCCGGCAAAAACCCGATCAAACAGGTCGCCATGGCCAAAAACTTCTCTGTGGATGTCTGCGAAAAGGTCACCCGGGAAGCTGTGCAACTGTTCGGTGGTATGGGCTTCATGCGGGAATCCGTGGTGGAACGGCTGTATCGGGACACCAAGATTCTGTCAATTGGCGGCGGCACCACCGAAATCATGAAAGAACTGATTGCCAAGCAGATTCGGCTGTAGACTTCGGAAACAGGCCTGTTCAGAAGTTCGCACGACCCTCTGGAAGCCCTGCCCGAAAACGTGAAGCGCCAAGGATGGCGCGACCGAGCCCTACACGGAAGTATTCACGGGCGTTTTTCGGGCAGGGCTTCCAGAGGGCAGCTTGCACAAAAAGCCAAACCCGCAGACCAAGGTTTAGTTTCGAATGATTGTAGAGTCCCGTATAATTGCGCTCACTTTTCAAGCACAGTTAAACGAACCTCACATATCAGGAAGGATCTCACATGCAATTCGACAACATCCCCGTTGGCAAAAACCCGCCTGAAGATATCTACGTTGCCATCGAAATTCCGGCCAACAGCTCTCCGGTCAAGTACGAGCTGGACAAGGACATGGGCGCCCTGCTGGTAGATCGTTTCATGGCAACCCCTATGTTCTACCCGGCAAACTACGGTTTTATTCCCCACACTCTGGCTGATGACGGCGACCCACTGGACGTTCTGGTTGTGACCCCCTACCCGCTTCAGGCCGGCTCAGTGATCCGCTGCCGCCCGGTAGGCGTCCTGAACATGGAAGACGAAGCCGGCGGTGACGCCAAGCTGGTCGCAGTGCCCCATACCAAGCTGACCAGCGCCTACCAGGATGTAAAGGAAGTCGAAGATCTGCCAGCGCTGCTGCGTGATCAGATCCGACACTTCTTTGAAAACTATAAATCTCTTGAGCCGGGCAAGTGGGTGAAGGTGCAGGGCTGGGACAATGCTGCCGCTGCCAGGAAAGCTATCGTCGAGTCGATCAACGCCTACAAAGGCTGAGTCGATCGTCAGAAAATAAAAAACCGGGCCATCTCATAGCGGCCCGGTTTTTTTATGCCTGCGCAGGAACCTTCAGCCCCGCGACAGCAAATCCCTCATGTCGCTGATCGCCGCATTGGCGCGGGACAGGTAGGCCGCCATTGTCAGTGAATGGTTCGCCAGAACACCAAACCCGCTGCCGTTCAGAATAACCGGGCTCCACATTTCGCCCTGAGCACCTTCAAGCTCAATGATCACCTGTTTGACGCTGGAAATAGCATTCTTATCCTGAAGCACCTTGCGGAAATCTACTTCAATCGCGCGGAAAATGTGCAGCAACGCCCAGGAGCTGCCCCGGGCTTCATAGAACACATCATCAATCTTGGTCCATTCTGTTTGTATATCGCCACCACCAACCTCTTCGGTCAGCGGATTGTCTGAATCAACGTTGGCCACGGCTTCGGATACCGATGCTTTGCCAACGCTCTCGCCAAGGGTGCGCGAAAGGCTGCCCAGGCGAGTCTCCAAATCACCCAGCCAGTTACTCAGGTTGTCGGCTCTGGCAAAGAACTGGGCGTTGGCTTGCTCCGGACTGGAAAGACGGTCGAGGTAACGCTTCAAGGCAGTAATACCCCGGCGGTACTCTGCCTCTGTCGAGGGAATGGCCCAGCTTGCACTGTCAAAGTGGAATTGCGGCTCGGCGATGATCAGATCCGGATCTTCTGCGGACTGGCTCTGGGAGCGGCTGATGTCTCTGCGCATGGCGCGGGAAAGGTCTCGTAACTGCACTAGCACACCGTATTCCCAGTTGGGCATGTTATCCAGCCACAGGCCCGGCGGGAAAATATCGTTGGTAATGTAACCGCCCGGCTTGTCCAGAAGAGTTTCCGCTATACGGATCATTGTTACAGTAGTGGCAAAACCGGTTATGGGCTCCCTCTGCATATCATTGGCGACTGCCCGGGTATGTTCGCGCACGGAGAACGACTCTGGCTCACTGCTCCAGTACATCCCCATCACCACGGCCACTAACAGATAGACGAGCAGAACAACCGCTAGAAATTTGCCGATCACGCCGTTGTTGCCAGCGTAATCCTGAGCATCATCCTTCTTGTCTCTGAAATACTGTCTGATTTTGCCTGGCATATTACGTTGAGCCCCTTGTCTGTTAATTGGCGGTGCAAACGATCTGTACCGATCCTAACCTATGGTGTCCTCTATATACACCGCCGAAGTGACAAACAGTTACACAGTGCAACCTACGCCGACAACTCAAAACACTATAGACTCCAGAAACATACTAAGGTTGGGAAAATCGTCCACATCGCTAAGGACGGCACACAAAAAAAGTGACAGAACGGAGCACAATGAGCGACGCAAGCCAGAAAGAAAAACTCAGGCAACATTTTGCACGCCGCGTAACAACCCAGGCACGGGTTGTACTCGACACCTGGCAGAAAATTCACACGAATAAGGGTTCATTTACAGCCCATCGCGAAGAGCTAAGGTCTGCCACCGATAAATTAGTGCGCTACGCACAGCGGTTCGAAATGGCAGGTCATGTCAAAACAGGTAAAACGATTCTCGGGATCATCCGAGTCTGGCCAGCCGATACGCCTCTGGATGACACCACTGAGCGAAAGCTTCAGGATGCTATCGACGCGCTTGCACGCAGCACTCTGCGGCGAACGGATCAAAGCTGTACCGAAGCCCCCCACCAGTTCCGGCGCACACCGGTTTACATCGCGCTTGCGAGCGCCGATATGGCAAACAGGTTAATTCGCCAGCTTGAGTTTTTCGGCTTCCGCGCATCTGCTTTTGATTCTGCCGGGGAACTGACGGAGGCCTGCGCTCTCCACAAGCCCGAAACCATACTGATGGATGTGAATTTTGGCGGCAGCCCGAATGCGGGCATCGCCACGATTGAAAATTTGCAGGCGCGGCACGACACGCCCATCCCGATTATTTTCATGAGCGACGAAGACGGCACCATTCAGACCCGCCTGCGGGCCTCCCGCTGCGGTGGTGAAGAGTTTTTTTATCCGGCAGTTGATCCTGGCCAGCTTATCGAGAAAATCGAAACCTATACCCACAGCAACAGCGTTGAACCCTATCGGGTACTGGTTCTGGACGACTCCAGAGCACAGGCAAAATTCATGGAAACAGTTCTGAAGCGCGCGGGAATGACCGCACACATCATTACCGACCCCATGGAAATCATTGATGCGCTGGACATGTTTTCCCCGGAAATCATCATTCTCGACATGTACATGCCAGGCTGCACCGGCATGGAGATTGCCCGGGTAATCCGCCAGCAGGACCGGCTTCACAGCGTGCCCATTATTTACCTCTCAGCCGAAGACGACGTCACCAAGCAATTGCACGCCATGAGCCTGGGCGGCGATGACTTTCTGACCAAACCCATTGACCCAAAGCACCTTATCGCAACGCTCCATAACCGTGGCCGACGCGCGCGTTCCCTGCTGGCCCTGATGATCCGTGACAGTCTCACAGGTCTCTACAACCACACTCACACGCTGCACCTATTGGATCAGGAAATCGGCCGTGCGCGACAGAAGAACCAGCCACTGTGCTTTGCCATGATCGATATCGACTATTTCAAACGGGTGAACGATACCTTCGGGCACCCCATTGGCGACCGTGTTCTTCGAAGCCTCTCGATGTTTCTCAAGCAGCGCCTGCGAAAAACTGACCACATCGGCCGTTATGGCGGTGAGGAGTTCGCGATTATCCTTCCCAATACCCGCCCCGGTGATGCCCGCGATGTTCTCAACGAAATCCGCGAACGCTTCTCGGAGCTCCAACAGCCTGCAGGTGACAGGGAGTTCAACGTTACCTTCAGTTGCGGCATAGCCGCCTGGAATAACGGATCGTCCCAGAACCTGTGCGAGCGTGCCGACCGCGCGCTCTATACCTCCAAGGAACATAACCGCAACTGCGTTACGCTTGCCGATAATTGAAAGGCGAAGTAACAGATCGGGCGACTCTGACAGGCCGCCCGTATGAAACCATCGTCGTATAGAAGTCACCCCTACCGTTCACGACAATGATTGCTATCATTAGATGGATCCCGGTTCGGCTTTCAAGTGCTTTTTGTGCGATCGGGGGGGCAACAGGGATGATTGTCAAAAAATGTTGATCTGAAGATTAAAAGCACACACTATTGGTGGAACATGCCGTTAAATTCGGCGATCCTGTTTAAGAGAGACAAAGGCAAACACATCCATGTCGACAATTCTCGTGCTCCATGGCCCCAACCTGAACATGCTCGGAACCCGCGAGCCGGGGGTTTATGGCCACGAGACTCTGGCAGACATTGATGACCGGTTGCGGAATAGGGCAGCAGATAACGGACACCACTTGCTGCATCTTCAGTCGAACGCTGAATACGAACTGATCGAGCGCATTCACGAGGCCCGCGCAGAAGGCGTGGATTTCATCATTATCAATCCTGCCGCTTTTACCCACACCAGCATTGCTTTACGGGATGCCATACTGGCCTCAGGGATTCCATTTATAGAAGTGCATCTTTCAAACGTGCATGCGCGGGAAGCGTTCCGCCATCACTCCTATTTTTCCGATATCGCCGAAGGCGTTATCTGCGGACTGGGCAGCCTGGGATATGAACTCGCCCTTCAGGCTGCCATGCAACGAACTCACCGATAGACCTGACAACACGGGACTGGACTAACTATGGATATTCGCAAAGTCAAGAAACTGATCGAACTGCTCGAGGAGTCTGACGTCGAAGAGCTTGAGATTCACGAGGGCGATGATTCTGTTCGCATCTCACGTCGTCGTGAACAGGCTTCCGGCGGCCAGTACATCAGCCACTACGCGCCACCGCAGCCCCAGCATGCTCCGGCGCCGGAAACCCCAAGGCCAGTTCAGGAAGACGACGCACAACAGACTGTGCACAGCGGGCACGCGCTGCGCTCTCCCATGGTCGGAACTTTTTACCGGGCGCCTTCCCCCGCGGCTGATTCTTTTGCAGAAATCGGCCAGCAGGTCAAAGCCGGCGAGGTTGTCTGCATTGTAGAGGCCATGAAAATGATGAACCAGATTGAGGCCGACAAGAGCGGTACGATCACAGAAATTCTGGTTGATAACGGTCAGCCCGTAGAGTTTGACCAGCCGCTGTTAATCATTTCCTGAACCCGGTGATAGCTACTCATGGCCATGTTAGAAAAAGTTCTGATCGCAAACCGGGGTGAAATAGCCCTCCGGATCTTGCGTGCCTGCAAAGAGCTCGGCATCAAAACCGTAGCGGTCCATTCAAAGGTTGACCGCGATCTGATGCACGTGCGTCTGGCCGATGAATCTGTCTGTATCGGCCCCAATAGCCCGCTGGAAAGCTACCTCAATATTCCGGCCATTATCAGCGCTGCTGAAGTGACGGACTCTGTGGGCATCCACCCGGGCTACGGCTTTCTTGCTGAGAATGCCGACTTCGCTGAACAGGTCGAAAAAAGCGGCTTCCGCTTCATCGGACCCCGAGCAGAAACCATTCGCCTGATGGGCAACAAGGTTTCGGCTATTAACGCGATGATTCGCGCCGGAGTTCCCACTGTTCCGGGTTCAGACGGCCCACTGACAGACGATGACGAGCGTACCCTGCAAGTTGCTCGCCGAATCGGCTACCCGGTTATGATCAAGGCAGCCTCCGGCGGTGGCGGCCGTGGCATGCAAGTGGTTCACTCCGAAGCTGCGCTGCTCAAGGCAGTTCAGATCACTCAGACCGAGGCCCGGAATGCCTTTGGCGACCCCACGGTTTATCTGGAAAAGTTTCTGGAAACCCCGCGCCACGTGGAAGTTCAGATTCTCGCGGACATGCACGGCAATTGTATCCATCTGGGTGACCGTGACTGCTCCATGCAACGCCGCAATCAGAAGGTGATTGAAGAAGCGCCAGCTCCGAACATCAATGCGGAATCCCGCGAGCGCACACTCAAAGCCTGCGTGGATGCCTGTAAGGAAATCGGCTATGTTGGCGCCGGCACCTTTGAGTTCCTGTATCAGGATGGCGAGTTCTTTTTCATCGAGATGAACACTCGCGTGCAGGTAGAACACCCGGTTTCTGAAATGGTTACCGGTGTTGATATTGTTCGTGAACAGTTGCGCATCGCCAGCGGTCTGCCACTTCAGTACAAGCAGGACGATATCAAGATCACAGGCCACGCGATAGAGTGCCGCATCAACGCGGAAGACCCCAACACCTTTGTACCCAGCCCCGGCAAAGTGAAGCACTTTCATGCTCCCGGTGGTTATGGCGTGCGGGTGGATTCGCACCTCTACAGCGGTTATACAGTTCCGCCGTTTTATGACTCACTGATCGCCAAGCTGATCACCTGGGGCGACGATCGCCAGATAGCCCGCAGGCGTATGAAGAACGCCCTGGACGAGCTATTGGTCGATGGTATTAAAACCAATCAGCCTCTGCATCGGAAACTGGTGCGCGATGGCGGCTTTAAAACGGTAGACTTCACGATCCACTACCTTGAGAAGCTGATGCGGGACTAACCTCCTGCATCACATTGCAGGAAGACCTATGCCCTGGATACAACTTCAGATCCCGGCTGATCCCGATACGGCGGATCAGCTTGAGGATCTGCTCATGGAGATGGGTGCTGACGCCGTCTCCATGGAAGATGCTGCAGATCAGCCACTCTACGAACCCGATCACGGCACCACCCCCTTGTGGAGCCAGACCACTGTGACCGGGCTCTTTCAATCAGGCCAGGATATTGAACAACTGTGCACGGATGTGCGCAACACCTGGCATCAGCAAACCCAGCAATCCCTCGCAGACATTGACGTTACTCTGGTCGAAGACAAGGACTGGGAACGCGCCTGCATGGACGACTTCCACCCACTGCAGTTCGGCAAGCGCTTGTGGATTGTGCCCAGCTGGCGTGAGGCACCTGACCCTGATGCCGCCAACCTTATGCTCGACCCCGGCCTCGCCTTCGGGACGGGAACGCACCCGACCACTGCCCTTTGCCTTGAGTGGCTGGACGGGCAGGATGTAACAGGCAAACAAGTTACCGATTACGGCTGTGGCTCGGGAATATTGGGTTTGGCGGCACTGCTTCTGGGTGCAAACCACGTTGTTGGTGTCGACACCGACCATCAAGCACTGGAAGCCAGCCGGGAAAACGCTCGCCGTAACGGCGTTGACGAAGCCAGGTTGGATCTTTATCTTCCGGAAAATGAGCCCGATACCAGATCCGATGTGATGCTGGCGAACATTCTGGCGCAGCCTCTGATCGGCTTGGCAGCACACCTGGCAGCACTGACAAAGCCCGGGGGCGACCTGGTGCTTTCAGGCATCCTGTCGAACCAGGCCCGCGAGGTGATGGCCGCCTATGAACCCTGGTTTATTATGGATGAGCCGGAACAGCGTGAAGAGTGGATACGCCTCACAGGACGGCGTAACGACAGATGACTAAGGGTGTTTTACCAACTAAACTCCCATACTCGTAGTTCAGTCGCTTTCAGGAACGAAGCATGACCCAAAGTAGTCTGCAGACCCAGTGCCCAAAATGTTTTACCCGGTTCCGGGTTACCGGCGAACAACTTGGTATTGCCAAGGGCAAAGTACGCTGTGGACACTGCATGGATGTCTTCAATGCGGTCGAGCACCAGATGGCAAGCGCTGCAGGCAAGGCGTCAGAAGCAGGCTCTGAGGCGAGTAGCCGAGCGCCAGCAGAGGCTTCCCCGCCAACGCCATCAGGCCACCCTTCGCCCGAGCGCTCCGCCACTGGTTTTGCAAGCGACATAACAGACGAAAACTTCATCTTCGCTGACAACCCGGAGGAAGACGCCGAAGAAGGCCGTTATGCCGGCACCAAGCTGACTTTTTCCGATGATGAACTGAGTGATAGCTTTCGCGGCTTTGACGACCGGGATTCGTCCGCACGGGATCATGCAGATGACGAAGATCTCGCCGAAAACGTCGATGAGAGCTGGGCCGAAGCGATTCTTCAGGAAGACACTGCACCTGCCAAAACCACTCCGGAAGCTGAGACAGAAAAGCCACAGAAAAGGACAGAGCCAGAACCACAGCTGCAACAAAAGCCTTCTCCTGAATCTGCGGACTCAGAAGCTGACAGCGGCGGAGAACTACCCAAAGAGCACCCCCAGGAAGAAGCATCAGACTTTTACGTTAGTGAACAACCCGATCCTGCATTTGAGTCCTTTGCCAACGAACATGGCGTTGCGTTAGAACACGAAAGCCCGCAACAGGATGAGCCCTTCACAGCAGGTGCACCGTTTGGCAACCTCAGGCATGACCCTGTATCGGTAGGTGGCAGCAATAAAAGCTGGCTGCGCACTTTGGTCTGGTCACTGATTGTGCTTGGCCTTGTAGGCGTTCTGATTGCACAAGTAACCTGGTTCCAGCTTGACCGGCTATCTGCAATCCCGGAACTTCGCCCGTTTTATGAACAAGGCTGCGAGCTGGCTGGCTGTGAACTGAAGCCACTGATCAACGTTGATGCGATCCAGAGCCGCAAATTAGTGGTTCGCACCGACCCGGAAAACCGCAGCCAACTGGTCGTAGATGCGGTCATTGTCAATCGGGCGGACTTCCAGCAACCCTTCCCCGCCATCGCCCTGACCTTCTCCAACCTGAATGGAGACGTGGTTGCCCAGAGCGTTTTCACACCCTCGGAATACCTTGCTGGCGAAGGTGAAGAGCTCGATATCATGCCGGTGCACACACCGGTTCGCATTGCGATAAGCATTCTCGACCCTGGCCGTGATGCCGTTAATTACAATATCAGCTTCCGACCCTACGAGCCGTGAGACTGGTTGCCGGTGATGACCTGGCGAGCACGCCGGTCGCCACCTAGTAGAACAAAAGTCAACCAGAAAGAGCGAAAAATAATCAGTTTTTTCGCCTCCCTGCCCCTTCAATCACAGCCCCCCCGGCGGTATCATTAGCGCCCTTCGGAACTGGCATCGGTTATTTATTAAACAACCGCCCCACTCCGGCTTATGCTCAATCTGCTGTGACTCGGATTCAGACCATGTTGCCAATGGCAAAAATCGGGCCGTACACCCTGCCCAATCCGCTGATTGTTGCGCCCATGGCGGGTGTAACAGACCGCCCCTTCCGGCTGCTTTGCCGCAGAATGGGCGCCGGCTTGGCGGTGTCTGAAATGGTGATCGCAGACAGCAAACTCTGGCACACGCGCAAATCCAGAACCCGTATGGATCATACCGGAGAGCCAGAACCCAGATCCGTACAGATTGCCGGCGGTGATCCGGAAATGCTGGCCAATGCGGCTCGGCTGAACGCAGAGTCTGGCGCCCAGATTATCGACATCAATATGGGTTGCCCGGCCAAAAAGGTGTGCAACAAGGCGGCCGGCTCAGCGCTGATGAAAGATGAAAGGCTGGTCAGGGACATACTGGAAGCAGTCGTCAGCGCAGTTGATATCCCCGTTACGCTGAAAATGCGAACCGGATGGGATCAGGACAATCGCAATGCACTGGCCATTGCGCGTATGGCAGAAGATAGCGGCATTCAGGCGCTGGCGATTCACGGCCGCACCCGCGCCGACAAGTACAACGGCGATGCAGAGTACGACACCATCGCTGAGGTGAAATCCAGCGTCAGCATTCCGGTTTTCGCCAACGGTGACATTACATCACCCGAGAAAGCCCGCTGGGTTCTGAGGCATACCGGCGCCGATGGCCTGCTCATCGGCCGGGCTGCACAGGGCAGCCCATGGATTTTCCGGGAAATACTGCATTTCCTTGAAACTGGCCAGCACCTGCCAGCGCCCCCACTGAACGAAGTGGAACAAATTTTGAGTGAACATCTGGACGCCCTGCACAGCTTCTACGGAGAGCTCATGGGTGTGCGCATTGCCAGAAAACACGTGGGCTGGTACCTGCAGTCCCACGACCCCGGCAAACAGTTCCGCAACCGCTTCAATACATTCGACGAAGCGTTGGAGCAAAAAGACAGTATCCGACAGTATTTTTCAGGCTTACGAAATGGAGAGGTATTCGCAGCATGAACGCTGAGACTTTGGCAAACAACACCCTGAACGCCCCGGCCAACGATGATATTCACCAACTGCAAACGGTGAACAGCAGCGGCAACACCGTTACCCTGCGCGATAACGTTGAAGTGGCCCTGAAAAACTACTTCACACAGCTTGACGGAGCCCCCGTTACCGAAGTGTACCAACTGGTACTTTCCGAGGTAGAAGCACCGCTGCTGGAGCAGGTAATGAAGTACACCCGCAACAACCAGACCAAGGCATCCACGATGCTCGGTCTGAACCGCGGAACCCTGCGCAAGAAACTGAAGCAGTACGGCCTGCTATAATCAAGACACCCTGACTTGATGAGGGCCTCCCGGATACCCTTCGCGAGGCCCTCGTTCGTTCACCCCAAGTGAAGAATGTGACCCCATGGCAAACCAGGCTAATACCCCCGTCCGTCGCGCACTGATCAGCGTCAGTGATAAATCCGGCATCGTTGAGTTCGGGCGCGCCCTAACCGGCCGCGGTATCGAACTGCTCTCCACCGGGGGCACCTTTCGCCTCCTGCAAGAAAACAGCGTTCCGGTTACCGAAGTTTCTGACTACACCGGATTCCCTGAGATGATGGACGGCCGGGTAAAAACCCTGCATCCGAAAATCCACGGCGGCATTCTGGGCCGCCGTGGCACCGACGACACCATTATGGGCGAGCACGGCATCAGCCCGATTGATATGGTTGTGGTGAACCTGTATCCGTTCGAGTCTACGATTGCCAACCCCGACTGCGACCTGGCTACCGCTATTGAAAACATTGATATCGGCGGCCCAACCATGGTTCGTGCCGCGGCCAAGAATCACAACGATGTGGCCATTGTGGTCAGCGCTTCAGATTACAGCCGGGTTCTGAAAGAGCTGGATGATAACGATGGCCAGCTGAGCCACAGCACGCGCTTTGATCTGGCGGTAAAAGCATTCGAGCACACCGCAGGTTATGACGGCGCCATCGCCAACTACCTGGGTGGCCGCACAGCCGATAACGACAACGCCGATTTCCCACGCACCTTTAACAGCCAGTTCATCAAGGTGCAGGACATGCGTTACGGTGAAAACCCGCACCAGCGCGCGGCCTTTTACGCTGAGCGCAACCCGAAAGAAGCCTGTGTTGCCACAGCAAAACAACTGCAGGGCAAGGCGCTGTCTTACAACAACGTGGCAGACACAGACGCTGCCCTGGAATGCGTGAAGCCCTTCGCGGATCCCGCCTGCGTTATCGTCAAACACGCTAACCCCTGCGGCGTGGCGATCGGTGCCGATATCCTCCAGGCCTATGATCTGGCCTTTGCAACCGACCCCACCTCCGCTTTCGGAGGAATTATTGCCTTCAACCGGGAGCTGGACGCTGAAACCGCCAAGGCGATCATTGAGCGCCAGTTTGTTGAAGTTATTATTGCCCCCAGCATTGCACCTGAGGCGGTAGAGTTGGTCGCTGCCAAGAAGAATGTGCGTTTGCTGGCTTGCGGCGAACTCGGTGGTGAACGCGTCCAGACCATGGACTACAAGCGCGTAACCGGTGGTCTTCTGGTTCAGGATCGTGACCTGGGCATGGTCGCCATGGCAGATGTAAAAGTCGTGACCACCCGCCAGCCTACCGAACACGAGCTGAACGACCTGCTGTTTGCCTGGGAAGTAGCGAAATACGTTAAATCCAACGCCATCGTTTATGCCCGCTCAGGCCGCACGATTGGTGTTGGCGCAGGCCAGATGAGCCGCGTCTATAGCGCCCGCATTGCCGGCATCAAAGCCGCCGATGAAAACCTGGAAGTGAAAGGCTCGGTTATGGCCTCTGATGCCTTCTTCCCGTTCCGCGATGGTATTGATGCTGCTGCCGAAGCCGGCATTACTGCCGTGATTCAACCTGGTGGCTCCATGCGGGATCAGGAAGTGATCGACGCCGCCAACGAACACGGCATTGCCATGGTATTCACCGGTATGCGCCATTTCCGGCACTGATACGACACTTTGTAAACGTATAGGGTAGCGAGATATGAACATTCTGGTAATCGGCAGTGGCGGGCGTGAACACGCACTGGCCTGGAAGGCAGCCCAGTCTCCGGATGCGGATACGGTTTTTGTAGCACCAGGTAATGCCGGGACTGCCTGCGAGCCGGGTGTTGAGAACGTCAATATTGACGTGCTGGATCTTGAAGGCCTGGCAAAATTTGCCGCTGAGAACAACGTCGGCCTTACCATCGTTGGCCCCGAAGCACCTTTGGTGGCGGGCATTGTGAATCTCTTTGAAGAACGTGGCCTGCGCGTATTCGGCCCCAGCGCCGGTGCGGCGCAACTGGAAGGCTCCAAGGCGTTCACCAAGGATTTCCTTGCTCGCCAGAAGATCCCCTCTGCTGCCTACGGCAACTTCACAGATGTAGATAAAGCTCTGTCTTATGTCCGTGAACAGGGTGCACCCATTGTCGTCAAGGCAGACGGCCTTGCCGCCGGCAAAGGCGTCATCGTGGCCATGACCCTTGAAGAGGCCGAGAATGCCGTCCGTGACATGCTGGCAGGCAACGCTTTTGGCGACGCCGGCAGCCGTGTCGTTGTTGAGGAGTTTCTGGAAGGCGAAGAAGCCAGCTTTATTGTGATGGTGGATGGTGAGCATGTGTTACCAATGGCCACCTCTCAAGATCACAAGCGCGTAGGCGACGGCGATACCGGCCCGAACACCGGTGGCATGGGAGCCTACTCTCCTGCCCCTGTGGTAACCGCTGAAGTGCACAAGCGCATCATGAATGAGGTTATTTACCCAACGGTGCGTGGCATGGCAGCCGAAGGCCATCCCTACAAGGGATTCCTGTATGCAGGCCTGATGATTGATACTGCCGGAGCACCCAAGGTTATCGAGTTCAACTGCCGCTTTGGCGATCCGGAAACCCAGCCCATCTTGCTGCGTATGAAGTCCGACATTGTTGAACTCTGCCAAGCCGCCATCGACGCCAAGCTGGACCAGTGCAGTTCCGACTGGGACGAGCGCGCCGCCGTAGGTATTGTTCTGGCAGCGGGAGGCTATCCCGGCAGCTATAACAAAGGCGATGCTATTTTCGGCCTGCCGGAAACCGAGACCGAGGGCGAGAAGGCATTCCACGCAGGAACCGCCCTCAGCGATAGCCAAGTGGTCACCAGTGGCGGCCGGGTACTCTGTGCAACCGCATTGGGCAACACCGTGACTGAAGCCCAGCAGCGGGCTTATAAACTCGCAGAAAAAATAAGCTGGGATGGCGCATTTTACCGCAACGACATTGCATACCGCGCCATTGCCCGGGAAAAACCGTAACGACGCACTTCAAACTAAAGCCCGGCCAATGACCGGGCTTTTTTATAGGGTAATGTAAGCGCATTCGCCCAATGGGTGTACAACACAATCAGCCAGGAACCGCCCAAATGCTGCAAAAATCTCCCTTTACTGCCGTTTTTCTGGTTTTATCCCTTCTGCTTGTAAGCGCTTGCTCCCGCCATGCCATTTACGAAACCGCCATTAACCTGGAGCGCTCCGCCGCTGGCCTTGAAGCGGACAACATTACCGTGGGCGAGCTGGACATCGCGTACCTGCGGAACTCCGAAGCCAACAATGGCGACACCATTGTTCTGGTTCATGGGTTCGGTGCCAACAAGGATAACTGGACTCGTATCGCTCGGGAGCTCACCGATAATTTCAACGTTTATGCCATAGACCTCCCGGGCCACGGCGAGAGCAGCAAGCCACTGGACCTGGGCTACAGCCTGGAAGAGCAGGTCAGTCATCTTGATCGTATTCTCGAGGCACTGGGCATAAACACCATGCACATGATGGGCAACTCCATGGGCGGTGGTATTACCGCACTCTACGCAGCCACTTACCCCGATAAGATAAAAACGGCTGTGCTGTTCGATCCTGCGGGAATTCTCGATTATGAAAACGAGATGGTCGGCATGGTGCTCGCCGGTGATAACCCCCTGATCCCCAGCAAAGCGGGTGATTTCAAGCGTTTGATGGATTTTGCGATGGAAGAACAGCCCTTTGTTCCCTGGCCGATTTTGAGTGTTATGGAAGAAAAAGCCATCGCCAATCAGGAGGTGAACAAAGTGATCTTTGCCGCCATAAGTGAAGTCGGCTTTACATCGGACTTCCGCAACACCATTAAACGCATTGAAGTCCCCGTACTCATCGTCTGGGGTAAAGAGGACCGCATTCTGGACTATCGCAACGGAGAAGCCTTTCTGGAGGCGATTCCCGGCGCACGGCTGGAGATACTGGAAGGGATTGGCCACGCACCGATGATTGAGGCACCGGAAGAATCGGCCCGTCTGTTCCTTGAGTTTGCCAAAACCCGCACGTCAAAAACCGGGTAAGGTGCACTTGAACGAAGTTCTGTTGTTATCGACTTCAACGGTCAGATAAAACAAGGTAGCCTTGAAAGGAATGCGATCCGCTACCCCTGAAAGAATCTCTCATGCCTGAAGCTATCTGGATTTCTTTGGCGTTTGCTCTTGGCCTGCTGATCAAGACCATTGGCTTGCCGCCGTTAATCGGTTACCTGGGCGCGGGTTTCGTTCTCAGCGCTATTGCGGCCACCCCATCCATCCCTATCTATCCAGAACCTACAGCGGCACTCGCCCATATCGCGCATCTGGGCGTTCTGCTCATGCTGTTTACCGTGGGCCTGAAGCTCAAGCTGAGATCGATTATCAGTCCGGAAGTGATCGGCGGCAGCCTGTTACACTTTGGCATCACCTGCCTTGTGTTCACGCCCGGTCTTTACCTGCTATTGGATATCACCTGGTACGCGGCCTTTATGCTGGCCGTTGCCCTGTCATTCTCGTCTACCGTGCTGGCCGCAAAGGTGCTGGAAAACAAGCGCGAGCTCAGAGCCTTCCATGGGCGGGTATCCATTGGCATCCTGATCATTCAGGACCTGGTTGCACTGCTTGTTATGAGCCTGGCAGCCGGCCAGACGCCTTCGCAATGGGCACTGATTGTGTTCGGCCTGCCACTGCTGCGGCCACTGCTGTACAAGCTACTGGATGCCAGTGGCCATGACGAATTGCTGGTTCTGCTGGGCATGTTGCTGGCACTGGTTATTGGCGGCATGGGTTTTGAAGCGGTCGGGCTCAGTTCGGAACTGGGCGCCCTGATTTTCGGCGCCATTCTTGCTAACCACCCCCGCAGCCAGGAACTGGCAAAATCCCTGTGGAGCGTGAAGGAAATCTTTCTGGTTGGCTTTTTTTTGCAGATTGGCATAGGTGGCCTGCCCGATACCAATGCCATCATTTTTGCCGTAGTGGCTGCGTTGGTGCTGCCCCTCAAGGGGATTCTGTTCTTCTTCCTGATGCTGCTTTTCCGTCTGCGTGCCCGCAGCGGTTTTCTGACCTCGCTGGCGCTCACCAATTATAGTGAGTTCGGGCTGATTGTCGCCAGCATTGCGCTGCCCGAGTGGCTGGTGCCTCTGGCAATCACGGTCGCGCTGTCTTTTCTGATCTCGGCGCCGCTAAACCGGATCGCACACCCACTTTATGAGCGTTTGAGCCATCGTCTTGTGCGCTTCGAAAGTCATCGTCGGCACCCAGATGAGCTACCCGTTTCCCTTGGCAATACCCGCGTTCTGGTGATGGGAATGGGGCGAACCGGCACGGCGGCATATGATTGGCTGCAAACCTCAGAAGCAAGGCTGATGGCACTGGATTCTGACCTCCCCAAGGTAGCACGGCACCAGGCCCAAGGGCGCAACGTTGTCTATGCTGATGCCGAAGACAACACCTTCTGGGAAGCGCTCCACATGCCATCCGTGGAAGCGGTTATTCTTGCCATGAGCGATATAGAGGCGAAACTGATTGCAGCAAGAATGCTGCGAAAACTGGGCTTTACCGGCTACATTGTCGCCCACACCATGTACGCCGATGAAGCCGAGCGCATTCGTGAAGCGGGTGCCGACGATGCTTACCTGACCATGAGCGAAACCGGCGTAGCACTGGCTAGCCACCTTCTCGACAGGATTCAGGCAATACCGGCACTGGCTTCAGAAAAAAACAGCTGAACTCAGCCACCGGGCAAAGCACAGGTTCGGAACCCGGTGTAAACGTCATTTCTTTGGGGCAGATAGGCCTGGCGATAAGTGCCACGAATCAGGCTGGATGACGTGGCGCAACTGCCCCCACGGCTGACCTTGTGATCACCGAACTGAAGCGTGGACATGAACGGATACATATCTATGCGAAAGCCGTCATAAGGAAAAAACTGACTGCTGGTCCACTCCCATACTGTGCCGATCATCTGCCGGCAGCCAAAAGGGCTATCACCCGCCGGGTAATCGGCTACCGGGTTCTGCGCCATGCCGCTGGCGTTCATATCTGCGTGAACAGGTCCTGGCTGCTCGTTACCCCAGGGATACCTCTGGAACGGCTCACCTGGCCGGTTACCGAGCGCCGCCACTTCCCACTCTTGCTCTGTAGGTAAACGCCGCCCGGCCCAACGGCAGTAGGCTTCTGCTTCCCAATAGCTGACATGGGTCACCGGTGCATCCGGGTTCAATAGCTGCCATTGATCGAATAATCTTTCTTGCCACTGGCCATCCTGCCTGCGCCAATATAGCGGATGCCTTGGCACCACCAGTATGGGCTCTGCTTCCCCGTGCACCAGCGCTATGTCGGTTTCTGCTCTCAACCACTTCTGGCCACCAAAAGACCACAGCTCAGGTTTTCGATAACCGCCATCCTCTACGAAGGCCATAAACTCCTGATTGCTGACCAGGCAGCGGGCAATCGCAAACTCATCCAGGCTTACTCCGTGCCGGGGTTTTTCACTGTCGAATGCAAAGTCGGCAGTCGCGTACTGCGACGAGTCGCCTGGCATGCCTATCAGCCAGCGACCCGCGGGCACAACCGCATCCTGTTTCAGGGGCTCGTTTGAAGAATTGGCGGCGGGGCGTGAAAGGTTTGCCCCGGGGGGTGGCGCATAACCAACGGTCTGACGGCACCACACCAGCGATTCTATGTGCATGTTCTGATGAAATATGGCGTAGCGACAAAGGTACAGTTCACGATCGCTCAGTGGCCTTCGCTCAATGCGCTCCGCCATCTTGTCGTAAACGTGATCGAAATAGGCCAGAGTGCTTTCAAGCCCGGGAAACAGATCACGGCGCCAGCGATCCTTATGGTCGATGTGAAACGAATCCCAGAGCTCGTCCATGGCTGGATCGAAACTGACATCACCATCAAGAAGATTGAAAACGAACACTTCATAGAAAAAAGCCGCATGCCCCATTTCCCAGAGCGGCGGATTGACGCCCGGGTGATAGGGGACGTCCAGTTGCTGATTATCCAGCGATGTAATGAGCTCACGCGTTCGCTGCCGCGTTAGGGCAAGCTCAGCCAGTAACTCAGCTTTCTGCATGGACTCCACCTCCATCACGATTCCTCAAGTTTGGCTCGTTTTAATACTATCAGGTCCAGACCAGCATAATCACAGGCACGGCGACGACCGTGACGATTACCGTAAGGGGTAAGCCCAGACGCCAGTAATCGCCAAATTCGTAGCCTCCGGGCTCCATAACCAGGGCGTTGGATTGATGACCAATGGGCGTCATGAAAGCGCAGGAGGCACCAACCGCAACCGCCATCAACACCGCATCGGAGGGCACCTGCAGTTCGCTGGCCAGGCTCAGGGCAATAGGCGCGACCACAATGGAAGCGGCTGCATTATTTACTACGTTGGACAACAGCGCTGTGCCCACCAGCACCATTACCAGCACCGAAGCAACTGACAGGTTCTCACCCAACACCAGCATCTGTGAGGCTATCAGAGCAGCGCCACCGGTAGTTTCCATTGCCTGGCCAACCGGTATCATGGCCGCCAGCAAAACGATCACCGACCAGTCAATTGCTTTGTAGGCCTCCGCCGCAGACATAAGGTTTACGAGTACCATGGCAACAGCCCCGGCCACCAGAGCAACGGGAGCCGAGAGCAGACCTGTAACAATGACCGCAATACTGGCCAGAAAGATGCCGGAAGCCATTGCAGTATTTCGGCTAGAGCCCAGCCTCAACCCTCGCTCCGCCAGCGGCAGACAGCCAAGCTCTGCCAGGGTTCCGCTCAGAGAATCTTCAAAGCCCTGAACCAGCAATATATCACCAGCATTGAACCTTATATCGCCAAGGCGCTGCTTTAGCCGGTAACCCAGCCGCGCCACGGCAACAATGTTCAGCTGGTTGCGCTCCCGTAACTTCAGCCGGTTAGCCGTCTGCCCTACCAGAGAAGACTCTGGAGCAATAACGGCTTCCACCAGATACAGCTCGCCTTTTGCTATCCGGGCTGAGGCATCCTCATCGTCCTTTTCGTTGCTCTTGCCATCACTGTCGCGGGTGTCACTAACGCTTTTTTCTTCGCTTTTTTCTTCGCTGTTTTCATTTTTGTCTGTTTCTTCATCTTCGACAGCCTGATGGGCCAGCTCAAGCTTCGTTTTGTCAAGAAACACCTGCAAGCTGGAGGTATCGGCTTCAACCAGCAACACATCCCCCTCACGCAGAATTTTATAGGTAGAAGGAACAGCCTGTAACTTCTCGTCGCGAATCAGGGCAAGGACAACAATATCCGCTTCGTCTCCCGCTGCTGCCAGAAGGCTGTGCAACGTGGCGCCTGCATGGACTGAGTCTTTTGGCAGGCGAAGTTCCGTCAGATATTCGCCAACACTGAACAGCTTCGCATCGGCCGGATTCTGTTCCCGGCGGGGCGTTAAACGCCAGCCGACCAGCGTAATGAAAGCTATGCCAGCAAGCGTGATTGCTACGCCGACCGGAGCAAAATCGAACAGCCCAAAGGTACCGCCTTCTCGATAGGAGGCAATGATGATATTGGGTGGCGTGCCTATAAGCGTCATAGTACCGCCAAGCAAAGACCCAAAGGCCAGTGGCATCAACAGCGTTGAAGGCGAGCGCCCCGCTTCCCGGGACATCCAGATTGCTACCGGCATCAGTAACGCCAGCGCACCTACGTTGTTGATAAAGCCGGAGCAAAGAGCCACCACGCTGGTCAGCGTGAGCACCTGAAGCGTAGGCCGGTGGCCAATCTTCCCCAACAGGCGCGCGATGTTGTCCACCACGCCGCCATTCACCAGCCCCTGGCTGATTACCAGAACGGCAGCCACGGTGATCACGGCTGGATGACCAAAGCCGGCAAACAACTCTTCGGTTGGCACCAGCCCTGTAATGGCGACGGCCAGCAGGGCAAGCATGGCCACCACATCAAAACGCAGGCGGTTCCATACAAACATGGCAAGGGTGATTCCGAGCACCGCAAATACAATGCCTTGCTCGATACTCAAGGGCAGTCTCCTGTTCAGCGATAGCTTACAGAATATAGCAAAGCCGGAAACAAAGTCGGGCGCGCGCCCACTCTATTAAACGCGTGCACACTCTCGACATGTGTCAGCCAAGTTTACAGTTTTACTGTCACATTAGAGAACTGCCTTTCGCAACCGCCTGTATAGCCATACCTAACTAATATATGGCACACAATCTGTATGTGTAACTGCGAAATATTGCAACACTCATGGCTGTACTCAGCAGCCAATAGCGGGTCACACAGGGCAGTGCCCGGAGCCTTTTTCGTATAGGTTACCGACACATCCTGAACATCTGGCAGTCCCGTTTCCAAGGCATCACTCTCTGGAGGTTTGCCATGATGGAAAAGCGACCGCTTGTCTGGTTGTCAGCGGAAAAAAATACCTGGATACGAAAAGAACTGGAGAAAAACTGGAACCTGATCCATTTCAATCTTGATAGCCCGATTCCTATGTGGGCAGGCCTTCCCGATGAAGCCAGAGTGGGAGTGCTGGAACTCTCTAATCATGCAGGGGGGAACGCGCCGTGGCCCGAAAGCTGGCTCGAAGCACTTGGCCTGACATACTGGGTGGCTATCGCTCCCGAGCGGCCTGTCAGTGGCACGCGCATTGCCAAGCTCATCGTACGCTACTGTTCCGATTTTCACACTTCACCGGTGAATTATGAGCGCATCAACACGGTGCTAGGGCACTTGTGGGGTATGACGACGATTCTGGAGCTTCATCATAATCTTCCTCACGATGATTACCAGGACCTCGCTTTACTGGGCAACTCTCAACCCATAAAACATGCCCGCCACCAGCTCCGTCGGTTTTCGGCAACTCTGGAGCCAGTATTGATTACCGGAGAAAGTGGAACCGGGAAGGAGGCCGCAGCCTGGTTTGTTCACACGAACTCTACACGAGCTAACGGCCCACTGGTTTTCGTTAACTGTGCTGCCCTGCCGAACACTCTCACCCAAAGCGAGCTATTCGGTTACGAAAAAGGTGCCTTTACCAGCGCCATGAATTCACGCAAGGGCCGGCTTGAGCAGGCGAATGGCGGCTCATTGGTATTTTCCGGGATCGACGAACTTCAACTCGAACAACAGTCTGTTCTTCTTCGGTTTCTTCAGGAAGGCCAGATTGAGCGAGTCGGTGGCAACGCTCAGATTCAAGTCAACTGCCGTATTATCGCAACCACCAGCCAGCCCTTACCGGAGCTGGTTTCACTCGGGCGTTTTCGGAGCGATGTTTACTTTCGGCTTGGCAGCCTGGAGGTGAAGCTTCCACTGCTCAAAGACCGGCTTGAGGATATACCGGCGCTTGCCCAGGAAATGCTTGAAGGATCACTTCCTGGCTCGGAACGAAAACGACTGAGCAAAGGCGCTGTCCGCAGCTTGGTTAATCACACATGGCCAGGAAATTTCCGGGAATTACAGAACCACCTGCGAAAAGCACTTTTGCTTTGCGACCAGCCAGTTATTGAGGCTTCTGATCTAGGGTTGCCTGACGCTGAGAAGGGCGCCGACGTCAACTTCAGCCTCAAGGAATTTCGCGCCCGTGCCGACCGGCAAGCACTGATATGCAGCCTCCGGCTAGCCAACTACAACGTATCTGAAGCCGCGAAGCTTCTGAAAATTTCCCGCGTGTCACTTTACAGACTTCTGAGCAAGTACAACCCGGGCCCGCACAACCGCCAAACGCCTTATCGAAAGGGAGATCTGCCATGAACATACCAACTCGCCTGTTACTCACTATCAGCGTGAGCCTGATTCCCGCAATAAGCGTCGCAAAGCCGGAAGTTGAGGGCACCGACAAAGACGCACCCAACCGAACTGAAGAATATAAAGAGCAAGTTTCAGATATTGCCTCAATCACCGCTGACCGGGGCATTGTTACTCGCCCCGGACGGTTCACCATTGAACCATCCTTGTCCTACGCTCACAGCAACTCCACTCTGGTGGCTATTGAAGGGTTCACCGTCATTCCCGCGTTGGTGATAGGTCTGATCAACATATCCGAGGTGCAGAGAGATACATTTGTGGGTGCAGTGTCGCTGAAATACGGCTTTACCAGCCGCTGGGAAGCCGCTGTGCGCGTACCTTATTTGAGTATCAACGAGGATATTCGTGAGCGGGACGTTTTCTCCGGCACACCAGTGGACAATTTACGGGAGTCTTCCGGCGATGGCTTGGGCGATGTTGAGCTGTCTACCCGCTATCAGCTTAACGACGGGCTGGAGGGCTGGCCCTACGTTATCGGCTTATTTCGTGTGAAAGGACCTACCGGCAAAAGCCCCTACGACGTGGACCAAACAACGCTGTTTGCCGACGACGGCACGCCCATTGGGGTTACTCTGAAAGAACGCCCCACCGGCTCAGGATTCTGGTCATTCGAACCTGGCTTTTCGTTTATTTATCCGAGCGATCCCGCGGTTCTGTTTGGCAATTTAAGCTATGTGTGGACCCTTAAAGAAGAGCAAGGCTTTGCCAACGGAGGCACCGTCGACCCGGGAGACATCATTCGTTTCGGATTCGGAATGGGGTTTGCCTTCAATGAGCGCACCTCATTCAGCCTGGGATACGACCATTCGGTGATCGGAGAGACATCGTTTGAACACGGCAACAACCAGTTTGACGCTACTTTTGATCGCATTCATGTGGGTTCATTGTCTTTCGGCCTGGCTCACAGGCTATCAAACAGCACCACTCTGAACCTGTCGGTCAGTGTCGGAGTAACCGAAAATGCACCCGACACCGAAATTACCCTGAAGCTGCCTATCAGCCTGTAAAATGCAGGGGCGCCGCCAGCGGGAGATTGCCATTCCGGTCTAGCGTGCCGGAAGTGACAGCAGAGAGTCCTGAAAACTGGGGGGCAGGCGCCTGTTCTGCCCCAGGTTGTTCAGCTCAATGTTCAGTTGCTGCATATTCTGGATAACCGCGCCGTCCACATTATTCTGGATTAACGTCAACCAGCTGCCACTGTCGAGCACCCCGCTGGTTATGCGTGCTCCCTCGCCACCGCCGCTGATATCCTGCAGTACCGGCATACTTTCAAGAGCCTGAGTGTAACTGCGCACATCACCAATGTCGGGTATGCGCCAGCTGTTTATCACCTGCAAGTCGCCGTTCACTGACACGCGCTGCTCAAGGCCAATAGCAATTTCAAACCGATCGAGAATAAAGCCGCCGCGCCTTTGCGCCAACTCTGCATCGGTCAGCGCCGTGCTCCAGTCGGCCGCGCTGGCGATACCCGCTAACAAGGTCAAACTCAGCGTCAGAACCAACCTGATCGATTTGCTGACAAAAAATACGCAGATCGTCATAAGGCTCACCACTCCGTCATCGACGGCCAATACGGCAACGTATGCCCCAGCGGCGGTGCGTCCTGGAGATGGTTCAACGGCGCGGTTGCGATTGATGGCCAGGCCCCATCGGTAATAAACGCGTTGCGCCCTTGCTTCAGGTGACTGCGTATCACAAACGCCGTGCCATCCCAATATTGTTCAAACTCCGACCGCGGATACACTTTCATACCGCGCGCAGGATCACCCACTAGCACTTCGTCGGCAGAAATGCCTTTGATAATTACAAAATGCCGGTAACCATCCAGAGTAACCAAGGCAATCACCGGCAACCGAACTTCTTTACGTAATCCATCCAATGGCAGACGGAAGCCATCGGCCTGATAACCTTCACTCTCCAGATAGTGCTTCATGTCCAACATAGAGAAGCCCTCACGCTGAACTTTCTCTGGATCTGCTACCGCGAACATGCCGCTGAAGACATCCGCCTCGGACACCTCGAACTGATAGTGAAAGGTCAGCAGTGATGCGATTGCCGCAGAGCCACAGCTAAAGTCGTACTGCTGGCGAAACACCGAGCTGAATTTGCGCGCCTGAAAACTCTCGACGGCCACCTCCAGACCGCCGGTAAAACCGGGGATCGACACACGACCAGCATCAGCCGCAGGGCTGATAACCAACAGCAGAGTCGCTAACATCGCGGTAATGCCTGTTCCACCGGTCATAGCCCGTCTCCCGTTAACGGTTAATAAGAACGTTGATCTGGGTTGTATCCTGAATAACCACCTGATTACCCGAGTTCTGGATAACCGTTGCTACGCCATTCATATTCTGGAAAGCGTTACCACTGATCAGGTTATTACCCGTCATCACCTGTCCGGACAGCACGTTATCGCTGACATTGGCATTCTGATTGCTGTTGTTCATTTGCCATTGCAGTGAGACCCCCTGACGGCCGCTGGCCTCGTTCAGCTGTTGCGCAGACAGCGCAGACTGCTGTAACCAGGTTTCATCAGTGTCGACGGTATCGCCCAGCGCAGTAGCTGCGCTCGTCAACAAGGCCAAACCCACCATACGAGTAAGACAGCCCATTAAAAAGCCGTATCCGACCTGGTAAAGGTTGTTGTCCATCCCATGCCTCCCGGGCCTGGGCGGGCTACCAGGAACTGGCAGCCCGCACCTTTTGCCTACTTACTGGGTACCACCACTGCCTGTGGTCAGGTTAGACATCACACTGACGTTAGCCTGGGTAACGCTACCATTGCCTGCATTCTGGGCAAATACCCCAACACCAGTGAAGTTCCCTGAGCCACCAGAGATTTCGTTGCTGTTACGAACTATGGTGTAGGAACCGTCAGCGTTAGCAGTACCGTAGGTGGTTGAAGTACCAGATACGGTGCCGGCCAGCTCGGCGTTGTTCAGGAACACATCCAGATCCAGGGCCACAGAGTTATCGGAACTGTTATTTTGGCTGTCCGCCAGATTAGTGGAATTATCCGAGCTATTCGAGTTATCCGAGCTGTTTGAATTGTCGGAGTTATTCGAGTTATCGGAGTTGTTATTTTGGCTGTCAGCCAAATTAGTGGAATTATCCGAGCTATTCGAGTTATCCGAGCTATTCGAGTTATCCGAATTATTTGAGTTATCGGAGTTGTTCGAGTTATCGGAATTGTTCGTATTGTCGGTATTACCACTGTCGGCGATTTTGAAAGCATCGTCTACATCGGTGCTGTTATCGGTGCTGTTGTCCGAGCTATTCGAATTATCCGAGTTATTTGAGTTATCGGAGTTATTCGTATTGTCGGTATTGCCACTGTCGGCGATTTTGAAAGCATCGTCTACATCGGTGCTGTTATCCGAGCTATTCGAGTTATCCGAGCTATTCGAATTATCCGAGTTATTTGAGCTATCGGAGTTATTCGTATTGTCGGTATTGCCACTGTCGGCGATTTTGAAAGCATCGTCTACATCGGTGCTGTTATCGGCGCTGTTGTCCGAGTTATTTGAGTTATCCGAGTTATTCGTATTGTCGGTATTGCCACTGTCGGCGATTTTGAAAGCATCGTCTACATCGGTGCTGTTATCCGAGCTATTCGAGTTATCCGAGCTATTCGAGTTATCCGAGCTATTCGAGTTATCCGAGCTATTCGAATTATCGGAATTGTTCGTATTGTCGGTATTGCCGGATTGGTCATTATTAGCCGTGGAGGTATTATCCGCATTGGTATTCGGATCCCCGTCTCCACCCTGATCCGCAAAGGCGAAACCGGAAACACCGAGACTCATTGCAATGGCAGCTGCTAGCAATCCCTTCCTAGTATTCATGATGTCGTTTCCTTCTAGGTTATTGGCTTTTAAGGGATCCGACCCAACCCGCTAGCCTTCGGGTAAGCCAAGGTCCAGACCCACATAACAAAGAAAGCGATTCCCGTGCCAGTATAAGGTTCTGGCGACCAAGTTATTATTTTTAAAGAAGTTTCAGACTTAAACCCCTAAAAAAAAAGCTTTTACAAAAGCAGAAACTGTTGCAGGGATGAAACAGTACGGATGAAGAAAAAGCAGTGAACCGAAGGTTTTAAAGCAGTTTCAGTCACATACACCAAACCAGCAGTGTAAAAAAACAAAAAGCCCCGCAAACTGTCTCCAGTTGCGGGGCTTTTGTGCTCCCGGAACACGCCGGGAAGCGGGAACACTATAAACCGTTCGATTAGCCGAACTGGTTCATCGTGTTGTCTCCACCACCGGCTTTCAGCGCAGCATCACCTGCGAAGAATTCCTTATGGTCGTCACCGATGTTAGAACCGGCCATATCCTGATGCTTAACGGTGGCGATACCCTGACGGATCTCTTCACGCTGTACGCCTTTAACGTAAGCCAGCATGCCTTCTTCGCCGAAGTAGCCTTTGGCCAGGTTGTCAGTAGACAGTGCCGCAGTATGATAAGTCGGCAGAGTGATCAGGTGGTGGAATACACCTGCTTCACGGGCAGCGTCACGCTGGAAGTTAGCTGTCCACTCGTCGGCCAGCTTGCCCAGCTCAGTGCTGTCGTACTCTTGACTCATCAGCTTCGCGCGGTCGTAGGCAGAAACGTCCTTGCCTTCTTCCTTCATTGCGTCGAATACCTGCTGACGGAAGTTCAGGGTCCAGTTGAAAGATGGGCTGTTGTTGTAAACCAGCTTGGCATCGGGAACAACTTCCTTGATGCGGTTTACCATGGCAGCGATCTGACCAACGTGCGGCTTCTCGGTTTCAATCCACAGCATGTCAGCGCCGTTCTGCAGGCTGGTGATACAGTCCAGAACAACACGGTCTTCACCCGAGCCTTCCTTGAACTGGAACAGGCCAGATGCCAGGCGCTTGGGCTTAACCAGCTTGCCGCCCTGCTTGATCACAACGTCGCCGTTGTTGATGTCTGAAGCGTTTTCGATAATGTCGCCATCGATAAAGCTGTTGTACTGGTCACCCAGGTCGCCCGGCTCGCTGGTTACAGCGATTTGCTTGGTCAGGCCAGCACCCAGTGAGTCAGTGCGGGCAACGATAACACCGTCGTCAACACCCAGCTCAAGGAACGCCAGACGTACAGCGTTGATCTTGGAGAGGAAGTCGGCGTGAGGAACGGTTACCTTACCATCCTGGTGGCCACACTGCTTCTCATCAGAAACCTGGTTCTCGATCTGGATACAGCAAGCGCCAGCTTCGATCATCTGCTTGGCCAGCAGGTAGGTTGCTTCATCGTTACCGAAACCGGCATCGATGTCGGCAATGATTGGGACAACGTGAGTTTCGTGGTTGTCGATCTGCTTGATCAGTTCAGCTGCTTTGGCATTGTCGCCAGCGTTTTCAGCGGCTTCCAGATCGCGGAACAGGTGGTTCAGTTCCCATGCGTCAGCCTGGCGCAAGAAGGTGTACAGTTCTTCGATCAGCCCGGAAACAGCTGTCTTCTCGTGCATGGACTGGTCAGGCAACGGGCCGAACTCAGAACGCAGGGCAGCAACCATCCAGCCAGACAGGTACAGGTAACGACGCTTGGTGGAACCGAAGTGCTTCTTGATCGCAATCATCTTCTGCTGACCAATAAACCCGTGCCAGCAACCCAGCGACTGGGTGTACTGCGACGTGTCTTTGTCGTAGTTCGCCATGTCTTCACGCATGATTTTTGCCGTGTACTTGGCGACATCCAGACCGGTCTTGAATTTGTTCTGGGCGCGCATACGTGCAGCATGCTTGGGGTTGATAGCGTTCCAGGTCGGGTTTTGCTTCAGGATGGAAGCAATGGTATCGACGTCTTTTGCGTAAGGCATGATCTCGATCCTTTATATGTTAACGGCGTGCACTGGTGACTGAATTCCGGGCAAAGCGCGACATGGTTTGCCTGCGATGTCGAGTACTCTAGTAGCTTCCGATTTATAATTGAAATTTATATTATGTATTTTCAGCATTTTTCTTATGAATACCAAAAATCCCGGGCTTGCGCCCTGCCCCATCATTGAGCCCGGTCATTTCATGTACCCTGCAACATGCTATGATTCAGCCACTTGACCAAGCTCATGGGCCCAAAATCCACGGATTACAGGGGTAGTCAGTGTTCTATATCCGCGCTTTTGGCCATTCACTGCTGCACGCACTGAAAAATCTGTTCCCGATTGTCGCTGTTGTTGTGTTCTTCCAGCTTGTTGTCCTGCAACAAATGCCGGACAACACCCTGAGCATGGCCATTGGCCTGCTGATTGTCGCAGCCGGTGTTGCCCTGTTTCTCCAGGGCCTTGAGCTGTCTATTTTCCCGGTGGGTAAAAGCCTGTCCAACCAGTTTGCCAAACGAGGGTCGGTACCTATCCTGCTCTCATTCGGCTTCGCCATGGGATTTTCAGCGGTGGTTGCCGAGCCAGCGCTGATTGCAGTGGCCCAGCAAGCCAAAAGTATCAGTGAGGGCAAAATTGATGCTCTTACCCTCCGGCTTCTGGTTGCGACCTCCGTTGGCCTGGTCATTGCGCTCGGAGTATTCCGCACCATCTTTGGCTACCCGCTCCACTGGTTCATGATCATTGGCTACATCACAGTGGTCGTGGTGACCTGGTTTTCCCCGGAGGAAATTGTCGGCCTGGCTTACGACTCCGGCGGGGTCACCACGAATATTGTCACGGTACCGCTGATTGCAGCGCTGGGCATTGGCCTGGCCGCCTCCATCCGGGGCCGGAACCCACTCACCGATGGCTTTGGTCTGGTGGCATTGGCCGTCATGGTGCCGATGATTACGGTTCAGCTGTACGGGATTGCGGTCTACAGCGGCGGGGTTTCAGAGAGAGCTTCGGTAATGGCGATCCAGAATGAAGGTGAAGCCATTTCTGGTGCTCTAAAAACGCTTCTGGAACTGGCCGGAATGATCAGGGATGTAGTGCCCATTATTCTGACCATCCTGTTCTTCCAGTACATCGTGCTGCGCCGCGGACTGGCCAATCCGCGCAAAATTCTGTTCGGCTTTGCCTTGGTCATTCTCGGCCTCTACGCCTTTGTCGTGGGCCTGAAAATGGGCCTGTTCCCAATCGGCACCAGCATGGCGGAACAGCTGATCGAGCTGGAACGCTTCGGTTTCATCTACCTGTTTGCCTTCATGATCGGCTTTGCCACCACCTTGGCTGAGCCAGCCCTGCTGGCGGTCGGCAAGCAGGCTGAAGAAGCTGCGTCCGGGCGGATTAACGGCAACGCGATCCGGCTATTGGTTGCCCTCGGCGTGGCCACCGGCATCAGCATCGGGGTACACCGGATCATTGTCGGCGACTCCATGCACTACTACATTATGGGTGGCTATACTCTGGTCATCATTCTTACCGCTCTGGCGCCGAAATACATCGTGGCTCTGGCCTATGACCTGGGCGGGGTCACCACATCAGAGGTTACGGTGCCGCTGGTGACGGCGTTGGGCATCGGGCTCGCCTCCAATATCGAGGGTCGCAGCGTTCTGATTGATGGCTTCGGGCTGATTGCCTTTGCTTCCATTTTCCCCATTATTACCGTGATGCTATACGCCATTATCATGCAATGGCTGGCCGATCGACGAGAGGTACGCTCATGAAATTTTCCGTTCTAATCGCCATTGTTCCGGAAGATCAGGAACAGGAATGTATCGATGCCGCCCGCGAACTGGGCGCTGGCGGCATTACCGTGATATCTGGCCGAGGCATAAGCAACACCGCCAAGAAGACCTTCTTCGGCTTCACCTACGATGGAAGCCAAAGCGTTCTGTTGATGGTGCTTGAAAAAAGCCTGTCATTGCAGGTTCTGAAAGCCATCCAGCACTTGCTGATGCCGGCAGAAAACGATTCCCAGGGGCTGGTATTCACCCTTCCGCTGGAACATCTTGGCGGCATTGACATGTCCCAGTTCCAGAAATTCGAACAGAACTTGAAAGACAATCTCTGAGGAGCTGCAGGCATGAAACTGGTCAAAGAGGTGATGATAAACGATGTGATTTGCGTGTCTCCCTTCGCCAAGCTACGGGAAGCCCTGAGCCTGATGAAGAAACACAATGTGAAATCCCTAGTGGTTGAGAAACAGCACCCCAACGATGCCTACGGTCTGATTACCTATACCAACGTCCTGAAGACTGTGATTGCAGAGCAGGGCGATATCGACCTTCTGAACGTTTACGATGCCTGCGCCAAGCCTGCAATCGCAGTCGGTAAAAGCCTGGCGGTGCGCCAGGTGGCTGCTCTGATGACCGAGCACAGGGTTAAACGTATTCTCGTGCTGGAAGACAACGACCTGCTGGGTTTTGTCACTATGGACGACATCATGGCGGTGCTTCTGGAGCAGGTTGACTAGTTCTTCAAATTACACAATTTTGCCTCGCTAGAGGGCCTGAAAGGATTGCTGTGGCAGAACTCGCACCGACTCAACGCGGATGTTACGCGGTGCTTGCTTCAGTGCGGTGCAACTGACGCCCCTCAACTTGGCGATAAAACCACAATCCGGTCTTCGGTTTGCAGCCCCAGAAATTGCTTTCTTTCCGGATTCATCTGCAGATGCCTGCCCCGCTCATTGGCAGCCGCCCGGAACACACCCAACGCAATCTCTCCCCTCTCGGCGACGATCTTCTCCAGCAACTGGAAATCGGCACTGGCCGGCAGCGGGTAATCTTGAGGATCGCGGAACTGGATTTCGGCTCCGTCCACAGTGAACAGCTCGTCCAGCACCACCCGCAGCTCCCGGCGCAGGGCGACTTGCGCCAAAACGTGGCTCAAAATCATCGGGCTAATCAGCATTTCGCTCTTGTGGCCATAAAGCAGGTGCCGGTTAGCGGGATCGCTCAACTCCATGATCACCTGCGGCCTGTGCAGTGAATCAGACAGAATTTCTTCCAGTTGCAGGTAACCCACCATGGCGCGGGCATCGGCTTCTTCACCGGAACCGATACGATCGCTGCTCAACAGAATGACGCTATCATAGCTGGCAGGGTCCAGTTTTCTGAGGTCGTCTTCCACCATGTAATCGGCCTCCAGTAAGCGGCCGTTAATCTTTTCCAGATCAACGCCGTACCGGGCAATCTCCCGCTGCCGCTCTTCCAACGGCAGGGCAGACACCATGTCCAGCTCAAAATTGCGACCGCCGTAACTACAAAATTCAGCCGACAAACTGGGTATCCGGCGATTCCAGCCCAGCACCAGTACTCGATTAGTGCCTTGCGCCTTGCGCTCTGACGCCTGCACGCTCCCTCGATCAACCCCTTTCAGCGGCTCCGCTTTCGGATCTGCCCCAGTGTGGAGGTAATCGCTGGCAAGCAAAACCACCCGATCTTCGTGGCGAACGATGGTGTCTGTCGGGGCCAGCAAATTTACTTTCCAGCCACTGTCAGCGACAGGGTGAAGTAAGCCGAGAACGATCGCATGAGGTCTTTGGGTCGCGAGTTCTCCCAAGGTCAGACCCTCAGCAGTTTCTCCACCGCGCACGAAGATCTCGCTGCCCTCATCAGCGGCCAGCAATTCGTTATAGACCTCAGACAATCCCGGATGCAGCACGTTCTGCACCATCAAACGACTGATAGTCGCGTTGCCGGCAATCACTTCAACAGGCCCTGGGTAGGCCCGTTCAACCACTGGAAGCTTACGGATATCCTGGATCTCAGCGACCACAAAGGGCAAAGGCGCCTGGTATTGCCTGGCCTGAGCCGCGATCGACAGCAGGGCTTTAACGGTTTCCACATCCGAAGTTATCAAGCTTCCCGCTTCGTATAACGCACTGGGCACAATCACCGCCGCTGCATCAAGACAGGCGACCCGGTGCAAGGCATCCGGTTGAATGGCGGAACCGGAGCGCAAGATAATCTGCCGGGCGCGGCGCCCAATGCCAGGTTCATTGCGGAGCTCATGGACCTGTTTCGCAGATGCCTCTTCCGACAACACCACCAGGTTTAATCTCTGGGTGTCGTGTTTTTCCAGAAATCGGCGCATACGGCCGGGTGAGCCCAGCAGTTCGGAAAGCAGTGGCAGCGTCTGACTGGTCCAACCCAGCACAACCACATGTTTTTTCAGGGTGACGGGCGTCAGCCCACGCTCAAGTTCCGCCATTTTGGCAATCAACCAGCGGGTAAGAATGGCCACCAGTGTGCCCATAAACACCACATAACCGCTGATGGTCAGGAGCGTTGAGACAAAGCGCTGCCAGGTACCCACATCATCACCCAGATAGCCGGGATCCGTCAGACGCAGAAACGCCCACCAGACCGCAGACCCGGGATCATCAAAATCACCACCCTGAGGCACCACCAGCAGGCCACCGATGAGTGAAATCAGGCCGATAAAAACACCTACCACCAGCAGCTGGAACCCGGCGCCTTTTACCAGCTGGCGCTCAACAATAAACTTCACACGATCAACTACGCGAAAAGGCAGAATGGCGGGTTTTTTCATCAGTTTGATCCGGGGGGCGCTGAAAGTATTGAGCTCTGCGGAGCCATGGATGACAAAGGCAATGCCAGAGCTTCCCGCAGTGACGGCGTAAACTGCAGCACCCCTTCAATCGGTCCCAGGCCGCCCCGCCCCAGCGTACGCTGAGGCTGGGACTGCAGGTCTGCAATAACAATACGGGTGCCGTCGCTCTGGCAGGTAGCGATCAGTTTATTAAGCGACGACAGGCCGCCAGCATCGAGCACGGTAACGCCGTCCATATACAGAATAAACCCGTCAACGTTTCGGGACAGCGTCGCAAGTTCACCAAAAATCCGGTCGGCGGCCGCAAAAAACATCGGGCCATTGATTTTGAATACCCGCCAGCCCGCCGGCAGATTTTCTTCGCTGACCCGTTTACCGGTGGTGATATCGGTCACCTTGGTCATCTCCGCCATTTCGCGCATGAACAACACGGCAGCCAACAGAACGCCGGTGGTAATGGCGATAACCATATCCAGGGCCACGGTCAGGGAAAAGCAGGTCAGGAAGACCAGCACATCACTGCGCGGCGCGGTCTTGAGCAGGTGGACCGCTTTTGGCGCTTCGCTCATGTTCCAGGCCACCATGATCAGCAAAGCCGCCATAGCTGGCATAGGCAGGTAGGCCAAAACACCGGCCAGTGATACCAAAGCAAGCAGAACCACTACGGCATGAATCATGGCTGCAACTGGCGATTCCGCACCGGCACGGTAGTTTGCAGCAGACCGGGCTATGGCGGCTGTGGCCGTAATGCCCCCGAAAAAGGGCACCACAATGTTACCAATCCCCTGCCCCATCAGCTCGCTGTTGGCGCTGTGGCGTTTTCCGGTCATGCCATCAAGCACCACGGCACAGAGCAGAGATTCGATAGCGCCAAGCATGGCGATGGCAAAAGCAGCCGGTAAGAGTTCGCGCACCATGTTCCAGGAAATCCCGATAGCCTCACCACTGGCATCCGCCTGCTGCCAGGGCCAGGCAAACTCGGGAAGAAACGGCGGAATACCCGCACCTGTGCCACCACCCGGCAACAGATAGCTGAACCTTGATCCTATGGTCTCCACCGTGGCGCCATTGGCGTTCAGCCAGATAGCCAGCAGGCTACCAATAACAACTGCCGGAAGATGTGGCGGCACCGGCGTTTTCAGGCGCGGCCAGATCAGCATGACCGCAAGCGTAACCACGGCAACCAGCGCGCTCATTGTATCCAGCGCAGGAAAGCTCTGCGCCAGCACGGCCAGCTTGTCCCAGTAATGCTCCGGCATGGTCTCAACAGACAAGCCAAAAAAATCTTTTACCTGCAGAGTAGCGATAACCACTGCAATACCGCCGGTAAACCCGAGGGTGACCGATTCCGGAATGTATTCGATAAAGCGGCCCAGCCGCATGAGCGCCATGATAATCAGCAGAACGCCGGACATCAGAGTAGCCAACAACAAGCCACCCAAGCCATAAGTCTGGGCAATGGGGTAAAGAATAACGACAAACGCCGCCGTGGGGCCGGAGACACTAAAGCGGCTCCCCCCGGTCAGAGCGATAATAAAGCCCGCGACAAACGCCGTGTACAGACCGTACTGGGGCGCTACACCGCTGGCAATCGCCAGCGCCATAGCCAGCGGTATTGCAATAATACCAACCGTAACGCCCGCCATGAGATCGCGCAGGAAGCGGCGGCTGTTGTAGGGCTGGTCAATGCAGGCTTCACGGAAAGCGTGGGCAATCCGCAGCGAGAAAAGGTGGGCGCGATGGGACATAATGGCCTCGTGTCTAGGAATGCTTACAAGTAGCGAGGCCGTACATCATATATAATTTTGCCATGAAAGAATCGTTCATTGCCGTGCTAGCTGTACTAATCAGCAGCCTTACCGGGTGTGCAACCATGATCCATGCCAGCGACAGCAACTCCGCGGCCAGACCACAAACCCTGTATGAAGCGCGCCTGATTGATGCCGAAAACAGCACCGAGCTGAGCGTGGAATCGCTTGTTCAACGCATCGCTTCGACCGATGTGGTCGTGATTGGTGAATATCACGGCCACCAGGCTGCGCATCTGCTGCAATCGCGGATCCAGGCCGCGCTCTACCGCCAGCAACCGCTGCAAGTTCTGTCCATGGAGCAGTTCACTTTCGACAATCAACCCGCCATTGATGCCTACCTGAGCGGTAAAACCGGCGAAACCGAAATGATTGAAGACAGCAGCGCCTGGGACAACTACCGCGCTTCCTATCGGCCGCTTGTGGAATTTGCTCGCCAGCACGGCCTGCCGGTGATAGCAGCCAACGCGCCTGCAGCCATCGTGCGATGCGTGGGTCGAACAGGGCCGGGTTATCTGGAAAGGCTGCCCGCCGCTGACCGGGCGCAGTTACCGGACAATGCGTTTATGGACACTCCGGCCTACCGTGAAAAGTTCACGGCCGCTATTTCCAGTAGCCACGGCGCGGCGGATGACGCCATGCGCAAGCGCATGAACAACACCTATAAAGCCCAGTTGCTACGGGATAACACCATGGCAAGCCGAATACTCGCTGCCCGTGGCGCGCATCCCGGCCACCAGATCGTCCACACCACGGGTACGTTCCACAGTGAAGGGCACCTCGGAACGGTTGCCATGCTCAAACAACGGGCGCCGGAGGTTTCAGTTACGGTTATTTCACCGGTAGTGTGGCCAGCGGATGAAGAGAGTGCGCCATTTTATGAGAACCGCAACAACGGCGACTTTCTCTACTTCATCCAGCCTCTGCCGGAGGAGTTCCTTGATGAAGAACGCGAACACAAGGCGATGTCCGCAAGGTTCCGACGCCCCGCTGAAGATACCTGCCAGGGAGATTCTACATGAAAGTCATTGTTGCCCTTATTCTGGGTTTCAGCGCCATTATTTCAGCCTCACTAATCAGTGACGGCCTGACCGATCTGCGCACCGGTGATCGCTACGTAACGGTGAAAGGCGTGGCGGAACGGGAAGTGAGTGCCGACCTGGCCATCTGGCCGATTCGCTTTGTAGCCACCGGAGCCAGCCTAGGCGAGGCGCAGGAAAAAGCCCGCAACAGCCGCAATGCCATCATGGCGTTTCTGAAGCTGCAGGCTATCAGCGACAGTGCTGTCGAGCTTCAGCGACTGGACGTTACCGACACCCGCGCCAACCCCTACCAGGACAACAATAGCGACCAGAAATTCATCATCAACCAGACCCTGATGGTACGCAGCGAAGATATTGAAAAAATCCGCCAGGCGGCGCAGGGTGTAAGCGAGTTGGTTGATTCTGGCGTAGTGCTCTCCTCCGATTATGGTCCGAGCGGCCCTACCTACCTGTTTAACGGCCTGAATGACATCAAGCCCGGCATGATTGCCGAAGCCACGGCCTCCGCACGCGAAGCCGCAAGTCAGTTTGCCGAGGATGCGAAAACCGGGCTGGGCGATCTGCGCCGAGCGAATCAGGGCGTGTTCCAGATACTTGCCCGGGACCAGGCTCCGGGAGTGTCCCAGCAACAACACCCGGTGAAGACCGTGCGGGTGGTTTCAACCGTTGAGTATTATTTAAGGTAATAGCCCTTAAGGTAATAACCTATAGAGAGCGCCCGCCTACTGGGTCTGCACCATCTCGTCGGTTACCTGATACTCCCCCACCAGCCAGCGCAGGATTTCGCTGGCTGCCGGGTGGTCATAGGCATCGTAGGTACGCATCAGGCTTTGCCGTTTTTCCTCGCTGATACGCCCCAAACCTGCGTCTTGCAACACCAGAAGATCGGCGTGCAACTGGTCCGCCAGTTCTCTCCCGAGTACCTCCTTCGCGGCATGACGGAACGCCTGCCCGTACTGATATTCCGGGCCCTGGCGATAAGACTCAGCCAGCGTTATTGCAGGAATCGAGGTCAATGTTGGCTGCAGCGCCGGGTTGATGCCATGGCCAGACAGATAGGCTGCGTTAGCCGCCGGACGACCGGTAAACCCACGCAAGTGCAAATGCCGGGACATGCGATCACCGTCGTTCACCGGGTAGTTATCCCAAAGCACAGGCTTGCGCCCGAGTCGCTCGCCCACGCGCTTGAGGTGACCGGGAGAGACCTCCCTGGAGCAAACCTCCTCGCCTGTCCAGAATACCTGAATATCGTGGTCCAGCCGGCGACCGAGGGTTTCCAGGTAAGCCGTTGGTCGCTCGCCAAACACCCGATCCAGCACCGGGTCGTCAGAATAGTAACTGGGGCATACCGAAAGATAACGGGCCTGAGTGCGCTCACGGATCCAGTGCATGATATCCGCCTGGATTTCTGCAAGTACAGGGGTCTCCGCACGCATGTCGTCAAACAGGATGGCCAGTTCATCAATCCCGATGCGATCAAGCATTTCAAGTTTCGCGGCAAGCGCGGCGCGGGCGGCATCATCAAAGCGGTTAAAAATCTCGAAAGGGCTCAGCCCGATGCCAAAACGCAGGCCCTGCAGACGGCAAAACCGACCGAACTCCGCCAGTTCTGATGCCATTTCCGGCGGGTGGGGCTCCTGCCAACGCCGGCGCAAAAAGACATCGGCTTTGGGCGCGTAAAGATAGAAGCCGTAGCCATGGGGCGCCAGTGTACGCACCAATTGCTGCCGCTCCTGCCAGTTCCATACTGGTCCGTAAAAGCCCTCGATAATCCCCAGCGTTGTGCTCATAGCGCCCTCCCTGTGTATTACCACATGGTATACCTGCGGCAAGCGAATGGTATATCCCATCCGTATTGCCGACTGCCAAAGCAGGCTACTATATGCAAAATACCGACGGAAACTGATATGAACCCTTCCCTGGCCCGGCTAGGCAGTCTTGATGCATTGCGCGGCCTCGCAGCTCTTGGGGTCGTGCTTTTTCATTACCTCCCCTATTACGACAAACTCTTCGGCCATTCATTCGAAATACCGCAGCTGCTGACAGACACGCTGTTGTTCGGTCGCTATGGGGTGCACCTGTTTTTCATTCTCAGCGGCTTTGTCATTTTCATGACCCTTGAACGTACCCGCAATGCCGCCTGGTTTGGGCTGGCGCGAGGTGTACGACTGCTCCCGGCGCTCTGGGCCGGCATTATTCTTACCTTCATTTCTGTACACCTTCTCGGCCCCGAAAGCCGTGCGGTCAGCCTTGAAACCGCCTTATTAAACGCCACACTGCTGCATGAATACCTTGGCGCTGAACATGTAGACGGCGCTTACTGGAGCCTGGTGATAGAGGTTACCTTTTACAGCTGGATGGCGCTGTTGTTCTACAGCCTGCGCGACTGGTCACGGTTACGAATAGCCCTCTGGGCCTGGGTGCTGATGAGCTATGCCGGAGTAATCTGGTGGCAGCAAATTCCCGACGGCCTGGAATTTCTGGTCAAGGACCTGATGTTTGTGAAATACGCCCCTCTGTTTATCGGCGGCATGCTGATTTTCAGGATCTACCGATATGGTCGTCCGTCGGTAGGTGATGCAGTTCTGCTGACGCTCGCTGTCTGTCACGGTCTTTTTGCATACAAACTTCCATACAGCCTGTTCGTTCTAGGCTGCTTTACGGTATTTTCTCTGGCTGTTGCCGGGCAACTGAACTGGCTAGCAAACCGACCCATGCTGTGGCTGGGCAGCCTCTCATACAGCCTGTACCTGGTGCATCAGAACATTGGCTATGGCGTGATTACCTGGAGCTATAACGCAGGCCTGCCGGGGTGGCTGGGCGTCAGCTTCGCGGTCGGCACTGCGTTTGTGCTGTCCTCGCTGATTCATTACAGCATTGAAAAACCGGCGCTGCGAGGGTTCCGAAGCTGGCGCAGCCGGACTGAGACCGCTCAGGCACCCTTGGCAACAACGAAATCTATCGATCAGGCTTGACCTGTATAACTTTGCTAACGCTCGAGCGGCATGAACAATCTCTGATACGGCCTACGACCTATGTCGTATCTGGTACGTTTTTTCGTTTCGCTGACTAAAAATAATTGATAATGTGAACCAGTTGCATGGCGTTCCTCATGGAACGTACGCTCGACCCATAAAAATGACAAAAGGATACAAGAGCAATGAAGATCCGTTCCGTTCTTTCTGCAGCGGTACTCGCTGTAGCAGCATCCTTCGCCTCTACGCAGGCACTGGCTCAGGACACCTTTACCCTAAAGCTGGCAGAAACCTGGGGCCCGAACTTTCCGATTTTTGGTGATACCACCAAGAACTTCGCCAAATCCGTCGAAAAAATGTCTAATGGACGCCTGAAAATCCGCATAGATTCTTCCAACAAGCACAAGGCTCCTCTGGGCGTGTTTGATATGGTCAAGGCCGGCCAGTACGACATGGGCCACTCCGCGTCCTACTACTGGAAAGGCAAGGTTCCCGAAACCCTGTTCTTCACCAGCATGCCGTTTGGCATGAACGCCATCGAACAGTACGCCTGGTTTTATCATGGCGGCGGCATGGAGCTGATGCAGGAAGTGTATGCCCCACATAATATGCTGTCGTTCCCAGGCGGCAACACCGGCGTTCAGATGGGCGGCTGGTTCCGCGAGGAAATCAAATCGCTGGAAGACCTCCAGGGCCTGAAAATGCGCATTCCGGGCTTCGCCGGCGAAGTCTTTGCAGAAGTGGGCGTGAGTCCTACCAACATCGCTCCTGGCGAGCTTTACACGGCGCTTGAGCGCAACACTATTGATGCGGTTGAGTGGGTAGGTCCGGCTCTGGATCTTCGCCTTGGCTTCCAGCAGATCGCAGACTATTACTACACCGGATGGCACGAGCCTGCTACAGAGCTTCAGTTTCTGGTGAACAAGAAGGTTTGGGAAAAGCTGCCGGCTGATCTGCAGGAAATCATGCGCGTTGCCATGCGCACCGCGTCCTACGATATGCTGGTAATGTCACAGCACGCCAATGCGGAAGCCTGGGCCAACATCAAGAAAGAATATCCGAACGTGCAGATCAAGCAGTTCCCTCAGGATATCTTCCAGGCCATGTACGATGCCAACAAAAAGCTTCTGAAAGAAGCCTCTGAAAGCAACGAACAGGCGGCCCGGATTGTGAAGTCGCAAGAAGACTACCTCGCGCAGAGTCGCGCCTATACTGAAATTTCTGAACGCGCATACCTGAACACTATGGGCACAGTCGAGTAAGATACAGGCTTTAATGGAGCCGGGATCGCTCTGAGAGTGATCCCGGTTTTGTTGTTTATAGCAATAGCAGAATCGCCAAACCATCTGGTGGAGGAATGTGAATGCAGTGGATTATAAAGCTGGATGATGGCCTCGCCCGTCTGTCCTATCTCTGCGGCTGGGTTGCCTGTGTCGCAATGCTGCTGATGGCCGGTAACGTTTTTTACGACGTTGTTGCCCGTTACGCGTTCAACGAAGTCTCCATCGGTATGCAGGAGATGGAATGGCACCTGTATTCGATAGTCTTCCTGCTTGGTATCCCCTACGCACTGCGTACGGACGGCCACGTTCGGGTTGACGTGTTTTACACGCGCTGGAGCAACAAGGCCAAGGCGTGGATAAACCTGGCAGGCGCCCTGCTGTTTGTGGTGCCGTTTGCCTGGCTGATTGGCATTTACGGTTACGATTTCGCGCTCGACTCCTACAGCATGGGTGAAGGCAGTGGTGACCCGGGCGGCCTGCCCCATCGCTGGCTTATTAAATCCGTCATTCCGGTCACTGCCTTTTTTATCGCCATCGCGGGCCTCAATATGGCCACCTTCGCCCTGCGCGTCATGTCTGGTGAAAAACAGTATGAAGGAGAGAACAGCGGGGGAGGCCTCGCATGATCGGCATGATTATGTTCCTCGCCGCCCTTTTCATGCTGATGCTGGGCTTCCCTGTCGCCTTTACTTTTGGCGGCGTTGCATTGTTCTTTGGCGTATTTGCAGAAGGCATGGATCTGTTCGCCTTCATGCCATATCGCATCATGAGCGTTATGCAGAATACCGTTCTGATGGCGGTGCCACTGTTTATTTTCATGGGCGTCATTCTGCAACGTACTCGCCTCGCCGAGCAGCTTCTGACCTCCATGGGCCGTCTTTTTGGCGGCCTGCCCGGTGGCCTGGCTATCTCTACCATTCTGGTAGGTGCGCTGCTTGCGGCCTCCACCGGTGTTGTGGGCGCGAGTGTGGTTGCCATGGGCCTGATCTCTCTGCCTGTCATGCTTGCCCACAAGTATGACAAGCGCCTGGCAACGGGCACCATCTGTGCAGCAGGCACGCTGGGCCAGATCGTTCCTCCCTCAATCATTCTGATTATTCTGGGCGACGTTCTGGGCCTTCCGGTAGGTGATCTGTTCAAGGCTGCCGTCGGGCCGGGCGTGGTTCTTATCGGGCTCTATATTGCCTATATCCTGATCATGACCCGCTTCAAGCCCGAGACCGCTCCGGCCATGCCGGAAGACAGCAGCATTTCCCGCAAAAAAGAAATCATGAATGCGCTGTTGGCGATCATTCCACCGCTGGCGTTGATCGTGATTGTGCTTGGCTCGATCTTTACCGGCATTGCGACACCCACAGAATCCTCAGCACTGGGTGGCATCGGCGCTATTGTTCTGGCCATTATCTACGGTCAATTCTCATTCCAGATGGTTTGGGATGCTTCAAAAGATACGGTCAAAGTAACCGCCATGGTGTTCGCCATCCTGATCGGTGCAACCGCCTTTTCAATGGTCTTCAGCTACACCGGTGGCGACTACCTGCTGGAAGAGTGGATGCTGGCGTTACCTGGCGAAAAATGGGGCTTTATCATCCTCGCCATGCTGGTGATTATGATACTGGGCTTCTTCATCGACTTTGTGGAAATCTCTTTCATCATCGTGCCTATTCTGGCACCGGTGGCCGAAGCTCTGGGCATCAACATGCTCTGGTTTGCCATTCTTATCGCCATGAACCTGCAAACCAGCTTCCTCACACCGCCTTTCGGGTTCTCTTTGTTCTACCTCAAAGGGGTCGCGCCACCGAATGTGCGAACGGTGGACATCTACAAGGGGGTATTGCCGTTCATCCTCCTGCAGGTGCTCGTACTGGCACTGATTGTGATATTCCCTGAGTGGTTTGGTATGAGTTCCTCTTACTAAGCTATTCTGCAGCCGGGTCGCCTGGCCCGGCTGCAGTCTTCCTCCCCCTCCTCTATCCCGCTTTTCTTCGCACTTTTTCGATACCTGATTCACGTCGATTTCCGACATACCTGACAAAAGCAAAACATTTTCTATACTGAACAGATAACCGGCAGTTCTCAGGCGGGTATTCGGGACCAGCCTTGGCGTGCAGACGCCAGCCTCGACAGCAATGTCAGGGTAAAAAAAGGGAGCAGAATCCGTGAATCAAAAAAATGCCCGGAAAAGCAGCAAGCGCACCGGGTTTGGTGTGCAGTCCAATAAATCTCATATCCTGAACTTGCCCTTGCAGGACACTCATGTAGACCGGGAGCCTCATACCTATGAACGCTGGCTGGTTGCCAAGCTGGTGCGCATGGCAGGGTCTCCCCCGATTCGTTTCCGGCTATGGAACAACGACGTGATTGAGCCCCATGAGCAGCCGGCCCGGTTTACCCTGCACCTCGCTGATCCAAAAGCTCTTTACACGCTGGTCACCAACCCCAACCTGGCCTTTGGCGACCTTTACAGTGCCGGTCGCCTGGGTATCGAGGGCGATCTGCCCGATCTGATGGAAGCGCTCTACCGGGCCATTCATCAGGCCCGTCAGAAATGGCCACGATGGCTTGAAGCCCTTTGGCGAAACCACGCTCCCCGCTCCACAGGTCCGTCGGAAGCACAGGAAAACATTCATCACCATTATGATCTGGGTAACGATTTCTATCGGCTCTGGCTCGATCAAGCCGAAATGCAGTACACCTGCGCCTATTACGAACGGCCGGAGTTGAGCCTGGAGCAGGCTCAACTGGCAAAGCTGGAGCACGTGTGCAGAAAGCTCAGGCTTGAACCCGGCATGACGGTGGTCGAAGCGGGATGCGGCTGGGGCGGGCTGGCGCGTTACATGGCACGAAATTACGGAGTAAAGGTCCACGCCTATAATATTTCCCGTGAACAGGTCACTTACGCCCGCGAGCAAGCCCGCAACCAGGGTCTGGATACCCTGGTTGACTACATTGAGGACGATTACCGCAACATTCAGGGCCAATACGATGCGTTCGTCTCGGTTGGCATGCTGGAGCATGTAGGGAAGGAGAATTACCTCGCGCTGTCACAGCTGATCAAGCGCTCACTGAATCCGCATGGCATGGCGCTCATTCACAGTATTGGTCGTAACCGGCCCATGCTGATGAACGCCTGGATTGAGAAGCGCATCTTCCCCGGGGCTTATCCACCCAGCATTGGAGAAATCATGGCACTGTGTGAGCACGGCGATTTTTCCGTTATCGACGTGGAAAATCTCCGGCTCCATTACGCCCGCACCCTGAGCGCCTGGATGGAGCGCTTTAATGCCGCAGAAAACGTAATCTCTGACATGTACGACGAGCACTTTACTCGGGCCTGGCGCATGTACCTGGCCGGCTCTATCGCCGCCTTCCGGGCGGGATCACTGCAGCTTTTTCAGGTTGTGTTCACCCACGGCGATAACAACCGGTTGCCTGCGACCCGGCAGGATCTCTACAACCTTCCCGCCGCACCCCAAGACACATGAGGTTACCGCACATGGAAGCTTATGATGTGATTATCGTGGGGGCAGGCCCGGCGGGATCCACCTTGGCAAAGGCCCTGGAGAGCAGCGGAAAGCGCGCTCTGCTGATCGATAAACAGACGTTCCCGCGGGATAAAACCTGTGCCGGCTGGGTAACGCCCACGGTCATGGAAACCCTGAAGATTGATCTCACCGACTACAGCAACGGGCGCACGCTGCAACCCATACGACGTTTCCGTATTGGAATGATGGGGCAAGCCGCGGTTGAAAATAATCATGGCCGCGTAGTCAGCTATGGTATCCGGCGCTGTGAATTTGACGATTACTTGCTTGGCCGTACAAACACTCCAAAACAACTTGGCACTCCGGTCAAAAACATCACACGAAGAGACGGTAACTGGCTGATTGACGATACCTGGTCAGCGCCACTGCTGGTCGGCGCCGGAGGGCACTTTTGCCCGGTTGCGAGACTGACTGGCGATGGCCCTGGAAGCCATGAAACCATTGTGGCGGCCAAAGAGATAGAGTTCGAAATGACTCACGAGCAGGCAAGGGCCTGCAAAGCCCGCGGAGACACGCCGGAGCTTTGGTTTTGTCGGGATCTCAAAGGCTATGCCTGGGTCTTTCGCAAGGGCAATTACCTGAACATTGGCCTCGGGCGGGAAGACAACCACAAGCTGAGCACGCATTTACAGGACTTTGTGGCAACCATGAAGTCCACCGGTCGCATTCCTGAGGATTTGCCCGATCGCTTCAAAGGTCATGCCTATTTGCTCTACGATCACTCAGGGCGACCGCTGGTAGACGATGGCCTGTTGCTGATTGGTGATGCTGCGGGGCTTGCCTACACCCAAAGCGGAGAAGGTATTCGCCCGGCCATTGAATCGGCTTTGCTGGCTGCTGATGTGATCCGGCAGGCTCCGGATTTTTCTGCCACCTCCCTGCAAGCATACGGTGATGCCATAGCGGAGCGTTTTGGCCATCGTGGATCCGTAGCAGAGGAAAACTTTCAGATACCGGGCTGGATCAGAATGCCGCTGGCGAGCACCTTGATGCGGTCCCACTGGTTCACGCGCAAAGTGGTGACTGAAAAATGGTTTCTGCACCAAGAGGTACCGACTCTGGCGGCAGGTACCCAGTGTGCAGCATTTTGACCCGATATAAAAAGGGCGGCCAATTGGCCGCCCGATAAACATTTCAGGGCTTAGTGGCCCAGGTAACTGCGATACATCCAGACCGTTTTTTCCTGCTGGGATATGTAATCGCTCATCAGCGCGACGGTACCCTCATCACTCGCATCGCCGGCAAGGCTCAGCAAGTCCCGCTGCTTGCCAATCAACTTGGCAAAGCTGTCGACTATGTTGTTCATGGCTGTTTTGCCATCAGCAACGTCTTTCTGCTCAGGGATTTCCGAGCGCTCAATGTAAGTGCTGTAAGCATGCGAAGGGCGGTGCCCCAATGTAAGAACACGCTCTGCAATTTCATCGATCTTGAGCAGCAGGTCGTCGTACAATTCCTCAAATTTCACGTGAAGCTCAAAGAAATTATCGCCCTTGATGTTCCAGTGATAACCGCGCACGTTCATGTAGAAAATCTGATAGTTAGACAGCAAATCGTTAAGAGAATCGGCCAGTTCTACGGTTTTTTCCTTATCCAGACCAATAAAATTCTTACTCATTGTATGCCTCCTTCGTGGCTGTAAATTCCAAACTGGGACCAATATAACGAAGGCCCCAAGTATCCGTGAAGTTGGATTTTCCCATGCCTGTCATAGCGCAGATCAATCTCCGGCGAAAAGCCTATACGCCAGGGCCACAGTCGGTGCAGTCACCCTCGGGAACCGGCCCTATGTTGAGGTTTCGGTTCAGGTCTCTCAGTGCCGTTCTCACGCCCTCTTCAATTACCGGATGATAAAACGGCATTCCCAGCATTTCACTGACCGTCAACCGACGTTGCGCGGACCAGGCCAACAGGTGGGCTATGTGCTCGGCTGCCGGGCCAAACATCTCGGCACCCATGAACAACCCGCTACCGTGCTCGCCATATACCCGAAGCAAGCCGCTGTTTTTGCCAATCACCCGGCTACGGCCCTGATTCTCAAACGATACCTCGCCTACTGCGAAGCGGCCGCCACAGCGCTTATCCACTTCATCAATAGTCAAACCCACACTGGCTATTTGGGGGTCAGTAAACACAACTGCAAGGGGCGTGCTCCTCAGACCCGCGCGAACGTCCGGGTAAGACGCCGCATTATTCCCGGCAATCCGTCCTTCGTCTGCGGCTTCGTGCAACAGCGGCAAATTGTTGTTGGCATCACCGGCAATAAAGATATGGCTCTGGCCGCAACGCAACGTGTGCGGGTCGAACAAAGGTAGGCCTTTTTCATCCAGCTCAATATCGGCATTCTGGATATCCAGGTTGTCAACGTTGGGCCGGCGCCCGGTGGCCGCGAGCAGATACTCGAACGTTTCGGTTTTTTCGCCATTGATGCCGTCGGTAAATGTGACAGCCACTCCACCATCCACTCGCTCAACCCGCTTTACGTCGCCATCCGGGTCCAACGGAAACTCTTCGTTAAAGCGCTTGAGTGCATATTCGCGAATACTGTCGTCCTGGATGGGCCCAACGGCGCCTCCCACTCCGAACATTCTTACTCGAACACCAAGACGGCTGAGTGCCTGCCCCAGCTCCAGCCCGATCACACCCGGTCCGAAAACCACCACCGACGCCGGCAAATCCTGCCATTCAAATATATCGTCATTCACCACCAAGCGGTCTTTCGCTTCTTTCAGAAAGCCGGGAATATTAGGGCGGGAGCCTGTTGCGATAATAATCCGCTGGGCGTGGATCTCAGTTTCGTTGTCGATAATGAGGTGATTGGGTCCGGCGAAGCGGGCGTGGCCCTTGATCCGGTGCTCTTCGGGAAACTCTTTCACGGAGCGAACAACCGAAGCGACAAACCGGTCACGCTCCGAGCGCACTCGTGCCATGACTCGCTTACCGTCCACTGAAATCTTGCCCGCAGACACTCCGAACAGGTCTGCCTGTGCCATCTGCCAGGCGCTGTCTGCTGCTGCAAGCAGCAGTTTGCTTGGCATACAGCCCACTCTCGCACACGTAGTACCGTAATGGTCGCCTTCAATCAGCACGACCTTATCCGTGACTTTTCGCACACGATTATAGGCTACCATTCCTGCCGTCCCTGCACCGATAATGGCTACATCAACTTCTCGCTTATCCATAAAACAGTCTCCAGACCGATATTCCCGAGAGCCGGGAACCTTGGTGAAACGATAAATCCTGTATATGCCAGTATAGAGGCCGGAATTGTTTAATGTGGTACGTGAAGAAACCGGCGGTTGGATTTATGCTGACAGGCTTACAAAGATTCTGACAATCTCTGAGCTCTTATCCATAGGCCTTTACACCTAAACACGATACAACCAAGCCCAAATACAAAGAATAGAGAGAAACGTGCATATGAACAGTTACTGGCCGGAATTTCTCACTGTGGCATTGATACATCTTCTGGCGGTTGCCAGCCCGGGGCCAGACTTTGCGGTGATGCTCCGGCAGGCACTGTGTCAGAGTCGGAAAAACGCACTGCTCACAGCATTCGGTATTGGCGCAGGCATTCTGGTGCATGTGAGCTATTCACTGCTGGGCATTGGTCTGATTATCCAGCAATCCATTCTGCTGTTCACCATACTCAAGATTACCGGCGCCCTGTACCTTACGTGGATCGCTGTGCAGTGCCTGAGAGCCCGGGCAGGTGGCGTTTATGTGGATACCAAAACAGGCACCCTGCAGTCGGGCTTCGCCGCCCTGCGCCTGGGCTTTTTGACCAATGCTCTTAACCCGAAGGCTACACTGTTCTTTGTTTCGCTGTTTTCGGTAGTGATCAGCCCGGGTACACCCGTGGCCATCCAGGCCGGCTACGGCGCTTATATGGCGCTGGCGACAGGGCTCTGGTTCACCCTGGTTGCCGTGTTTTTCACCCTGCCCGCCGTGCGCAGAGGTTTTAACCGCTTCGGCCACTGGCTCGATCGACTGATGGGCGGAGCCTTGCTACTGTTAGCAGGCCATCTCCTGCTCTCTACAGTGAGCGGAGCAGAGCCTCTGTCTGATCCCAGCCCAGGCACGGGTCGGTAATGGAGCAGCCGTACCGCAGGTCATCGCCGTCGTCCTGTCGGCCAGCTTCCAGGAAGCTTTCCAGCATCAAACCGCGAATACCAGCGCTACCCGCCCGCTTCTGCCGCATGACTTCACGGGCCACATCGATTTGCCGTTCCGCCTGCTTGCAGGCGTTATCATGACTGCAATCTACCATGATTGCAGCGCACAACCCTGAACCAGACAGGCTTTGCGTAGCGTGCTGAATGCTCAGCTCGTCGTAATTGGTAAGGCCCCGACCGCCACGTAGCACAAGGTGAGTGTCCGGATTACCCCGGGTGCTGACCATAACCGGTGCGCCATTGCTGGAAACGCCCAGATGATGATGCGGGTGCGCTCCCGACTTCATGGCATTAATCGCAACGCTGATCCCGCCGTCGGTGCCATTTTTGAACCCGGCCGGCATGGGCAAGCCGCTGACCATTTCACGGTGGATCTGGGACTCGGTTGTGCGGGCTCCAATCGCAGTCCAGCTCACCAGGTCACCGAGATAGTCCATAGCGAAAGGGCTCAAAGCTTCTGTAGCCAGAGGTAGCCCCATCTCGGCGAGATTCAGAAGCAAACGACGTGAGCGCAGCAAGCCTTCGTTAAGATCGCCGGTTCCTGTGCGCTCCGGGTCGTATAGCAAACCCTTCCAGCCTACCGTGGTTCTCGGCTTTTCCAGGTAAGCGCGCATGACAATCAGAAAACGGTCACTGACTTCCTCTGCCAGTGCCTTGAG
>JAGPVT010000098.1 GCA_018066865.1 Marinobacter sp. | reverse complement strand
GGAGTACGACAGTAACTTGACTGTGGACGAGCTGAACCGTTCGTCAGACTCCAGTGATGAGGCCTGGGTGTATGATGCTGGGTTGGAAGCTATTCTGAAGCCGACCAAAGCTTTGAATTTGACGATGGGTTACTCGCTTTCCGGTAGCCGCTATCAGAGCAACGATGAGTTTGATCAGGATATTCATTTGGCTTCTGCGGATCTGAGCTACGACTTTGATCCGGTCACGCTGGGTACCAGCTATCACTATTCCCGTGCCACACTGGCCTCCGATCCTTTCCTGGACTTCAAACGAGCCAGTGTCTATCTGGGTAGCCTGGTAGGGGAGGATGTCTATGTGATGGCCAGCCTGCAGGACAAATCCAAGGATTTTGAAGAGGGCAATGTTCGCGATGCCGACATTCGCGGTGTCAGTGTGGATGCCTTTTTCTTCTTTAACGAGGCTCGCAGTCACTTGTTGATCGGGGTAGATGGCGACCAGGAAGACGCCAACGCCGATGCTTACGACAATCGACTGATTCGCGTTCGTGTTAGTCTGGCGCATAAGTTCCAGGCGGCTGGGCGGGAAAACCGTTTGCGGTTGAAATGGCGTTACGAAAACCAGGAATATGATGAAGTCAGCATCGCACCGTCTGATCCGCTGCTGAACAACCCGCTCACCGAGGATTTGCAGGAGCGCACCTCGGATCAGCGAATAGATAAGGCCTACATCGTCGAAGCTGGCTGGCGCGTCGGCCTGACCGAGGTGCTGAGTTTGGAACCACGCATTTCTTACGGCCATTACACATCGAACGTGGAGTCCGCGAACTACGATAAAACCGTGGCAGGCGTTACGCTTCGGGCGGGGTTCTGAGCCGCTCCGACAGGTCGTCAAGAAAACCGTGGCCGAAACCTGGATCACGGCCCGTTTCGCCCAAATCCTCTGCATCGTTGATCAGCGCCCGCAACGCCTGCTCCGGGCTCAGCCGGAGCAGGCGGCAGGCGAGCAGGGCCGTAACTACCGGCGCCGCCAGGGATGTGCCGCTGTTCGTAACCTGACCGCCATCTGGATGTGCCACCGTGATGTCCACACCACGGGCGGCGAATGCCACCTGTTGCCCCCGATTTGCCCACCGATACAAAGCTCGCGCGTTGTCCACGGCCGTCACGCCGATCACGCCGTCATACGCCGCAGGATAAAGTGGCGGCGCGGCGGGCCCTTCGTTGCCCACCGCGGCGACCAGCGCCACGCCCTGCTGATGCAAACGCCTGATCACCGACGCCAATACCCGGTTATCTGGCCCGGTCAGGCTGATGTTAATCACCGCAACGTTTTGCTCGGTCAGCCAGTTTAAACCCTCCAGAAAATGGGCGAGTGTCGCCCCCGATGCCACATCGGAACGCTTGTAGAACACTGAAGCACTGAAGAGGCTGGCGCCCGGTAGTCGAGCCTCGGCTTGTTTTGAAGGTCGTCCCACTAACACGCTGGCGACGGCGGTGCCGTGGGCCTGTGGTGCGGCAAGATCGCCTGTGTGGTTGCCCATCGCCAGGAAGCGTTGTTGAACGATACGGGCCTTGGTAAATGCCGGATGTTCACTACTGACGACAGTATCCACCATACCGACACGTACTGGCTCCGTGCACAGGCTGCGCACGGAAGGGATGACGGCTTGCGGCTCGGCGTGACCAGGTGTGCTTTGCGGGGTGTAGATGTGATTGCGGTCGAGCTGATCTGCCAGTTCCGGCAGCAGCTCGCGCAGCGCCGCGCGGGAGTCCCGCTCCGGGCTCACCCGAAAACGCACCACGGTGAGCCCGAGCCCGGTAAGTTGCTGGCGTTGCAAGATCGTGATGTCGGGGTGACGGAGCTGGCCTAGTTCTTCTTCAGAGGCAGTCAGCAGCCACTGCCTTGCTACTGCCCGGGTACCGTCGCTCTGGCGAGTATCGAAGAAGGCGGTAACGCCATCACTGGTTCTGATCGGCAGCACGTCAGGTAGCGATGCCTCTAGGTCTGTCGGCACTCCAGAGGCCTCAGCAATGCGACGATTGGCGTCCTCAGTGATCTTGCGCTCTATTAGTTTTTCAGCTCTGCGCTCGACCTGCTTGGTGATGGCTTCAATCCTTCCATCGAGCAGGTTACTCGGGCCGGCGCCCAAGGCAATCACGGGAAGGGCAGTAGCGGCCAGGAAGATCAGCCAACGTATATTCAATCGGAGTATCATCGTGTACAACCATAATTTGTCGGGTTTCATGCAAGATAACGGCTGGGTCGGAAAATAATTCCCGATCAGCGGGAATAAACCCTGATGTGACCCGTTATACACGTAACACATAGCAACAAAGAGCGCCATGCGACAGGAAATTATTCGACTACTACCCGGTTTACGACGCTTTGCATACTCATTGACCGGTTCCATGCCGGACGCGGATGATTTGCTGCAGAATACAGTAGAGCGGCTGTTGAGCCGGTCGCGCCCGGATGATGCAGACATCACACGATGGGCATTTCGGGTTTGCCGGAATGTGTGGATAGACGAGTGCAGGGCCAGAAAGGTTCGTCGGGATGCTGCGGAACAGCCAGAGCTGAGCGAAGGCCAGGTGGTTGACGGTGAACGTCAGGTAGCCAACGAGATCGAGGTTAGTCGGGTCGATGATGCCATGGGCCGATTGCCAGAAGATCAGCGCCAGATAATCTCGCTGGTGGCTGTCCAGGGATTGTCGTATCAAGCCGTTGCCGAGATCTTGTCGGTGCCCAAGGGCACTGTAATGAGTCGGCTGGCCCGGGCCCGGGTCGCATTGAGCGAGGCGCTCACCCCTGAAACAACGAGGACCGAGAAATGACCAGCGTTGATGAAGCACTCTCTGCTTTTCTTGACGGCGAGCTGTCGCCTGAGGAAATGCAGAAGATCCGGAACCGGTTAGCGGTGGAGCCCGCACTGGCGGCACGTCTTAGCGAGTTGGCACTGGTTGATCAGACCCTGCAGACTCACTACAGCGCAATTGATGGCCGGCCTCTGCCAGAAGCGGTGACTCAGCTGTTAGCAACCACGCACGATGAACCTGAACGGCCGAACAATGTGATTCGCTTCCCGCTCTGGCAACGGCTTCAGGCGCATACCGGTAAGGCTATTGCCGCAGCATTGGTGGCCGGCTTTGCACTGGCTCAGTGGCTGTCACCGCCGCCGACCGGTACCGATGCAGCCTGGCATTCGGTGGCGCAAGGGCTGGAAACCACACCCAGCGGCGTTAACTACACTCTGGCCAGTGGAGAGCAGTTAATGCCGCGACTGACCTTTGTGAATCACGAGGGTGAATACTGCCGCCAGTTCCGGCTGCAAGGCCACGCTCGGAGCTCTGAGAATATTGCCTGCCGTAGCGCCGCCGATAATGATGGCTGGAGCTTGGCGGTGCGAGTGGAAGTGGCGGACACGGTTCCTGCCGATCGTTATCAGGTAGCCAGTGGTGGTTCGGTGCTGGATGATACGCTGGATCAGATGATATCCGGCCCGTTGCTTACGCCAGACGCCGAGCAGCGCCTGATTCAACAGAACTGGGCGGCGCAGCCGTAACCCCCGCGCCGCTCTCGGGAGCAACAAAACGGCGTTTGATGTTGCGCCGGGTTTGTTGTCGCCCAACCGGTGGCTCCTTTCAACACTCCCCGAGTAAAACGACATGAACTTTCCTCTTGTTACAACAGATTGGCTGGCGGACAACCTGTCCAGGAAAAATCTTGTTCTTCTCGATGCCAGTATGGTCAACGTGATTGGCAGAGAGCCGATTGTGTATGACCTGCCTGTATTTATACCGGGGGCCAGGAAGTTCGATCTGGAGGGGAATTTTTGTGATCTGAATGCTACGATGGTTCATGCTTTCCCGGGGGAAGAGCAGTTCACACGGGAGGCTCGCAAGTTGGGGATAAACGCCGACAGCCTCGTCGTTGTTTATGATAATCAGGGTGTTTATTCTGCGCCGAGGGCTTGGTGGATGTTCCAGTCTATGGGCCACGAAAATACTTTTGTTCTGGACGGCGGCCTGCCCAAATGGCTGGCGGAAGAAAGAGAGACGGCTTCCAGCGTGGCGCAGGAGTCTGCCAAGTCCGGTAATATCAGAGCCACTTTTCACTCAGGCAAGGTGTGTGACTCCAGCTATGTTCTGAAAGCGCTGGAAGCCGGGCAGGCAACTGCCGTTGATGCACGCTCCGCCGAACGGTTTTACGGCATGGCGCCAGAGCCAAGAGAAGGCGTTCGTAGTGGGCATATTCCTGGCTCACAAAACCTGCCGTTCGCCCAGGTTCTGGATGAACACAGTTTCAAAAGTGTCGAGCAGTTAAAGGCAGTCTTTGCGAGCACCTTGCCATCAGACAGCGAACAAGCTGTGTTTTCCTGCGGCTCAGGCATCACAGCCTGCATTATATTGATGGCGGCTGTTATTGCAGGTTACGAGCACAATGTGCTGTATGACGGTTCCTGGGCTGACTGGGGAAGCAATCCGTCGTTGCCGGTTGCCACATCAGCATGAGCGATATCAGCTGCTCAAATTGTCAGGCCTGCTGCTGCCGCCTGGAAGTGATTCTGATTTCCGAGACGGGTGTACCTGAGCGGTTTATCGAGACGGATCAGTGGGGCGGCCAGACCATGGCGAGATCAGACGATGGTTGGTGTGCCGCATTGGATCGCAGCACAATGTCATGCTCGATTTATGAGAAGCGACCGTTTATTTGCCGGGAATTTGAAATGGGCGGCTACGAATGTATCGCTGAGCGCGCCGCCAATGAATGATCCGATAGATTAAAACACCGCTTTCAATAAAATCGATCAGGAATCTTGGGCGAATTTCACTCGTATTTTGTTTTTAGCGATCCGGGCGTCGTTCAAGCGTGCCTTGGCCATCTTGGCTTCCTTTGGATCCGGCATTTCCACAAAGCCAAAACCCTTTGACGTACCCGTTTCTTTATCTAAAACCAGAGTGCATTCAGTGACAGTGCCGTGGGCAGCGAACAGTTCCCGGATTTCCTGTTCTGTTGTTGTGCGAGCGAGGTTACGGACTAATAGTTTCATGATGGGCCATATAAAAAGGTAATTATCAGTTCAATTGTTTCAGTGTGGGTTGGTAAGAACAAGCTGTTTTGTTTGCCTGATGAGATTTGGTGCATTTTTGACGCAAGGAGCGTTTGATTAACAGCCGTTTTTGCGACATGATCTCCGCTCGAACCTATACAGAATCATACCTTCAAGGATTGAAGATATGCCCCAGGCAAACGGATTGCAGTTTACCGCCCGTGTTGGCGAACTCCCCTCTGATCTATTTTCCGTTATTGGCTTTACGCTGACCGAACGGCTGTCCGAACTGTTTCACGGCTGCCTTGAGCTGGCCAGTACC
>JAGPVT010000090.1 GCA_018066865.1 Marinobacter sp. | reverse complement strand
CCGGTTTCACAGTTAAGACAGCGCGCCAACAAACGCCCGATGGTGGTTTTACCCACTCCCCGGGTGCCGGTAAACAGATAAGCATGGTGCAGGCGCTGGTTTTCCAGAGCGTGAATTAACGCCTGAAGAACGTGTTCCTGGCCCACCATGTCTTCAAAGGTCCGGGGGCGCCATTTACGGGCAAGTACCTGATAGCTCATGATCCGCCAAATGCTGAGAAAAACGCCTGCAACTTTAGCATGGCCACGGATTTATAAGAAGTTATAAGAAGCGAAGATCAGAGGGTTCTGAGATGAGACAAAGGATGGGGCAAGGAGCGAAATACAGAGTGGGGTAAAGGGAAAATCTGGGGGTGGCCCCACCAGCGACACTCCGGCACACAATTCCACCGCTGCGGCTGCTCCCTTCCGGGCCTGACCGGGTTCACGGTTTCATGTTGCGGAGGCACCAGCGGAGCCACCATAACGGCGTTTCAGGACAAACTCCCTGAAAGCGGCGCGAATATTAACAAAAGGGTTTGCGGACTACAACGGCAAATCCAACAGTCCACAGAATTGGCGTTATACAAGCGCGGATAACGGCAATGGAATCACATCCTGCCGGAACCAGCACGCCAGACTGTAACGCGTGCGGTGGGCCTCAAGAACTTCATGGCGGATTTCTTCGCTCATGAACAGCGCCACCCTGCCCGCTTCAGGCAACACCAGCCCGCCGGCGTCACTTTCGCTTCCCCGGCTATAGATCCGAAGTGCGCCTCCATCTGTGGGCTGCCAATCATCATTCAGATACAGCACAAGGCTGACAATACGCGACGCCCTGCCTTGAAAACTGTCCACGTGAGGCTTGTAGAAATCACCACAATGGTAAGTTGCGTAATGCGCTTCGAAACGTTTCAGGCCCAGAAATAACCGCTGGTTCAATCCCGTTCGCAGATTATCAAGAAAATCAAACAAAGCCGCCTGAGAGGGAGTTGAGCCCTGCAACCAGGCAATCTTGTCGCGACGCACCGATCGATCCTGAATCAGTGCGCTACCACGCCCGATCCCCGCAATCTTCAGGGCATCGCTCTGGTCAAGCACGATGATTTCCTGCTGCAGCGCTCGCAACAGCTCCGGGCCCAGCCAGGGCGTAATATCAAAACTTATCCAGCCGTTTTCATACAAACCCTGAGCAAACTCGTCCAACCACTTCGCTTTATCCAATGACGTTCCTTATTAGCCTTACGGTACTTCCGAGGATTTCCGGGCTATTTTATGGCCAATTGTCGCCCGCAACACAGATTTGATTTACTCTTTGAGTAAGCAGATGCACTTAAGCCCGGAACCGAGCCTTATGTCCGAGAGCAGCAACAAGCCACCTTTATCCCTGACACCGGGACAATGGTCTTTTACCCGCTGGAATACAATCGGACAACTGGAAGCACTGGAGGTTCATCACCCCCTCTTTGAGGCCACAGTGTTCCTGCAAGGTGCGCATCTCACCCGATTTATCCCGAAGAACGAACCCAACTGGCTATGGCTCAGCCCCGCTGCACGCTTTGAGCCCGGCAGGGCCATTCGGGGCGGCATTCCCGTATGCTGGCCGTGGTTCGGCGATCCTGCCCGCAACGCGCCGGAAGTGCGCAAACGGATAAAAACGCCGAGCCCCCACGGGTTTGCCCGCACGGCACTCTGGAAGCTGGAGGATGTGCGAGAAAACGCCCATGAGGTCGAAATAAGTCTGTCTCTGGATGCCAACGACGACTTTGCCGACGTATGGAATGGCCATGCTCTGGCCCTCCTGACGTTCAGCTTCTCGGTACGCGGCTGCCAGCTTGCCCTCACAACCACAAACCTCGGCAGTGATCCCTTGGCGTTCAGCCAGGCGCTGCACACGTACCTGCCAACAACCGACATCACGCGGTCGAGAGTATTGGGCCTTGGCTTCAGCAACTACATTGATACGCTCAAAGACTGGGAATACTGCACCCAGGATGGCCCGGTGTATTTTGAGGGCGAAACAGACCGGATATACGAAAGCGGTGAACCACTCACCATCGCAACGCCCGGTGCCAGCCGAAAGCTGACTGCGGTCGGGAGTGATTCTACCGTTGTGTGGAACCCCGGCCCGGACAAAGCCGCAGCACTCAGCGACTTTCCGGACGCTGCCTGGCAGACAATGCTCTGTGTTGAAACTGCCAATGCGGCAAGCGATTATCGCGTGCTTAATGACGGCCAAAGCCACATCCTGGGAGTGTCGATCGGACGTGGCTGAATAATGCTAATAAGGGAGTATGCATGAGCCTGGCATCGTTTCTGAAATCCCGGTTGATTCCAGCGAAGCTGGACGAACAAATCAACCGCATCCGCAAACCCATAGGGTCGCTGGGATACGACCCCTGGGGTTTCAATAACGAGACCTTCAAGTACGGCTTTTCTCTGACAAAACCGATTTACGAAAAGTACTTCCGTACCGAAGCCCACGGCGTTGACCATATGCCCGCCGACGGGCCGGTATTGATTGTGGGAAATCACAGCGGACAACTCCCGATTGACGGCATTTTGGTGGGCTATGCACTGGCGTCCCGGGAAAAAAATCCGCGCATTCCCCGGGCGATGATTGAACGCTTTTTCCCAACCGTACCCTGGCTCGGCAACCTGTTGAATGGAGTGGGAGCCGCACTGGGCGATCCGTTAAATTGCGCCAGAATGCTCGCCAACAATGAAGCCATCATCGTGTTTCCCGAAGGCGTGCGCGGCTCCGGCAAACTCTACCGCGATCGCTACAAGCTTCAGCGCTTTGGCAACGGCTTCATGCACCTTGCCATGAAATACAACGCTGCAATCGTGCCCATCGGCATCGTGGGCTGCGAAGAAACCATTCCGGCCATCGCCAACATCAAACCTCTGGCCAAAGCCCTGGGTGTACCCTATGCCCCGGTCGCGATGCCGGTCATATTGCCCGCCAAGGTTCATCTTAATTTTGGCCCTCCCATGTACTTTGAGGGAGGGGACATTTCTGAAGAGCAGGTCAATGAACGTGTTGAACAGGTAAAGGCTGAAATAAACCGGCTGATCGACAAAGGGCTGGCTGAAAGAAAAGGGCTGTTCTGATGAATGTTCCGAAAAACATACAACGCAAACCTCAAATCCTGATCACGGGCGCCGCCGGTGCAACTGCCCAGCGGGTAATCGAACGGCTGAGGGAAACCTGCGATCTCGTGGCTGTGGATGCCCGGATACAGGTTCCGCTCGGTGATGATATTCCCAGCTACTGTATCGATTTCAATCATCGCAGCTTTGAGGATCTGTTTCGGCGGTACCAGTTTGACGGCGTTATTCATCTAGGGCGTATCCGCTCCAGCCAGCTCACCCGGCTGCGGCGCTATAACGCCAACGTTCTGGGCACACAAAAGCTGCTGGACCTGAGCCACAAATACGGCATCCAGCGCATCGTGGTGCTATCCACTTTCCACGTATACGGAGCCATGGCCTACAACCCCGCCCTCATAGACGAGTCGGCGCCCATGAAAAGCGCCGGCCTGAGCGCAGATCTGATCGATTCAGTCGAACTGGAGAACTTGGCAAACCTCTATCTTTGGCGCTTCCCGGAACTGAACATCACCATTTTGCGCCCCTGCAACATCGTCGGCCCAAGCGTCCAGAACACGATGGGGCGATTACTGGCCAGCCACCGGGCACCGGTTCTGGCCGGCTTCTCCCCCATGATGCAGTTTATGCATATCGACGACATGGCCGATGCCATAGTACTGGCTTACAACAAGCCAGTAAGGGGAATATTCAACGTGGCATCGGATGACTGGGTAGCCTACCAGCGAGCGTTAGAGCTATCCGGTTGCACGCGAATTCCGGTGCCATCTATTCCGCCCGTCTTGCCGCGGCTGATTCTGCGAACACTGCGCCTGCAAAGCTTCCCCGCCTATCTCATGGAGTTTTTCAAATACCCGGTGGTGATTGATGGCCAGGCGTTTGCGAAAGAGTTCGGATTCCAGCCCAAGCGGCCACTGAAGGAAATCTTCCGGTTTTACCGGGACAATAAAAGGCCTTTGTAACCGCGCCCGCAACTTCGGTTCCATCCGGAGTTGCACAGAACCGCCGCCCATCGCAAACTACAGCCACCCATGGAACAGGCAGATTACATGCTTCCAGATCTGAGCGTGATAAGTCACGGCGCAGCAGCCGCAGTTTTTGCAATACTCTCGTTGCTCGTGGGCACGCGCTATTTAAGGCGTGACATCGACCGGGCGTTGTTTCTGGCATCCATCGTTACAACGCTCTGGGCTTCTGCCCTCATTACTCAAAGCATCTGGGGGCAACCCAGCTTTTTTATTCGTTACCTGCTGGAACTGCTCCGGGACACCGCCTGGATTCTTCTTCTATTCGCCATGCTACGGGATACCTTCCGGCAAGGTCGCCTGAGCGGGCAAATCAAAAAGTTCCTCGGAATCGCAACGGTCGTCCTGCTCGTCACCTTGCTTGCCCTCGGCAGCCTCGAATTCATCTTTAGCCTGGCATTGGTAGACGGCAAGACCAAGCTCATCGGGCAAATTGCACTGTCGCTTCTTGGCCTGTCTCTGGTTGAGCAGATCTGGCGGAACGCTCCAGCATTCGGCCGCTCCAGCATGAAGTATCTGTGCATCGGCACAGCCACTATTTTTGCGTTTGATTTTTTCATGTACGCCGACGCGCTGCTGTTCGGTTCGATCGCCGATTCCTTCTGGAACGCCCGGGGCTTCATAAACGCTGCATTGGTGCCGCTGTTTGCCATAAACGTCGTCAACACCCGCAAACAACCCATCGAATTTCAGCTCTCCCGTTCGGCTGTGTTTCACGCTGGCACACTGATTCTGGCCGGCGTTTACCTGCTTTTGCTTTCGATAAGCGGTTACTACGTCCGTACGCTTGGCGGTAACTGGGGCGAAGCCTTGCAGGTGCTTTTATCCGTTATCGCTTTGGTATTTCTCGTCATGCTGGTGCTTTCGAGGCGCCTGAGAGCAAAGTTGATGGTGCTGATCAGCCAGAACTTTTTCGACTACAAGTACGATTACCGGGAAGAATGGCTGAAGATGACCAAAGAGCTGTCGGACCTCAGCGATGAGCCTCCCCTTCCCCTGCGCGCAATCCGGATTCTTGCCGGACTGGTAGAAAGCAACGCCGGCGCGATCTGGCTGAAAAGCGAACAGGGCGCGTACACCCTCAAAGAATCCGCCAATCTCACCACCCCCAGATACACAATCATTGATAAAGATTCTGATCTGGTTCGTTTTTTCGTCGATAAAGAATGGATTGTTAATCTCGATGAATACAAGGCAGACCCGGTGAGCTACAACCTGCTGGAAATCCCCGACGCCATCTCCAGAACCCCGGATGCCTGGCTGGTAATACCACTGTATTTAGGTAACGAGCTTTACGGTATTGCTATGATAGGCCACCCGTACGCCCGAGTAGATCTGAACTGGGAAAATTTTGATCTTATCAAAGTGGTAGCCCGCCAAACCTGCAACCTATTGGCGCAGGCAGACGCCCAAAACCAGTTATCACAGGCAATGCAGTTTGAGGCGGTAAGCAAGGCATCCGCATTTATGGTCCACGACCTGAAAACCGTGATTGCGCAACTATCATTGTTAGTGAATAACGCCCAGAAACACAGGAACAACCCGGCGTTTTTTGATGATATGATCACGACCACCGAGCACGCTGTTCGGAAGATGTCCAACCTCGTAGACCATATTCACAAACCCGTGGAGGACATCCACAATGACTTTCGGACTTTGGAATTGACCAGCCTGGTAACCAGCTTGCTAGAACACTATAGCCAGCAGCGTCCGGTACCCAGCTTGGCGGGTAATCCGCCGAAAATAATGATCGAAGCAGATTCTGAGCAATTGCGGAACGTTCTCGGCCACCTGATTCAAAACGCACAAGATGCAACATCACCCGATGGAGAGGTCACCCTTTCTCTTAAAATTGCGAGGGGAAACGTCATGCTGTTCATTCAGGACACTGGCTGCGGCATGACAGAAGACTTTATCAACGGCCGGCTGTTCAAACCGTTTGAGAGCACGAAAGGCCTCACCGGCATGGGCATTGGTGCCTATCAGGCACGGGAGTATATTCAGAAACTGGGCGGCACTATCGATGCAACGAGCGAGCCGGGCGTGGGTTCCTGCTTTTCCATTCGCATCCCGCTGGTTGAAGATCAGGTACACAGCCACACAGATACAGACGATCGATCAATTTCAGCCCCCCAAGGCCTCATGAATTCGTCAATTAAATGACAGACACTCACAACAATCGAATCGGTCATTGCAAAGTGTCAATGTTCAGTTAAGAATCAGACGTAGTGGAACACTCCAAACAAAGGAATTGTTGCTGTTGTGACTAGACGACTACTAATCGTAGAGGATGATCCAGGGCTACAAAGCCAAATGCGCTGGTGTTTCAGCGAGGATCTTGAGGTGACTGTCGCCTCGGACAGAGAAGCCGCTCTTGCTGGACTCAGGCGAGAAGAGCCTGATGTCGTAACACTGGATCTTGGCCTGCCGCCAGACCCGGGCGGAGCAACAGAAGGCTTCGCCTTACTGGAAGAGATTCTTCGGCTCGCACCTTTGACCAAGGTGATTGTCGTGACCGGCCGCGAAGACAAGGAAAACGCCGTCAAAGCGATCGGCATGGGCGCATCTGACTTTTATCAGAAGCCTCTGGATGCCGATATTCTTAATTTCGTAGTGAACAGAGCCTTCCGGCTTGCCGAGCTGGAACGGGAAAACCAGGATCTGACACAACAGGGCAACGGCACGAACATTAAGGGCATTATCGCAGCAAGCCTTCAAATGATGACCGTCTGCCGCACACTGGAAAAAGTCGCGCCCACCGATGTAACAACACTCATCACCGGTGAAACCGGCACGGGCAAAGAACTCCTCGCCCGTGCACTTCACGACCTGAGCCCCCGGGCTGGCAATGTTTTTGCTGCCATCAACTGCGCAGCCATCCCTGAAAATCTTCTGGAAAGCGAACTGTTCGGCTTTGAAAAAGGCTCCTTCACCGGTGCCACTCAAGCAAAAAAAGGCAAAATTGAAAGTGCCAACGGCGGCACACTATTCCTTGATGAAATTGGCGATATGCCAATGTCGCTCCAGGCGAAACTGCTACGTTTCCTGCAAGAGCGGGTTGTGGACAGAGTGGGCTCAGTAAAACCCATACCCGTAGATGTGCGGGTAGTGTGCGCCACGCACAGGAACGTCGCCCAGCTGATTGCAAACGGTGATTTCCGTGAAGATCTGTACTACCGAATCAGTGAAATAACCCTGGACGTTCCGGCCGTGAGAGAGCGGGACGGCGATGCTCTGGTTATTGCCCAATCTTTGCTCAAATCCCTCGGCAAGCATATGGATCGGCAAAACCTCAAATTCTCCGATGACGCCGTCAACGCCATTAACAGCTACTCGTGGCCAGGCAATGTGCGGGAAATGATCAACAAAGTGAAGCGAGCCATCATCATGGCTGATGGCAAACGGATAACCGGTGACGACCTGGAGCTACCTGCAGGCGAACAGTCTGATGCAAACCACCTGAACCTTCGACAGGTTCGCGAACAAGCGGAAAGCAAGGCTATCCTTCAGGCGCTTCAGGCCAGCGGTTTCAACATGACACAGGCCTCCCGACTTCTGGGTGTAACCCGCCCAACGCTCTACAACCTCACCGACAAATATAAAATCAACACATCGGCAGAAGCTCCGGAAGTCTGAGTTAACTTCCAGGCAGCCGATGGCAGCGAACGGCTCAAGGAGCAGGATTACATGACTAAAAAACAAACAACACTGAAGTCACCTCCAGGTCTGGTGTTGGCTGGCATCCTCCTGATTGCGCTCCCCCTGCTCACGGGCTGCAACAACAATACGGATTCGTCAGAAGCTCTGTCACACGTCGCCCGCGCAGAAACCTACGCGGATCAGGGGCAATTCCGCTCTGCCGTGCTTGAAGTCAAAAATGCCATCCAGAAAGATCCGAACAATGTTGAACACTTTGTTCGCCTAGCGGATCTTTACCTTCAGGTAGGCGTTGCAAAAGAAGCGGCTGAACTCCTCTCACCCTGGATGAACGAAAAACCTGAAGCCGTGGCTCTCACCCTCGCTCGCGCCTACGTGGAACAGGGCAAACACCTCTCAGCAACAGAAACACTCGCCCTGCAAACACCCAGCTCCCCGGAAGACCAACTGGAAGCCTCACTGATCCGAGCTGAAGCCCTGCGTAAATCCGGAGAGTTGGCCGAGGCGCTGGCACTCTACAACAGCCTTGTCTCCAGCAACTCATCCAGCACAGAGGCGATAACCGGTCTTCTTCAAACCCAACTTAACCTGGGCAGACACGCACAGGCCATAGAAACCGCGGATAGATGGCTCGCAAAGAATGAACAGGCGCCGGAAGTTCTGTACTGGAAAGGCCTGGCTCAGTACCAGCAAAATCAGCTGGAACAGGCTTCAGCCACTCTGACGGATGCCGTAGGTGTGCTCCCGACATCCGATCTCTTCCTGCCCATACGACGTAATGTGCTGGCCACACTCTCCCGGGTACTTACTGAACAAGGCAAGATTACCGAAGCCCAAATATATAATCGGATCCTGGCAGAAAATTTCAACACCGGCGCACGGGAACAAGGCGAAGCCGTTATTTCCGCTCTTAAAGAACGCAATTTTGAAGAGGCGAAAACCATCCTGCGTGACAGCCTCAAGCTGGACCCTGAAAACGAACAGGTAGCCATGCTGCTAGGGGCAATATCTGCAGGCACCGGCGAGCTGGACGAAGGCGCTCAGTTGCTCACTGAAAATCTGGACCCGGAAACAACACCTACCCAGTTCATCAGGGCCACTATAATGGCGCAGATCGATACCGGAGACCGGGAAGCCGCCCTGAAAACTCTGGACCGAGCCATAAAAGCGCGTCCTAGCGACAATGAACTCCTTGCCATGCACGGCATTCTGGCGCTCAGCCTTCCAGGCCGTGAGGACATCGGAATCGCCAGCCTCAGCAAAGCCATCAGCAATGAACCCGAACGCGTGCGCCTAAGGCTCGCACTTGCAAGGCACTACCTGCAGAACGACCAATCTGAGCAGGCACTCGGCCAGTTACGGATGGCCTTCACCGCCAACCCTGCGGACTGGACCACCACCAGTACCTATCTGAGCGTGCTAATCCAGCAAGGTGAAAAGCAGGAAGCTGGCGAGATCCGCGACTCTCTGATTAACGGTTACGGCGACGAGCCCCGGGCTGTCATGTTG
>JAGPVT010000087.1 GCA_018066865.1 Marinobacter sp. | reverse complement strand
AAGAAGCGGGAGAAAGTTGGCTGGGGTGGCAGGATTCGAACCTGCGCATGACGGGATCAAAACCCGTTGCCTTACCACTTGGCGACACCCCAGTATCGTGCTTTTTTGGCATCATTCCAGCTCTGTCAGCTTTTGGTGAAGAGGTGATACGTTCACCCCTTTAGCTACGAACCCGGTGATGCCGGAGGGTTTGCTTTCCCAGATAATCCGGGCTGCGGATTCTGTAGGGAAACGTCCAAATATGCAAGCCCCGGTTCCGGTTAATCTTGCAGGTCCGAATTCTGCGAGCCATTCCATGCTCTCGTTGACCTCAGGATACAGTCTTCTGACCACATCTTCACAGTCGTTTCGGCACATCGAGGCGTCTCCCTCAAAAGCGGGCGCTATTCTGATTCTCGGGGTGTCCCTTGTCAACCCTTGCTCTGAAAATATCTTCCCCGTGTTGATGTTGCAGGCAGGTTTGAGAACCACAAACCAGTCTTCCGGCGGGAAAGCAGGGGTTAGCTTCTCTCCTACGCCTTCCCCGAAAGCGGCATGGCCTCGCACAAAAACCGGCACATCCGCGCCGAGTGTCAGCCCTGTTTGCGCCAGATCATCAAGCCCGAGCCCGAGTTTCCAGAGATGATTAAGGCCGAGCAGAGTCGTGGCCGCATTGGAGCTTCCGCCGCCGAGCCCGCCGCCTATCGGAAGGCGCTTGGTGATGCCTATGGTTACGCCAGGCAGCTCGCCTGATGCCTTTTTCGCAAGAGTGCGCGCAGCTCTGATGATCAGGTTGTCTTCATCCGCCACCCCGCTTACGGGGCGCTCAAGCCGGATGCCAGGCTGTTCCGGGGTCAGGCTCAGTGTGATGTCGTCACCGTAATCGAGGAATTGAAACAGTGTCTGGAGCTCATGATAGCCATCCGGTCGCCGACCAACGATGTGCAAAAAGAGGTTCAGTTTGGCAGGAGATGGCAGTGTGATGGTTGCTGTCACGGGTTCAGATCCTGCCAGTTGCTTACCACAACGCGTACCCGCTTATCCTCTTTCAAGGCGGTAATCCTGGCGGGCAGGGCGGGTATGTCGCCTTGTAGCTCGTGCCAGCGGTCATAACGGATTTCCCAGCCAGCCTGGCGAATCATCGCGAGCTCACCCCGGTCGTCAAACAACAGGCGGAAATCACCGCCTGGTGCAGGCAGGCCGCGTATCCACCATGTCAGGCTCTCCAATGGAAGTTGCCAACCAGTGGCGGCCTTCATCAGAGCATCCGGATCTCCGGACCGGTAGGTCTCTCCATTCGAGAGCGTCAGTTCGATGAACCCCGGCACGCCTTTCAGGTTCGTGCTGCCCATTCCGAGGAATGACGACGACAAGGCGAGATCATAAGCTTCGCCGTCCTGTTTCCAGTAGTTGATGATGGCTGTGCCGCTGTCCGAAGGTTGGCGTACAGCCAGTTTTCCGGACAATTGCCAGTGATTAAACTGCCTGAGCTTGGCGGAGCGGGCCTGCCAGTCGGCTGGAGGTTGATCGGTCATGCCCGCCGGCAGTGGCTCCAACTGAATGGTGGTGCAGGCGCTCAGGCTGGCAATCATGAGCAGGGTTGCCCAGATGCGAATGACCTGACCCATCACAGGTCACCGTTGTTGGTCAGCCGTTCAATGGTCTCGCGCAAGACAACGTGATCCGGTTCCTGTTCAAGCCCTTCTTTCCAGACAATCTGGGCCTGTTCTTCGGCGCCGCTCATCCACAATGCTTCGCCATAGTGGGCAGCGACTTCCGGGTCCGGGAAGGCTGCCCAGGCGCGGGACAGGTAGTTCAGCGCGGGCTCGATCTGGCCCTCCTGGAACAGAACCCATCCCATGCTGTCGAGAATGGCAGGGTTTTCCGGGTCGAGCGCCAGAGCCTGTTCTATGTAGCCCCGGGCTTCCTTCAGCCGATCTGTACGAGTGGTTAGAATGTACCCCAGAGCGTTGAGTGCGACCGCGTTTTCGGGGTTGTTTGCAACAATCTGCTTGAGATCTTCTTCGGCTTTGTCCGGCTGATCCAGAGCATCGAACAGCATGGCGCGCGCATAACGGATCTGAAGGTTCTCAGGGTACTCCTCGAGTGCGCTGGAGCCCGCTTCGAGTGCCTCTTGCTGCAGGCCTTGGTCAAGCAGCAGGTTTACCTCAAGTAGCCAGTAATTTTCTGCCCGCTGAGGATTGGCGCTGCGCAGAGAGCGAATGTTGTCCAACGCATCTTCGAGCTGGCCCTCTGCGGCCAGCAAGGCGCTGGCCCGGGAGAGGGCGGGCAGGTAATAGTTGCCCTGCTCCACGTTCTGGTAGTAACCGATGGCCTGCTCTGCGTTGCCGGCCTCATCTTCAATCCGGCCCAGGTAATAATTCGCTTCGCTGGCTTGGTGCCCTTGTTCCGTAAGTCGCGTGAGCTCTTCTTTTGCGAGTTCAAGCTGCCCGTTTTCCAGAGCAACAAGCGCGTGTGAGAGTCGTAGCCCGGGGTTGCGCGGGTAGCGATCTGACAAGCGGCCGAACTCATCCTGAGCAGCCTGCAGTTCACCTTCGCTGATTAACATGCGCCCGTAGAGAGTGCCCATCTGGCGATTGGCAGGGAAGCGCCGGGTATTTACCAAAAGGTGATCAAGGGCTTCGATTACGTTGCCAGTCTGGTACAGGAGGTCGCCCTTGAGAATAATGGCGGGCTGAAAGTTGGGCTCTTCGGCAAGCAGCGGCTCAAGCCGTCGAAGCGCAGCGTCAGGGTTCCCTGTGATTTTTAGCAGCAGGGCTATGCTGTATTCCAGCTCCGGAGTGTCCGGGTGGCGGCTTGCCATCTCTTCATACAGGGCCAGCAACTCCTGTTGCTGTTCCGGGGGGAGGTTTCCTGCCATAGCCGCAAGGCTGTCGAAATCTGCGTCGCCGCCCTGGTTCAGGATCCTTTCCATATAACCCAAGGCAGACTCAAGCTCATTCCGTTTGACAGCCTGAATGGCCGAAACCTGAAGTGCATGAAGATTTCGCGGATCTACATCAAGCCAAAGCTCTGCCAGCTGCTTCTGGGCATTGTCACCATTGAGCGACTGGGCAATGCGCATGGCTCGTTCTATGACATTTTTATCCCGGGATTGCTGCGCAGCTCTGAGGTAATTAACCAGAGTGACATCATACCGGCCACGCTGTGCTGCAATTTCTGCCGAGAGAAGCAGGTAAAGGATTTCGGGCTCAAAATCTGCGTATTCTATGGGTGGCTCGCTGCTTGTTTGCCCGATGCCTTCTTGTTGGTTTGTGTCAATTTTCTCGTCGGCGGCCGATGTGTCCCCCGAACCGGTTATACTGGCGCAACCTGCCAGTGAGAGGCCGAACAGGCAGGTAACCAAAAGCGGTGCGGATTTGTGCATGCAACTTCCCGTGATTTGACGACTACGCATCTTGAATAACCCGGATCCGCTCTTTTTTTGAGTTGAGTCGGGTCCCGGCGGCGACCGGTTCCCTATAATGGCATAAGCTCCTGTTCTTGCCCAACCTGTCCGCACTTCCCGAAGCACTGGCGGTTTTGGGTGGCAGCTGAAGGCTCGGACCGCTAAAATGCCTGCACAATGGCGCTCGTTTACATTGCACATCGGTAAAGGATTGTAGAACCAAGAAATGGCATTGCTAACGCTGGGAATCAATCATCGCACGGCCCCTGTCGAGTTACGGGAGCGAGTTGCGTTCACGCCTGAGCGTATGTCAGAGGCGTTTGCGGAGTTGCGTGCGGCGTCTGGCGCCAGTGAGGCAGCCATTCTTTCCACCTGCAATCGCACCGAACTCTACCTCGCGGGCGACGACGACTGCGCGCCGCTGGTGCTGCGCTGGCTGGCGGGCTTCCATGACCTGGACGCTGCTGAGCTCGAAGAAGTGCTGTATATCCACCGCGACGCGGATGCGGTCAGGCACATGATGCGCGTTGCTGCCGGCCTGGATTCCATGGTTTTGGGTGAGCCACAGATATTCGGCCAGTTAAAAGATGCCTACGCTCTGGCCCGGGAACACGGCGGGAGCGGCTCGTTCCTCTCTCGCATGTTTGAGCAAACCTTTTCCGTTGCCAAACGCGTTCGTACACAAACTGCCATCGGCGAAAACCCGGTTTCTGTCGCTTATGCCGCCGTGAGCATGGCTCATCGCATTTTCGCGGATATGTCGCAGAATAAGGCGCTGCTGATTGGCGCAGGCAAAACCATCGAACTGGTTGCCCGCCATCTTGCAGATGCCGGCGTGAAGAACTTCATTGTTGCCAATCGCACGTTGGAGCGCGCTCAGGCGCTGGCAGAATCCAGAGGCGGCCGGGGTATTCTGCTTTCGGAGATTCCGGATTACCTGGCCGATGTCGATATTATTATTTCATCCACGGCCAGCCCGCTGCCGATTCTCGGTAAAGGTGCGGTCGAGCGCTCGCTAAAAAAACGCAAGCATCGGCCGTTTTTCATGGTGGATATTGCCGTGCCTCGGGATATAGAGCCGGAAGTGGCGTCCCTGGCGGATGTGTATCTTTATACCGTTGATGACTTGCGCCAGGTGATTGAAGAAAATATTCGTACCCGTGAGGGTGCAGCCCGTGAAGCGGAAAACCTCATTACAGCTGGCGTGCAGGAATTTCTCAGCCAGCTTCGCGCACTGGATGCGGTTTCCACACTGAAGCAGTTCCGGCAGCGTGCGGAAGTGTTACGAGACATAGAAACCGAAAAAGCCCTGCGCGCTTTGCGCAATGGCGGTGATCCCGAAACAGCGTTGCGCAGCCTCGCGCGAGGCCTTACAAACAAACTCCTGCACGAACCGTCTATTCAGGTTCGCAAGGCCACCACCGAAGGGCGCGCCGAGGTGACTGAATGGCTGAGAGAGCTGCATCAGCTTGATGTGTTGGACGCAGACGCGACGACCACCCCGGAAAAAATATGAAACCATCGATACAGTCCCGCCTCGAGCAGCTTGTTGAACGCTACGAGGAGGTGAGTGCTTTGCTCAGCGATCCAGCAACCATCGCCCAACAGGACAGGTTTCGGGAATTATCCCGGGAGTATTCCGAGATTGAGCCTGTGGTGCAGTGCTTTCAGGCGTGGAAGCACTCGCTGGACGATATCAGCGAGGCAAAGGAACTGGCGAAAGACGGCGATGCCGACATGCGGGAGATGGCCGCAGAAGAACTTGAGATTGCCGAACAGAAAACCGAAGAGCTGGATGAAGAGCTGCAGCGTTTGATGCTGCCAAAAGATCCGAATGACGGCAAAAACGTGTTCCTGGAAATCCGAGCGGGAACTGGTGGCGATGAAGCTGCAATTTTTGCCGGAGATCTGTTCCGCATGTACAGCCGTTACGCCGAGCGTCGGCGCTGGCAGATTGAAGTTCTGAGCGAGAACGAAGGCGAACACGGCGGTTATAAGGAAGTGATTGCCCGGGTTGCTGGCGACGCTGTTTACGGCACACTGAAATTTGAATCCGGTGCACACCGGGTTCAGCGGGTACCGGAAACCGAATCCCAGGGCCGTATCCATACCTCTGCCTGCACCGTTGCCGTTATGCCAGAGGCCGATGAGGCCGAGGCAATCGAGATAAACAAAGCCGACTTGCGCGTGGATACTTTCCGCTCCTCGGGCGCGGGGGGGCAGCACGTCAACAAAACCGACTCCGCCATCCGGATTACCCACCTGCCAAGCGGTATTGTAGTGGAGTGCCAGGAAGAGCGCTCGCAGCATAAAAACCGGGCCAAGGCCATGAGCTTTCTGGCCTCAAGACTGCAGAACGTTGAAACTGAGCGGCAGCAGAAAACCATGGCAGAGACCCGCAAAAGCCTGGTGGGCAGCGGCGATCGCTCTGAGCGTATCCGCACCTATAACTTCCCCCAGGGCCGGGTAACCGATCACCGCATCAACCTCACGCTTTACAAACTTGATGATGTCATTGCGGGTGATCTGGATTCCGTAGTTGTGCCTCTTCAGCAAGAGCATCAGGCGGAGCTTCTGGCCTCGCTTTCCGATGACGAGTAAACCTTTACTGACCTGCGAGGCGCTGCTGAGCAATGCGGTGCGCCGGATTGCCGGTGACACTGCCCGGCTCGATGCCGAGTTGCTCCTTGCCCAGGTAACTGGCCTGAGCCGTTCCGGCTTCCGTGCTTTTCCCGAGCGCGAAGTGGAAGCCCGGCTGGCAGCTGAATTCGAAGATGTTGTGACGCAGCGTGCGCAGGGTATGCCGGTTGCCTATCTGTTGGGTCATCAGGAGTTCTGGTCCCTTCCGTTCAAAGTAAGCAGCAGTACATTGATTCCCAGGCCGGACACCGAGTGCCTGGTAGAGCAGGCGCTGGAATTGCCCTTGCCAGACAATGCCCGGGTTGTTGATCTTGGAACCGGCACAGGAGCCATCGCTTTGGCGCTGGCCAGCGAGCGGCCCAGCTGGATGATTAGTGCCTGCGACCTGATGGAAGATGCGGTGGCATTGGCACAGGCAAATGCCAGCAAGCTAAAGTTACCGGTTGAGGTTTTCCAGAGCCGTTGGTTTGCCGGATTGCCCGCTGGCAGTTTTGATCTGATAGTTTCCAACCCACCTTATGTTGCTTCGGGTGACCACCACCTCGATGAAGGCGATGTTCGCTTTGAGCCGGCCTCTGCGCTGGTATCCGGAGCTGATGGCCTTGATGACATTCGCCTGATCGTGAGCGAAGCGCCTGCCTGGCTGAATGCTGAAGGCTGGCTGCTTCTGGAGCACGGATTTGATCAGGCTGAAGCTGTTCAAGGGCTGCTCACCGCCCGAGGGTTTGCTAAGGTGGAAAGCCGAAAAGACTATGGCGGCAACGACCGCATGACCCTGGGGCAGTGGCCCCGAAAAGGAGCCCTCCATGCTCAGTGATGAAGAACTCCTGCGCTTCAGTCGTCAGATTTTGATGCCCCGCTTTGATATTGCTGGCCAGCAGGCACTGAAGTCCGCCCGCGTTGTGATAGTAGGATCTGGTGGCCTGGGTTGCCCGGTTGCGCTTTATTTGGGTGCAGCCGGTGTTGGCCACATAACGTTGGTAGATGATGACGTTATCGAACTGGCCAACCTGCAGCGCCAGATAGCATTTGAGACGGCTCAAATTGGCGAGTCCAAAGCGGAAACCCTGGCCGCGCGAGTACGCAGTATCAATCCGGCAGTGTCTATTTCTGTGGTTAACCGCCGCCTTGAACTAAACGACTTTGCCCGCGAAGTAGCCGAAGCCAGCCTGGCACTGGATTGCTCGGACAACTTCAGCACCCGATTCGCATTAAACCGGGCATGCGTAGCCTCTGGTGTTCCCCTTGTTTCAGGCGCAGCTATCCGGGGTGAAGGCCAGCTCAGTGTTTACGACAGCCGGAACGCCGAATCCCCTTGTTACCACTGTTTATACCCTGAGCAGGGCAACGAAGATTTAACTTGCTCCGAGGCAGGAGTGATCGCCCCGCTCGTTGGCATGATTGGCTCCGCCCAAGCCATGGAAGCCATCAAAGTGATTTCAGGTGTTGGTAGGCCGCTTGTGGGCCGATTATTGATTCTTGATGCCTGGGAAATGCAGTGGCGTGAAATGAAGCTTAACAAAGATCCCGATTGCCCTGTTTGCGGAAAGAAGTAGGCCGATAGACGCAGGCGGGGAAGCCTCTCCAAAACCGTGCGGAGCCATGGATGGCGGAGCCGAGCGTACAGGGAGGTATTCACAGCGTGTTTTGGGGAGGCTTCCCCGCCTGCGTCTGCACGGAGTCTGCACCTACTCCTTTAGCGCCTTGAACTTGGCGATCGCCTCCTTCCTGCTTTCCTTCAAATCAACGATCGGCCTTGGGTATCCACCGGGGATAACGCCGCCCTTGGACGGATCGTGGATGCGCTTGTTATTCAGCTTTGCCAACTCAGGCACCCATTCCCGAATAAACTCACCTTTCGGATCAAAACGCTCACTTTGAGTAACCGGGTTGAACACCCGGAAGTAGGGCGCCGCGTCGGTGCCGGTCGATGCGCTCCATTGCCAGCCGCCGTTGTTGGAGGCCAGGAAGCCGTCCACCAGTTTTGACATGAAATAAGCCTCTCCCAGCCGCCAGTCGATGAACAGGTTTTTGGTCAGAAACATCGCCGTAACCATACGCAACCGGTTGTGCATCCAGCCGGTCTGGTTGAGCTGGCGCATGGCTGCATCAACCAGGGGGATGCCGGTGTTGCCGGATTTCCACGCCTCAAAGTGCTCACCCGGGTCGTTCCATTTCAGCGCTTCGGTTTCCGGTTTAAAGGCCCTGTGCATGCTTACCCGGGGGGAGTGGTACAGAGTGTGGATATAGAAATCCCGCCAGGCGATTTCGTTTATCCAGGTCACCAGACCTTCCTGATTGCCTCCCATGCCTTGTGCTTGTCGCCCGGCGATCAGGCATTGGCGGCCGGAGAGTATGCCATTGGCCAGGTAAGGAGAGAGCTGGCTGGTGCCATCAAGCGCGGGGAAGTCTCGTTGTTCCTTGTAGGCGCCGCCGTGTTCGCTGAGGAAGCGCTCCAGCTGCGAGTGCGCGGCATCCTCTCCGGTTTCTACCAGTGCTGGCGGAGCGTCTTCAAAGCCTTCAGGAATATTTTTTATGCGCTCCGGCTGAATGGCTTTGCCCCGGGCTTTGGGGGCCGGATACAGCGTTGGCTGGGTTTCATCAATCCAGGTGCGCCAGCGGCGGGAGAAGGGAGTGAATACGGAGTAGGGCTCACCCTGGCCGGTCAGTATTTCACCCACCGGCGCCACGGTCTGGTCGCGGTACTTGCGGGTTGTGATGCTCAATTCATCAAAACGGTGCTTCACTGCCTTGTCGCGCTTGCGCTCGTTAACGCCATATTCTTCGTTGAAATGGAGCTGGCGGACGCCGTGTTCCCGGCAATGGGCTTCAAGCGCTGTGATGCTGTCGCTGAAGCGTTCAGCTTCGATAAAAGAAAGCGGTATGCCGAGTTTTGCGAGCTCCTGAGCCAGTGCATTGGCGTGGGCAATCACAAACTGAACCCGGGCTGGCGACCAGTCGTGTTCCTGCCATTGTGCCGGCGTGAGGATGAAGCAGGCTCGAACGCCTGTGTCGCCTCCCGTTTTATCCGATTCTTTGCAGGCTACGGCAAGGGCTGGGTTGTCGGCGATTCGCAGGTCGTTTCTGAACCATACAAGTTGCGTCATTGGCTATTCCGTGTCGGATTCCGGTTTTGAAGATAAGGGTAATTACATCGTACTGATGCAATAAAATCACATAGTTGGATATTCGCCCGGGGTCCCTGATTGGATTATAGTTGTCCCAACTTTACCAGCCGTATTCGTGGGAGATTTACAGCGTTTATGGATATTGAAACCGAAAGCCGGCGCGACGGTGTCTGGGCTCAGCCTTACGAGCTTGTGACCGGCCAAACCCAGCACCATAAGCTTGGGCATGTTCGGCTGTGGGTCACTCTGCTGGAAAAAGAATGGCAGGTGCGTACCGAAACCCGGGAGCCGGAGACAGACCCCGTAGGCTGGACAGAATCCATAGACCACCGGCTGCCACCCGCAAGCGAGTCCCTGAAGCGGTTTGTCCGCGAAGGGAGTACGTCCACGGTAACGTTCATACCGGCGGTGGCCAATCTTCCGACGGTCATTCGTCCTTATCACCCGCTGACCATTCCCGGCGGCATGCGTTGCACTATTTACGTGGGAACGGTTGTCTGGATGAAAATCTGTGTCGGACAAAACCAGACCCTTCTGACAGAGGTTCCTCTGGCGGTGCCATCGCTTACCTGGGTGGGTAGAAATACGATGGAAGGTGAGCTGTGTTACGCGTCGCCGAACTTTGGCCGTCTGGTACTTGAGGCGGTGCCAAAACGCGCATGGCGGGCAGTGACTCCGGTTACCATTATTAACCGCAGGACTGAGCCTTTGCTGCTCGAACGCTTCAGCCTGCCTACGCCGTTACTGTCACTGCATCAGAACGACCGCGGAGAGCTTTGGACACCGGGAGTGGTTGTGGAAGTGGCAACCGATATGAACTCTGCGAGCCTGCATGTGGATGAAGGGCTACTTGTCGCTGCTGGCCCGTGCAAGAAAGTGGCGCCGGCTCGTGAAAAGGCTGCCAAAGGGCGTCTGGTGCGAGCCATCGACCGGGTGTTTGGCTAATGCTCATTCTGCGGAGTAACGATTGTGGCTGAAGAGCTGAAAACGGGTGCAATGAGTGTGTTTGCCGACATAGCCTGGGGACAGTGGATCAGCTCCGGCTTTTTGCTGTTGCTCGGCATTGTGCTTGCGTCATTTGCTGCGCGCAGTGTGTCAAAGGTAATGGCGAAGCGCAGTTCCCGGCACCACACCGTCATGGTCCGGCGGCTGGTGTTCTACATCATCTTCTTGCTGTTTGGTGTGGCGGCGCTTCGGGAAGCCGGCTTTTCGCTGGACGTCGTGTTGGGCGCGGCCGGTATTCTTACCGTCGCCATCGGTTTTGCGTCACAAACGTCCGCCTCCAACATGATCAGCGGTCTGTTCCTGCTCGTTGAAAAGCCCTTTGAAATCGGTGACTTTATTGAAGTGGAAACCATCATGGGCGAAGTGGTGGGAATCGACATGCTCAGCGTAAAACTGCGCACCAGAGACAACCTGTATGTGCGCATTCCCAACGAAACGCTGATCAAAACGCCGGTTGTTAACCGCTCCCGTTTTCCTATTCGCAGGATCGATCTTCAGGTGGGGATTGCCTATGCTGAAGATGCGGAGAAAGTAGAAGCTCTGCTGCTGGAGCTGGCAGAAAAGAACCCTGCCTGCCTGGAAGAGCCCAAAGCGTTTGTGTTGGTAACCGCCTTTGGCCCCTCCTCGGTGGACTTGCAGTTTTCCTTTTGGGTGCCAAAAGACAAGGTACTGGAGAGCAAAAGCGGTATGCTCGTTGCTGTAAAGAAAACTCTGGACAGGGCTGGCATAGAAATACCTTTCCCGCATACCAGTATTTATGCCGGCAGTCATTCCGAGCCCTTCCGCGTGCAGCTAATGGCGCCGGAAAAAGTCATTGAAAAGGAACCGTTGGATGTCGAAAAAGACAGCTGAAGCCATCAAAACCATCAAGCCGACACCTGCTGAAAACAAACTCAGCCTGGGTTGGCGGGAATGGGTGGCGCTGCCTGATCTGGATATTAGCCGCATCAAGGCAAAAGTGGATACCGGAGCACGTACCTCCTGCCTGCACACGTTTCGCACGGAACCCTACACACAGGATGGAGAGCGCCGGGTCCGGTTCTGGGTACATCCGGTTCAGAATGATATGCATCAGGTGGCGGAGTGCGATGCCCGTGTTCTCGATGAGCGTGATGTGTCGGACTCGGGTGGCCACAAGGAACTGCGGCTGGTAATTGAGACCACTCTGTTGATGGGCGACCAAAGCTGGCCCGTTGAAATGACTCTGACAAACCGGGACACCATGCGGTTTCGCATGCTGATCGGGCGTACCGCGATGGCGGGTCGCACGACGATTTATCCCGAAGCTTCCTATCTCGCCGGGGAACCGGTCTTAAGGTCTGAAAAATGAAAATTGCAGTTCTGTCGCGTAACCGGCATTTGTACTCTACCCGCCGTCTGGTGGAAGAAGGTGTCAATCGTGGTCATGAAGTGAAAGTTATCGACTGCCTGCACTGCTCCATGAACATCACGTCTGCGAATCCACGGATTCACTATCACGAAGAAGTGCTGGAAAACTTTGATGTTGTGATTCCCCGTATCGGGGCTTCCGTTACCTTCTATGGCACAGCGGTTCTGCGCCAGTTTGAAATGATGGGAACCTTCCCGGTGAACGAGTCTGTTGCCATTACCCGTTCACGGGACAAGCTGCGCTCCCTGCAGTTGCTTGCCCGCAAAGGCGTCGGCATGCCCATAACCGGCTTTGCCAACAAACCGGATAACGTGCCCGAGCTGCTGAAAATGGTGGGCGGTGCGCCGGTTGTTATCAAGCTGCTGCAAGGCACCCAGGGCATCGGTGTGGTGCTGGCAGAAACCCGTACAGCGGCTGAAAGTGTGATTGAGGCTTTCATGGGCCTTAAAGCCGACATACTGGTGCAGGAATTTATTAAAGAAGCCGGTGGCGCGGATATCCGTTGTTTTGTCATTGGCGACAAGGTGATTGCGGCCATGAAGCGGCAGGGGGCTGAGGGTGAGTTCCGCTCCAACCTGCACCGTGGTGGCAGTGCGTCACTGGTTCGCATTACGCCGGAAGAGCGAAAAACAGCCATTACCGCAGCCAAGTCCATGGGCCTGAACGTGGCAGGTGTCGACTTGCTCCGCTCCAGCCGTGGCCCGCTGGTGATGGAAGTGAACTCCTCGCCTGGTCTGGAAGGGATTGAAAACGCCACCGGCAAGAACGTGGCGGGCATGATCGTGAACTGGATTGAAAAAAATCAGGCGCCCTGGCGCACCAAAACCAAAGGCAGAGGTTAATCGATGGCGCGCGCGCCCTTTGAGATGGCCGGAGTAAAGGTTCAAGCTGGCACCCGGCAAACCATAGAAATTCCGGTAGCAAAGCTGTACACCCACACCCCCTTGCACATACCTGTGGAAATTGTGCACGGGCGCCGGGACGGCCCGGTACTGATGGTGTGCGGAGCCATACACGGTGATGAAATTGCAGGTGTGGAAATTGTGCGCCGTGTGCTCACCAATTCGGCGCTTCGAAATTTACGCGGCACCCTTATCGCAGTACCTATCGTGAACATTTTCGGATTTGTGCATCGCACGCGTTATCTGCCAGACAGGCGCGACCTGAACCGCTGTTTTCCTGGCAGCGAAAGAGGCTCTCTTGGTGGGCGTATTGCGTATCTTTTGCGTACCCAGATTATGGAACACGTAACGCACATCATCGATTTGCACACGGGTGCCATTCACCGCTTCAACCTGCCGCAGGTTCGGGCGGAACTGAAAAACCCGGAAACTGCCCGTATGGCAGAAGCATTTGCGGCACCGGTGATTATTGATGCAGGCCTGCGGGACGGCAGTTTGCGCGCCTACGCAGATTCTCTGGATATTCCTGTAATCACCTATGAGGGCGGCGAAGCACTGCGCTTTGACGACGTTGTAATTGGCAGTGGCGCCAAAGGCGTGATGCGAGTGATGCGGGAACTGGAAATGGTTCCTCCACGCAAAGGCCGCAGTACGACGAAAAAGCGTTCGGAAATTGCGGCCAGTTCGCAGTGGGTGAGGGCAGAGATCGATGGCATCATGCGCCCCGTCGCGCAGCTCGGGCAGAAAGTGCGCAAAGGCCAGAAGCTTGCCATGGTAGCGGATCCCTTTGGTGAATCTGAAACGGCGATTCTGTCACCCTGCTCGGGTATCGTTATTTGCGTGAACAATCTGCCACTGGTTAATGAAGGCGAGGCGATTTATCACATTGCCCGGTTTGATGAACTGAACGAAGCCGAAAAAGCCATGGACTATTTCCGCAGCTCCTTCGAGGCGGAAGTGAGCGAAGCCGTTGTGCCCATGCACCCATGGGACGAACTCCAGAAATAAACCACAGGAGCCGCCATGATCTGGGATCAGACGTTCGTTGACCTGGCACCGCTGCCGAGAGGATTTCATCTGGTAAACAATGAAATCCTGGCCCAGGCGCCGGACATGACCAACTGCGAAGTGGGGTTGTTGCACCTGTTCATCCAGCACACTTCAGCTTCGCTGGCGGTCAATGAAAACGCAGACCCGGACGTGCGTGGTGATCTTGAGCGCCACTTTAACGTGATGGTGCCTGAGCGGGCGCCCCACTATGAGCATGTGATGGAAGGGCCGGACGACATGCCGGCTCATATCAAGAGCATTCTTATAGGCCCGTCACTCACGCTGCCCGTGCACCATGGGCGCCTGGCACTTGGAACCTGGCAGGGCATTTATCTGTGTGAGCACCGGGACAAAGCCGATGGTCGCCGGATAGTGGCCACGTTGCAGGGGCGTTGGTGAGTGCGGGGCATTTCTAAAGCGTGCTAACGGGGGGTATAGAACCCCCCCCGAGCCGCCCGCGCACAGGCCTGTACTCAACGAAACGGAGGCTCATCAAAGCTGCGCAGCTTGCGCGAATGCAGGGTGTAACGTTCAGTGCGCATCAGTTCCAGCGCGCGGATACCGATATGCAAATGCTGGGTAACCGCACTCTCGTAGAAAGCACCTGCTGCGCCAGGTAGCTTGATCTCACTATGCAGTGGTTTGTCGGAGACGCACAGCAGGGTGCCGTAAGGTACGCGAAACCGGTAACCCTGCGCCGCGATGGTGCCGCTCTCCATATCAACCGCGATGGCGCGAGCGAGGTTAATCTGCGAGCGCTCCTGCGCCCAGCGCAGCTCCCAGTTACGGTCATCGTAGGTTAATACGGTACCGGTACGCAGTCGGCGCCGGAGCGTGTCTCCCTCTGCGCCGGTGATCTCCGCCGCAGCCTGCTGCAGCACTTGCTGTACTTCGGCTAACGCCGGCAACGGAATGTTCGGCGGCAGTACCCGGTCAAGGATCCCGTCTCGGCGCATGTAGGCATGGGCCAGTACATAGTCACCAATCACCTGCGACTGCCGTAGCCCACCGCAATGACCGATCATCAGCCAGCAGTGCGGACGGAGTACGGCGAGGTGATCGGTGATGTTCTTGGCGTTGGACGGCCCCACGCCAATGTTGACCAGGGTAATACCCTCTCCGGGCTCCGTCGCCTTCAGGTGGTAGGCTGGCATCTGGAACCGGTGCCAGACTACAGAGCCGATAATCGCCTCCATTTCATCATCGGGCATACCTCGCTCTATCACTACATTTCCGGGCAACACCATGCTCTGAAAGCGTGAGTCACCCTGCAGCATGTCCAGCCCGTGACGAATAAACTGGTCAACATAGCGATGGTAGTTAGTCAGTAATATCCACGGCTGCACATGCTGCCAGTTACTGCCGGTGTAATGCACCAGCCGGCGCAATGAAAAATCCGTACGCGCGGCATCAAACAGAGCCAACGGCAATTGCTCCAGCTCTTGCCAGTCGTGCAGGCCATCGGCGGTGCCATCGCTGGTGGCGGATAAGTCAGTACTGGGGAATACCCGCGACAGCTCGCTGGCGGTAACGCCCGAAGCGCCCAACTCGTCGCCTTGCTCAACAACATAGGGATAGGGAATGTTGACCTGGCTCCACCCGACCGCCACGACGACGGTGAAATCCCTCATCATGTACCCCAGCTGGCTCTCCAAATAACGCCTGAAAGCCTCGGGTTGAGTCACCGTAATAGTGTAAACACCGGGCACCTGCAGCCGCGCGTAGGCACGTATGCTGCTGGGCACCTCGCCCTGGGATTGATACGTCAGGCGCAGCTCCGGGTAACGGAAGGTGTACTGGGAATCCTGCGGCAGTTGGCGGTCATCAAGATACTGCTTCAGCGCCGCGCGCAGTGCGCTGGTGGCTTGTTCATACAGGGCGGCAAGACGATCAACCGCCGCTTCAGGGGTGGTCACTACAATAAAATCATCATCACAAGATGGTGTCATGACAGGCCTCAAAGTTGTTTAACAGTCTTCATGTTGCTTGCTCCAGCCGCGCAAACCGTGGAGGTTTCTGCCCAGCCTTGAGTCGCCTTAGCGCTCAAGATCCCAGTAAGGTTGGTTCCCGAAACGCTCAGATAACAAATCAACGAGTAGCCGAACCTTTGTCGAAAGGTGCCGGTGCCGGGGATACAGAACGCTAAGCGCAATGTCGATAGGCGGGTAGTCCACGAGAATCGTACGCAATTGTCCGGTTTTCAGTGCCTCGCCGACGATAAAGGTCGGCAGCATTGCAATGCCTTGATGATTGATGGCGGCGTCGCGCAGAGGTTCAGCATTATTGGCCCACATGACGCACTGGATTGCGAAGATCTGTTCACCAGCAGGACCACGTAAGCGCCACTTGCTTCCGGAGCCCAGGTAGCCATAGTGCAAGCAGCGGTGCGCGATGAGATCAGCAGGTACTGACGGTTCTCCCCACTTCTCAAGATAATCCGGCGAAGCGCAGAGCACACGCCGGGCAGTTGTCAGCTCGCGCGTCACAAGGCTGGTGGTCGCCTGCGACGCTCCAACGCGCACCGTTACATCGAAGCCCTCTTCAATGGCATCCACAAAGCGATCATTAAGCACCAACTCGACATGGACATCCGGATACAGGGCCATATATTCAGCGAGTACCTTGGATAAATGAAGGGTACCAAAAGACATCGGTGCGTTGACGCGGAGATTGCCAGTCGGATGACTTTGCGACGTTGTGATAGCCGATGTGGCTTCATCCAACTCACTTAAAATGTGAATGCAGCGTTCATAGAACGCGAGCCCGCTGTCCGTCGGCGTGACTCGGCGCGTGCTGCGCTGAAGTAACTGTGCGCCGAGTTCCTGCTCGAGGTTGATGACGGTCTTGTTGACCACCGATCGCGACAACCCCATCTCCCGCGCTGCAGCCGCAAAGCCACCTGCCTTGACGACTTGGGTAAACGCGCGAATACCGGCGAAATTATCCATATACGATCTCTTTTTGTCGCCTTTATGACGACAGTATGTCGTCTGCTAATAGTATTGTGTCAATAAAGGTGCCAAGTTAGAGTAGCAAATGCAACCAAATTGTATAGGGAGATTTCATGACAAACACACTTAAGGTGCTCTGCATTCCCGGCAGTCTGCGGAAAAATTCCTATAACACGGCCGCGTTAAGGGTTGCCCGGGACAGCGCTCCCGGCAACATGCACATCGAATTTGCCGATCTTTCACAGATTCCGCTATATGACCAAGACCAACGAGACGACGCGGTACCGGCCGCCGTGAGACAACTCGTGGAGCAGGTAAGGGCGGCTGACGCATTGTTGTTCGCCACACCGGAATACAATTACTCAATGTCCGGGGTTTTGAAAAACGCCATAGATTGGGTCTCGCGCGAGCAGCCACAGCCGTTTGCTGGCAAGCCCGCCGCAATCATGAGCGCCAGTATGAGCCTGCTCGGCGGTGTGCGCGCTCAATACGACCTGCGTCGCGCCATGGTCTTTCTGGACATGCACTGCCTGAACAAGCCCGAAGTCATGATTGCTTCGGCACATGAACGCTTCGACGCCGAAGGCCGGCTTACTGATGAGACCACAGGTGAATTCATCGCCAAACTGGTAGTGGCCCTTGGTGACTGGACGCGGAAGCTACAGGCAGGTGAAAAACAATGAGTACACAGATACGGACACCAGAAGAAGCTTTTGATCAGGATTGCATAGAACCGGCCGGATGCAAGGCAGTCGAGCTGTTGATTGAGCCGCGGGACAGGGATTTGGGCGGCTTCTCTGTAAGGCGTGTTTTACCAGCCAGACAACGCCGCATGGTCGGTCCGTGGGTTTTCTTCGATCATATGGGACCCGCCGAGTTCGCCGCCGGTGACGGCATCAAAGTGCGGCCGCACCCGCACATCAATCTGGCCACGGTCACTTACCTGTTCGAGGGTGAAATACTGCATCGGGATTCGGTTGGCAGTTACCAGGCCATTCGCCCTGGTGATGTCAACCTGATGGTCGCAGGGAAGGGCATTACCCATTCCGAGCGGGAGCGCCCAGAGGTCACCCAAACGGCGCACCGCCTACACGGCTTGCAACTCTGGCTGGCTTTGCCAGAGGCCGATGAAGAGATCGATCCGGCGTTTTATCACTATCCCAGCGACGACATCCCCCGCGTTGAAATCGACGGCGTGCCGATCCGCGTCATCATGGGTAGCGCCTACGGGGAAACATCGCCCGTCAAAGTGTTTGCGGACACACTTTACGTTGAAGCGCACCTTCGGGCAGGGCAAACAATTCAGGTGCCGGATGCCGATGAGCGAGCAGTCTACGTGGCTGAGGGCGAGTTAACAGCGGGCGACACCCGGATCCCCGAATATGCGATGGCCGTGCTATCTGACAAGCCAGGTACCGAACTGACCGCAACTCGCGATTCGCGCATTGCAATCGTTGGTGGCCAGAACCTGGGCAAGCGCTATATGGAATGGAACTTCGTGTCCAGCCGCCGCGAGCGCATTGAGCAGGCCAAGACTGATTGGAAAGCCCAAACCTTTCCGAAGGTGGTGGGTGACGAAGAAGAATTTATTCCGATGCCGGAATAAAGCACCGGTCGGAAAATGCTTGTAATGGCAGGCATCCAAGATGCTTGTTGCTGTAGCTACGCTGGGGCAAGCCGGGATGCTCAAACTCGCAACTGTATCGGCGTTCAGAGCAGCGAACGACTCGAAATCGCTTTCTTTCCATTGCCGCAAGCTTAGCCGACCGGTCTCAAATTCGAATAGCTCTGCCATCGCAGGGTGTGCCTTGTTAGGAGACAACTCTCCAGTTATACCGTCATCTACCTGAACGTATGTCGCTTATATTTTGCGTGCAATTATGAAAACATTGATGTCTTTCATTCCGTGATGCCACTGGCGCTCAATTGCAAAGCCAGCATTTGTAATCTCAGTCGCCAACTCGGATTCCGTTAATACAAAGACATCAGGCATAAGTCCCAGAAACTTTCCTAATGGTACAAACAGTTTAATAAAGCGGAGGTACGAACTACCCAGGCAACCAGTACTGCTAACGAAAACGCCACCTGGTTTGAGAATTCTAGCTACCTCAGTGAGCACAGACTGCCTATCTGGTAGTAGGTGAATAACATTTAAACCTAAAACAGCGTCCAGACTGGCGGTGTCTGCGTTGAACTCAGTCAAAGCACCACGAGTGAATGTAATGTTATCAATATTTGACTCGCTGGCTTTTCTGCGAGCAATCTCAATCATGTTCTGAGAAATGTCGATCGCATCAATATGCAGTACATGTGGCGCGTGATGAACCGCGGTTGTACCTGTTCCGCAGCCAAACTCCAAAACCCGCATTTCTGGAGAAAAAGTCGCCTGCGTTTCGCTGAGCTTCTTCTGATAAGTCTCTTCGTCGGAAACCGGGCTTTTTGCGTACCCTTCGGCTTTGCTGTCCCAAAACTTATCCGATGTGCTCATATCAATTCCTTGCAACAACTACTTGTTGCAGATTACTGCGTTGTTTGGCTCTGAATCATAACGCCAGTGGTAATGGGTGCCAACGGAGTACGGCGTAGTTGGTGTGCAGTGCCTGTGATTGCTATGCATTCTTGGGGCCCTGCTCATGATACTGATTCGCTGTATCGGGCAGGATTTCCCACGTTGCTTTTGAACCCACGAAGATGTGCATGCCAATGTCGACTTCCGGATCACTATTTACGCAACCTAAAGTCACTCCATGGACGACACCATCAAAAATACCACAAAGCGTAGACCCGCATTTGCTACAGAACCGCAATATGCTTGCCATTGCATGATTTCCAGGCTGCACCCAAGTTCCTGCGTGTTCTATGCACCGCTGTTCGCGCAGTCGGAAATCTGACTCGTCAAACTCAAGCTTATTTCCTGATAGCAGGCTCCATTCTTTGACACGGCGATCAAGCTCTTCTTCCATAGTGTTGGATGGCGTCCCAAGCCTAAAGGACAGCTACTGTATCTGCTGCCAGGTCCTCGACGGTATAAGGAGTCTCGTCAAATTTCATGAAGGTAGAGCCCCCGACATCACCGATGACAAAACCGCAGCGAAGCAGAGGATTTGGCATCCGGTGCATGGCATTGTTGGGCCACCGACCGCTGCCTACCGGTTACTTGTAGGCTACGCCAGCGCTTGCCGAACCTGCCAGCGGAATCACCTCGGTCCTGCTGAAGCCGACCTCGCGACACCATCCGAATAAATCAGCGGCGGTGAAGTCGAACGCATCACCGAACTCGATCAACATATTAAGCGACATCATCAGCCCGAAAGCGTTCTCACGTCTCGCGTCATCGATCAGATTCTCAATAACGACGAATGCGCCTCCCGGAGGCAAGGCATCGTAGGCAGCGCGGACGAGGTGCATTTTCTTCTCCAGGTTCCAGTCGTGCAGTATCATGCCCATCGTAATTACATCGGCTTTCGGCAGTGGCTCCG